>JBKEBT010000050.1:0-12094 GCA_047973305.1 Pyrinomonadaceae bacterium
CGAAGCCCCAACGCGGCAGTCGTGGGCTTGATATGTCGCAGAGGCTTCGAAACAACATCGCTTTGGATATTCAATTTGTTGAAACTGATTTTCCAAAGGTAAAAGAAGTAGATTTAAAACTCATAGAGCTTGGGCAACAACTCGGCGGAGTTGTAGTAACAAACGATTTCAATCTAAACAAAGTGTCTGAATTGCGCGGTGTGAGCGTTTTGAATATCAATGAGCTTGCAAATGCCCTAAAACCGGTGGTTTTACCCGGTGAGGCGATGAAAGTTTTTATTCTTAAAGAAGGTAAAGAATACAATCAAGGCGTTGCATATTTGGATGACGGTACAATGGTTGTTGTAGATAACGCACGAAGATTGATAGGAAAAACGGCGTTAATTGCAGTAACTAGCGTTTTGCAAACGACAGCAGGAAAGATGATTTTTGGTAGGTTGTGGGATGACAGCGGCGAAATTCACGTTAGCCAAGCAGGAAATATTCACGATACGCGTTCTGAGAATATGAGAAAACATGCCGCCGGATATACCTCCGGTATGGTCGAAGAAAGTTAACAATATTTTATGAATTCTGCAATAATTGTCGCCGCCGGAACCGGAACACGGTTTGGTGGCGATATTTCTAAGCAATTTCAAATTTTGGCGGGCAAGCCACTATTCATCAATACATTAGCGCAGTTTGATGCATGTGCGGCGGTTAACGAATTGATATTGGTGGTAAATGCTAACGATCTTGAAAAAGTTGAAACTCTTTGTGGTTCGAATTTGTTTCGAAAGCCGTTAAGAGTTGTAACCGGTGGCGAAATTCGTGCGCAATCGGTTGCGAACGGATTAGCGGCAGTAACTTCCACAGCTGAAATTGTTGCGGTTCATGATGGGGCGCGCCCGTTGATTAAACCTTCAGAAATTGAGCTAACAATTGAAGCTGCGCGCGAATTTGGGGCGGCTTGTTTAGTTACAGCGGTAACGGATACGGTAAAGGAAGTTGTTGATGGAGAGATTACGCAAACGATTAATCGCGATTCTTTGCGCGTTGCACTTACGCCCCAAAGCTTTCGTCTTGATCTTTTAAGACGCGCTTTTGCTGAAGCGGAAATTTCCGAATCAACTACGGATGAATGCAAACTTGTTGAAGCGTTGGGGGTTCGAATTCGTGCGATTGAGGGGAGCAAAACTAATATTAAAATTACACATCAGCAGGATTTGTTGATTGCCGAAGCGCTTATAAATGCAGGGTATGTTTAGAATCGGGTTTGGAAATGATATACACCGGCTTGAAGCGGGCAGGGAACTAATAATCGGAGGAACTTTGATTACCGCTGAATTTGGGGCTGTCGGGCATTCTGATGCGGATGTTTTGATTCACGCCGTTACTGATGCCGTTTTAGGCGCGCTTGCACTCGGCGATATTGGGCGGCATTTTTCAGATAGTGATTCGCGTTGGCAAAATGCGGATAGTTCCTTGTTTTTACGCGAAGCGCTTAAGATGGGAATGAATCGGGGTTATACAGTTGTTAATTTAGATTCTGTGGTTTCGCTTGAAAAGCCTAAGCTTAAGGAATTTATTCCACAGATGAGGATGAATCTTGCGGAATTGCTTGAAACCGAAATTTCTAATGTGAGTATAAAAGCAAAAACAGGCGAAGGCATTGAATCCATAGGCGAAAGCCGGGCTGTTAAAGCCGAAGCCTGTATTCTGCTAACAAAAAATCAAACCTAATTGTAATAGCTGCTGTCAATTTGCACTCCATGACGATGTGCAATTGCCAAAACCCGATTCCAAGTAGAATTAATCTCCGCGGTCAACCGTACATCTGCTGGCGAAAACTCTGCTTGTTTATTTTGTTCGAATGCAGCCTTCTTTTTCCAAGCGTTCATATGTTGCTTCCACGCATATTGAAAATCAAGCGGCAACTTGCGGTAATCCATGCTTGAAGAACGTGCAACATAAGTGGTAACAGCATAACGATAGTTTTCGTTAGAATCCAATTTGTCGCGATACTCTCCAAAAGCAAGTTGGGAAGCATAATTTCGCGCTTCGCCGTTTTCAATATCACGACGTAAAAATGCCTCGATTTCCGCAGCTTGCGTATTCACTACACGCGGTGACGGCGATGGCGAATCAAAGCCAAAAAGCAAGCCGACCAATGCGATTGAAAGTCCAAATGTCAATATAAAGACGAGTGCGCTGATTGTTCCTTTCATATTTTTCACCTAACTAAATTTTACACATTAAGAACGTTTTTGAAAAATCAATTTGCGGACGAAGATTAAAGATCGAATTGGCAAACCGGTTCAACTAAAGTAGATTAAACTTATGCGTCCGCAAGAAATAATTTCGAAGAAACGAGATGGCGAAAGGTTGTCCCGCGAGGAAATTGAGGCGTTTATTTCCGGTGTTACGAATGCTTCCTGGGCTGATTATCAAACGAGTGCATTGCTGATGGCAATGTACTTGAACGAGTTGAACAGCGAAGAACAAGCAAGCATCACACAGGCGATGCTGAATTCCGGAGATGTTTTGGATTTTTCTGAAATCGATAGACCAAAGGTCGATAAACATTCAACGGGTGGTGTTGGGGACAAAACTTCACTGATTATTGCACCGGTTCTAGCCGCTTGTGAACTTGCCGTTCCGATGATTTCCGGACGCGGGCTGGGTCATACAGGTGGAACGCTCGATAAACTGGAATCAATTCCCGGCTATCGGGTTGATTTAAATGAAGCGGAAATCAAATCAATCGTAAAAAAATGCGGTTTCGTGATGGCGGGACAAACAAAAAATCTAGTTCCCGCTGACAAAAAGATATACGCGCTTCGTGACGCAACCGCAACCGTTTCTTCGGTACCGCTGATGGTGGCATCAATAATGTCGAAAAAGCTTGCAGAAGGGTTGGATTCATTGGTGCTAGACGTAAAAACCGGTTCCGGCGCGTTTATGAAAACAGTTGTGGAATCCGAACGGTTGGCGCGCGCATTAATCGAAACGGGCACAACATGTGGCGTAAAAACCTGTGCACTGATTACGAATATGAACGAACCTTTGGGAATGTATGTCGGCAATGCTCTGGAGGTGTTCGAATGTCTTAAGATTCTCAGAAATGAAGCCGCCGAAGCAATGCTGCCGGTAAGCATAATTTCCCGCGAATTGGCTTCAAGACTTCTACTTTCCGCGGGAGTATGTGATTCGCTTGAGACGGCACGCCAAAAGTTCACCGAATCAATTGAAAGCGGACGCGCACTTGATTTGTTTGCAAAGAATATTGAGTTGCAAGGCGGCGATGCTTCAGTTTGCGAAAATCCCGAATCCTTGTTTTCAAATGAATTAGCACATTTCGAAATCCCTTCGACAAAATCGGGTGTGCTGACAGGAATTGACACTGCCGGAATTGGAAACTTTATTGTTTCCTTCGGCGGTGGACGCACAAAAAAAGAAGACGTGATAGATTCTAGAATAGGTTGCGCAATTCACAAAAAGATTCGCGAAACCGTTGCAATTGGCGATTCGCTAGCAACATTTTTCCTTCCTAAAACCGTAAAGTTTTCGGTTGAGTTTGCTGAAGCACTTTTTGAATTTGATGGAGAATTTCCGGAATTTACAAATGTCGAAGGACAAGAAGTGATTGTAAGCCCTCGTTAATTTTTTCAAGCGCGTTGTTTGTTAAGGAAAGCACCGCGAAATTCATTAGTAAAATAAACTCGTACCAATACCGCGAAGCCACCTTTGCAAGAATCCGCATTAACAGCGTTCAAGAAAAAGAATGCAACAGGACAAACACGTTTTGTCCCCTAATCTAGACAGTTTTGGAGGAAGATAGTATGAAACGATTTTTTACAGTTCTTTTGTTATTGACATTTGCAACGGCGGTTTTTGCGGAAAATTCAGAAAATGAGGTTAACAAAACCATTACTAAGAAATTAGATTTGGAGATGGTATTTGTGGTTGACACAACGGGTTCGATGGGTGGGCTTATTGAAGGCGCGAAAACAAAGATATGGAGCATTGTGAACCGCGTAATGAGCGGAAAGGAAAAGCCGAACGTAAAAATCGGGCTTGTCGCTTACCGTGATAATCAAGATATGTATGTAACAAAAATCTATCCTTTAACAGAAGACCTAGATAGCATTTATACCGCTTTAATGGAATTTCGCGCACAGGGTGGCGGTGATTTGAAAGAAAACGTTCGTCGTGGGCTCGCTGATGGCGTGTACAAAACAGGATGGTCAAAGCCGGCAAAAAATCTAAAGCAAATAATCTTTTTGGTGGGAGACGCGCCACCACATGATGACTACCCGCAAGAACCGGACGTACTGGAAACCACGGAAGCCGCAGTTAAAAAGAATATGATAATCAACACAATTCAATGCGGCGATGTTAACGGCACAAAGGAAATTTGGCAAAAGATTGCGCTCAACGGCGAAGGAAAATACTTTTCAATCGCGCAAGATGGCGGCGTAAATGCAATAGAAACGCCCTACGATAAGGATTTAGCTGTATTGGGAAATCAGCTAGGGGGAACGTTTCTAGCGTATGGTGGTGGAGCCGGAGCGACAGGCAAAGAATATCGTGCGAACGCAAAGAAAAAACAGAATGTTGCCGAATTAACGGTTTTAAACTCAGCCCCGGCAACGGCAGCTGCAGATCGCGCTCTTAATAAGACAATGAATTCCGTGGCTTATGTTGATGATTTGCTTCAGGCAATCGAGAACAAAACCGTGAAATTGGAAGACGTTAAAGAAGAAGATTTGCCTGACGAGATAAAACCACTTTCAGCCGAAGAAAGAAAGGCAGAAATAGAAAGACGCTTGAGTGAGCGAAAGGAAATTCGTGCAAAAATCGTGGAACTTTCTAAGAAGCGGGATGCGTACATCACAGTAGAAGCGGTAAAACAAGGCAAGCAGGATGGATTTGATGCCGCCGTAGAAATTGCTTTAAGCGAGCAGATTGAGCGTCCGTAATCATTAAATGGTTGATAGAAAAACAGATGCGAACGGAGTTAGCTTTTACTTCGTTCGTGTTTTTTGTTTTCATAAATCTGAAATACAGGTAGAATGTTTTTGGATAAACTCGAACATCAATTTTTCAGCTTATGACATTTAAAGCCGGTTTTTTTACTTGCGTTCTGATTTGTGCGGTTCTTTTATTGAATGTTGCCTGCGGCAGTTCTGAAGATGTTTCTGCAGAAACCGGCAAGATTCGTGTTGGAATTGTTTTTGATTTGGGCGGAAAAAACGATCGCTCGTTCAATGCGGCAGCTTGGGAAGGTGTAAAGCGGGCAAAAAGTGAGCTCGGAATTGTTTTGCGAGATGTTGAGCCCGGAAACCCAACTTCGATTGAACCCGCAATGCGTGCGTTTGCGGAAAAGAACTTTGATTTAATTATTGGGATTGGTTTTGCACAAGCACCTATTATGAAAAAGGTGGCGAAAGATTATCCGAATATAAAGTTCGCAATTGTTGATGGCGTAATAATGGGTGAGGACAACAAAACACCTTTGAATAACGTAGCGTCATTGATTTTTAAAGAGCATGAAGGCTCGTTCCTGGTTGGTATGATTGCCGCATATGAATCTAAAACCGGTAAAATTGGCTTTTTGGGTGGGATGGATATTCCTTTAATTCATCGTTTCGCAACGGGATACGAAGAAGGTGCGAAATATGTTAATCCAAATATCGTTATTTATAAAAATTATGTTGGTGTAACCGAAAACGCTTGGAACGATCCCGGAAAAGGAAAGGAGCTGGCGCTTTCGCAACTAGGTAAAGGTGCCGACGTGATTTTTACCGCCGCCGGCAATTCGGGGCTCGGAGCGTTTGATGCTGTTGAGCAATTTGGAAAGGATTCTAACGGTAGAGCCAATAGATTTGTGATCGGCGTTGATTCAAATCAAAATGGCGTAAAACCCGGGTATGTTTTGACGAGTATGGTAAAGCAGGTCGATAACGCCGTTTTTGACGTCGTAAAAGAAGTTCAGAATGGAAATTTTAAGGGTGGACTTCACATTTTCGGACTCGATAAGGATGGCGTCGGATATTCGCTGGATGAATACAACAAAAATTTAATTCCGCAGGACGTATTGGATAAGGTTGAAGTTGCGAAAAAGAAAATCATTTCCGGCGAAATTGTCGTGACGGATGCAATGGCAAATTAGGGGATTTTGGGAAAAATGTTTCGAAAACTCGTAAATGTAAATTCAATAATTTTAATCGGTTCCGGATTGGCGCTGGGCGCTTGGGGGGTGTGGTCGCTTTATCGTTATCGTGATTACACATTTGGCGGCGGAATTGGTTTAATCGGCATCGGCAATATCATGTTTGGTGCGACAAATGGCTTTGCAGATCAAACCCCTCCGGGGCGTATAATGTTTCGTGTTGGTGTATTTTCATACCTAATCGGTTTGCTGGCTACCGTTTATTCCATACGCTATCTATTCTAAATGATTGAACTAAAACACATTACAAAAACATTCGGGGATGTTACCGCAAACGACGATGTTTCAATAACAATCGAAGACGGTACGATTCACGCAATTGTCGGAGAAAATGGCGCGGGAAAATCCACAATTATGCGAATCGCCTATGGATTTTACACTGCGGATTCCGGCGAAATTCTTGTCAACGGAAAGCACGTAGAAATCAATAACCCACACGATGCAATCGCATTGGGAATCGGAATGGTTCATCAGCATTTTATGCTGGTTGATACAATGACGGTCGCCGAAAATGTAGTGTTGGGCGCAGAAACCGGCAACGTTTATGACTTGGATATTGAACAAGCAAACAAAGACATACTCGAACTTTCAAACGAGTTACGGCTGGGTATAGATCCAAAGGCGTTTATTGAAGATTTATCCGTAGGACAACAACAGCGTGTTGAGCTTCTTAAGGCACTTTACCGAAAAGCAAAACTTCTTATATTGGATGAACCGACTGCAGTACTTACGCCGCGTGAAGTGGATGATTTTTTTGCAATTTTACGAAGAATGAAAGAGCAGGGAACTACTATTGTAATAATCACGCATAAATTGGATGAGGTGCTGGCAATTTCCGATGATGTTACCGTAATGCGAGACGGCAAAGCCGTTGGAAATGTGGAAACCGCAGAGACCAACAAGAAGGAACTCGCAAAAATGATAGTCGGAAGGGAAGTGCTTTTAAGAGTAGAAAAAGCAAAGGCTGAACCGAAAGAAATCGTGCTGGAAACAAAACGCCTTACAATCGCCGGAAAACATCAAAATGCCGTTAGAAATGTAAGTTTTACCGTTCGTGCCGGTGAAATTGTCGGAATAGCGGGCGTTGAGGGAAATGGACAAACCGAATTAATGGAAGCCATCGCCGGTTTGGTTCCTCATACGGATATCGAAGGCGAAATCCATTTCGACGGCAAAGATATTTCCAAAGTTTCGGTGCGGCGGCGCAAAGAACTCGGAATAGCAAATATCCCCGAAGACAGGCACAAACGAGGTCTGCTATTGGATTCGGATTTGGCAGAAAATTCCATTTTAGGGGTTCATTATCGTCCGCCAATTTCTTCCACAGGAGTTTTGAACTCTTCTGTTATTCATGAAAGAGCGACCAAAATTATCAATAAATTTGACGTTCGCCCGCCTAATCCGGAACTTTCGGCAAAATCGCTTTCGGGCGGAAACCAGCAAAAACTAATTATCGGAAGGGAATTTGAATTAAATCCGAAGCTGCTTTTGGTTTCGCAACCCACCCGTGGTGTGGATATAGGCGCGATCGAATTTATCCACAAGAAAATAATCGATTTAAGAAATGATGGGGCGGCTGTTTTGCTTGTATCTGCTGAACTTGAAGAGGTTACGGCACTTGCGGATCGCTTGCTGATAATTCGCGAAGGTGCAATTGTGGGCGAGGTTGATCCGGAAGTTTGTTCCGCCGAAGAGATAGGATTGATGATGACAGGCGGAATTTGAACGGCAAAAGTTAGGATGTAAGAATATGCCGAAAACACTTGTAATAACTTGTCAAAACTGTGGCGCAAAAAATCGTGTCGATTCGGGCAGAATCAACGAAGCCGTCTGCGGCAAATGTAAAGCGTCGATAAAGGTTTTGGATATTCCGATTGAATTAACGGATTCGAATTTTACAAGCGAAGTGTTAAATTCAAAGTTGCCGGTTTTAGTCGATTTTTGGGCGGCTTGGTGCGGTCCATGTAGAATGGTCGCCCCACTTGTCGAGGAAATCGCCAAAGAAATGGCAGGTAAGGCAAAAATCGGCAAAATCGATGTTGATCAAAATCCACAAACTTCTTCAAGGTTTCAGGTGCGAAGCATCCCAACGTTGATTATTTACAAAAGCGGAAAGGAAGTTGATCGAATTGTAGGCGCAGGAAGCAAGGATGCAATGGTTTCACGCTTAAACAATTTTATATAGATGTGCAATTGATTGACATAACGCCACCATTACGCTAATAATTGCACTGTTCGCAATCATTTGTTTGCGTATACAACCCGATGAGTTCGTATTTCATCTTTCTTTTGATTAAGTGTTTAATTATCACAAAATAAACACAACATTGTTGAAATTTGCGACTTATTAAACCTATAATTAAATTGTTTGATTGATCCAATAATCAATACAAGCTCTATTAACTACCCCATAATCCGTTTGCGTAATTGCTTTCGCATTATCTTGCTTTATTGCGTAGTAATTGCGGATTTTAGTGCAAAAATCACGACTCAAAAAGTTTAAATAAATGCATTTGTAATTTTAGTCTTCCACTTTAGATTTCCGAGTTAAAAATTTTATTGTTACCTGGAGTTTTTGGTGAACGTGCTATGAATTACACCTCCGTGAAAGAATCGCGTAACTGCGGTTCTTGGCAAAAGAACCGTTCGGTTCGAAGTATTTGCTTTTTTGTTTTCATATTTCTTTTTACTCTGCCGTATTGTGTATTCGGACAGTCGTATGTGTTGACTTCATCGGGTTTGAGCGGAACGCAAGACATAACCGGTGTTACGTTAACAATGTCAGCAACGTATACATCGTCGAGCAACGTCTTAAACACAATTGGAAATGATTCGGTCTGGGTACGTGCGTATCCAACGGGAAGAGTTTCGCCTGCGTTATCGACGATGCCACCGATGGCAACAAGTAGTAATCCGGCAAAACCGTATGCGTGGTCAAATACGATTGGGAAAGGTGAAAGTGCAACAACTATAATTACTTTTAGCCACCAAGTGCATGACCCGGAAATTCACCTAACGCTTATCGGACCAACTTCGATTACCGTTAGCGGTTCAAATCCAACTACGAGCTACCCTTCACCGACCTTAACAAAACTATCAGGTAATAATAATCTCGTTGCTTCCGGAAACATTATTGATGGTACAACTTCTGGCGGCGGGGGCGATTGCGGAACAACAACTTTGGCAACTCAAGGTTGTGGAAGTTTTCGAATCAGTGGAGACTACACGACTTTGGTTCTTTACCATCATAATTCGTCATTAATAACGGCTGATGGGTACAGTTTTGCCATTACAACAAGGAATGAATTTGGTGATGCGCCGGCTACTTACGGAAATTCGGTACATATTATCGATTCACCCATAGTTTATTACTTGGGAACCGGAACACCGGATGCCGAAGCAGAATCGAAATTTTCGGTAAATGCCGATGGTGACGATCTTGATAACATCGATGACGAAAACGGTGTTACGGTTTCGACATTTAAAGTTGGTTATATCGCGAGTATTCCGGTACAGACTGTGGGGTCCGGCGGTTATCTAAGTGCCTGGATTGATTTCAACGGCAACGGCGTCTTTGATGCTGGTGAGAACTTCGCAAACAACGTTCAAGATGGCGGTACCGGGGACAATGCCCCCGCAGCCGGCACCATTTTGTTGAATGTTAGCGTACCAATGACTTCAATTACCGGTTCAACCTACGCTCGCTTTCGTTGGTCGCCAAATATGATTACCTCGCCGATTGGAACGGTAATTCAAGGTGAGGTCGAAGATTACAAGGTGCAGATTATTGCAGCGCCTATTGTGGGGTTAAGCAAATCTTGTACTATTCCTTCAACTTGCACCACCGCAGCGCAAATGCCGGGTACCGATTTAACCTACAAAATCGATTTTGTAAATTCGGGAACCTCAAATGCCACATCGCTAGCTTTGATGGATGCAATTCCCGTAAATACCGATTTCAAGTTGGGGTCGGCGACCGTTGATACGGGAAGTACCGGGCTCAACTTTGTTAGTCAATTTTCTTCAGACTATAATCCGGCGGCGCCCGCTTCCGCCACTTGGGCATACACACCTGTTAGCGGTGGCGGCGGAGCGTCTGCCGGCTACGATCGGAACGTAAAAGCTGTTCGCTGGATGGCAACTTCCGGCACACTTTCATATGTTTCGCCAAATAACGCGGGTTACGTTTCGTTTGTTACAAAAATCCGTTAAATAACAAAGCACGTTATTGTGGCTCTGCGTGTTCTTACAAATATTCGGAGCTTTTATATCGGTGTGGGCTTTGTTTTGAGGTGCGATTTGTCGCAGTAAATTAACGATTACAAAACTGCCGCCGTTATGTGGTAAATTCGTTAAATGATTTTTCACGAAAATGTTCCGGAAATCGACAAAGAAAGAATTATAAGTGCGCTTTCGGATATTAAGAAATATGGAACAGGTTTTCATCAACAAACCGCTGAATTTATTGAGAAAACTGAGCTCGTTATTTATCTGGGACCCGCTACTGAGGTTCGTGGTTCCGGAAGCGTTCAGCTTGACAACCAGCGCGCCGCACGAAGATCTGTGGAAGAAGGAAATTTAAGTGTCGAAACAGCCGCAAGGTATGTTCGACTCAATATTGCTCGCGAAACGATTGATACTGGCGGGCAGCAGGGAATAGAGGGCACGCTTGTGCATGAAGGTAAGCACGCACGCGATTTTGCGTTGATGCTTTCTACATATTCTAAACAACCTGATTCCGTTATTTTTAACCCAACGGCATATCAACGCGAACTTTCCGCGCATCTTTCAGCGGCGCAATACTTAAGAATTCGGGGCGGTTCTTACGCAAAAGAAGGCGAATCATTAGGACTTTTGTTGTTTGATGGAAGCGATTTTCACGTAAACCCAAAGGGAATTCGCGCGCGTTTGCGCAACAATTACAGACTTACACCGGAAACTCCTGGAAGTAATTTAAACGCTTGTTCAAACCCCAAGATTGGCGAAAAACGCAAAAAGTTTTTGGGTATATTTTAATGTCGCTCACCGCAAAAACAAGAATTGTTGACTTACACAAGCATCAATTGGCAAATCTTTCGTTTTCGGCTTCGAAAAAGCTGGCTGAAGCAGCCGCGGCGTACGCAGGTAAATCGGCTTTGGAAGACGCAGTTGTTGAAGACCTTCTCAGTTACTACCCAATGCGATACGAAGATCGCTCAAATCTCATAAAAATTGATGAACTTTATAACGGTCTTGAAGCCTCCATCGAACTTTTTGTTCGCGTAGCGGGCGGCTATCAAGTTGGAAAAAACCGTGGCAGAAAAGCTCCGCCGCTGTTTATTTTTGAAGTAACCGCTAGCGATTTTGAACGAAAACAAAAGCCCGTGGTTGTTTGGTGGTTTATTTCGGGCAAGAGCGCTACACATATCGTCAAGTATTGGGAACGGCGCTTTGCGCGCGGAACACGTTTTATTGCGTATGGATGTTGGGAATGGGATGTACGACGAAATACGTTCGTTTTAAAACTCGCAAAACCGGATGAACTTGAAATTCTTCACGATGAAAACTCGGGAATTGACAAAACCGACGTTTCGGAAGATAAACCTCCAAACATTTCGGAAGACGAATTGCTCGATGAAGACGTTGAATCTACTGAACTTTCGGCGGTTCATGTTGGCAGATGTGTCCCGATTTATCGAAAATTGGGGCAGTTTCAAACAAAAAAACTTCGCGAAATAACATACAGTTTGCTTGAACATGTAGAAAAAGGAAGTTTTGTAGACATAATTCCGGAAGAAATCATTAGTAGGCGAAGTTTGTGTAGATACTTTGAAGCATTGCGACAAATGCATTTTCCGTCAGAAAGTTCCAATATGAATCTTTACGAGGTATTTCGAAGCC
>JBKEBT010000051.1:0-9739 GCA_047973305.1 Pyrinomonadaceae bacterium
AAGGCAATTATTATCTTGACTGATGGAATTGATTCCCCCGAAAGAGATAAAGACCGCGAATTTCTTTCAAAATTCTCTGATTTGGAAATGAAAACCGCCCTAGATGCTTCAAAAAGCAACGAACTAAACGCAACACTTTCCCGTGCAAGTTCTTTAGGGGCAACAATTTATCCGCTTGCACTACCATCCGGTGACCCGTCAAAACTCCCGGATCCATTCCCGATTCAGGTTGCTATGTACACCGCCGCGCGCGAACGGCTTCAGATTCTTGCGCAACGCACGGGGGGCACCTTAAATGCCATCAACCGGCTCGAAGAAATGGGAAGATTTTATGCAGAGGTGGCAGCCGATATTCGATCGCTTTATACCATTGAATATCAGCCTTCAAATGAAAAGAATGATGGGAAATGGCGCGAGATTCGCGTGGAAGTGCGAAACCCGGAATTAATTGCCCGCACGCGTCCCGGTTATTTTCCGAAATAATCTGATTTTACGTCGCTTTTTGGTTGCATTTATAGACATTGAACAAATGCGCTTTTTTAGAAACCTTAACCATGCCGTTCTGATTTAAGAGTCGTCTTTCTGCAAGACAATTTTGAATTTGCAATCACTGGCAAGTTAACATTGGAAGTACATGGAGGTTTCGAATTCAAACACACCGCCATAAACTCTTTACACAGTTCCGATGCTTGACATCGAATGCACCAGTTTCTAGACTAATTATTCGCTTTTCGCACCCGTAGCTCAGCTGGATAGAGTACTTGACTACGAATCAAGGGGTCGCATGTTCGAATCATGCCGGGTGCACCACTTCATACTTATATAAATCATTTATTTAGAACGCTTTTGAAATATTGTTTGTTTATTGACACCTTACATCTTCTTCTTTAATATTCCCTCCAATGCTCCGATTTCTTATCCGATTCTGTTCTCGAAGCAATTTATAGACTTTTTTCGACAAATATAAAAATTCCGCAAAAGCAATGAGCGGGATATTTAAGCGTTATCTCAACATTGCAAACGGAATGGGTAATCCGCAGCAAGGAGATTTATTCGGCAATACACCGATAATTCAGGTAGAATCCTATTTTGCAAAGGCAGTAGAAGAATATGAACAACAACTCGACCAATCAAAACAAACCTCTTTATTCGATCAAGGTCAAGGGCGAAAAAATCAGCCGGAAGGCGATGGATTACGCGGGCAAGATTCTGAAAGAATTTCGACGAAGGCAGAAGCTGGAAAAAGGAATGCCGCTCAAGAAGTAGAATCAGAAGCAGAAAGTAAGAAAGCAGCAGCAAGTGTATTGGATTACACCGGAAGCCTTTCGGCAATCGCCGAAGATGCAAATACGGAACAGTCAGAAGTAAATACCGGCACCGAAACAATGCGTTCGGTAGCCTCACGGCTGAGTGCCTTACGTAAAGCGCACAACCCAAGCGATAGCGCATTTCTAAATGCAGCACAGGGATTTGTTAATAAGTTTGACCAGAACCCAAATAATAAGAATCTGAGCAATAAAGCTGTTGCAAAAGCCTATTTAAACGAGGCTATCGACACAACGATAGATGTTACTGCCGAGACATTAAAATTTAGCCCTCAAGCGATTAAATTTGCGGAAGAACGCAATCTGGATGTGAATAATCCACAATATCGTAAAGAAGTAGGTAAAACGGTAACCGAAGCGCGTAAAGATGTGATTAAAAGCGCAAAGGCGTATTTTAAGGGCAATACAGATACCTATACACAAACGGAAGCTGCGGCGGTTGTAAGTGTGCTATTAACCCGCCAAATTGCATTTCAACCGGAAACAACTACGGAACAAGGCGAAATACTTCCTGCACGGATAATTAACGCGAAACTTACCAATAGTAATCAGCATATGGGGTCAGCCTTTAATGGCGAAATTGCAGCCGGAGCGGTATCAGGAATTAGGGATGGGTTAAGCCCTGTAAAAGCATACGAACGCGCAATTGAAACCTTTGCGGTCAACGCGCTTAAAGCTGATAACAACAATGCGAATACGTGGAAGAAATTTCCACAAAGCAGCGACGATGCAGACATTCAGGCTCTAATGAAAGGCGCGGCGGGATGTGCTGGCGGTTGGTGTACTGCGCAATCGAAGGGACACGCAGAAGAACAGCTTTCGAATGGGGATTTTTATATTTACTATGACGAGAAATCAGCACCCATTATAGCAATTAGAATGTATGGCGATGAGGTGTTCGAAATATCCGGCAGCCTTTCAAACCAACATCTCACGGATATAGAGCGAGATATTGCAATTGAAAAACTTCGAAGCGATAACCTTCAAGGTGGGGAAGCAATCATTTCCGATGCCGAAACCTTAAAAGTATTTCAGCAGTTTCAAGCGACAGGTGAAATAGATACAAGGCTACTTAGTTATGATAACGGCGTGTGGTCATTTGAGACCACACGCAAACATCAACGTTATGGAAACACGCCGTTGTTTGAGCCATCCAAAACGGATATACAGCGTCTCAATGGAGCAACGATTGCAATAGATGAAAACACGGTTATCGGAGGTAATTTTAAGGTTTCCGAAGGTGATTTTAAGGTAAAAGTAATTAGCGGGAACGCGTATAGCGCCGGTGATTCCACACTCACGGCTGAAACGATTAGCAGGAAGGCAGATAGCAACGACGATTCCCAGATAACTGCCGGAACGATTAGCGGGAACGCGTATAGCCGCGACGATTCCCAGATAACTGCCGGAACGATTAGCGGGGACGCGTATAGCATCGGTGATTCCAAACTAACTGCCGGAACGATTAGCGGGAACGCGTATAGCCGCAGTGCTTCCACACTCACGGCTGAAACGATTAGCGGGAACGCAGATAGCAACGGTGATTCCACACTAACAGCTGAAACGATTAGCGGGTACGCAGATAGCCACGGTGATTCCACACTAACTGCCGGAACGATTGAAAGGGACGCGCATAGCCGCGACGATTCCCAGATAACTGCCGGAATGATTAGCGGGAAGGCGTATAGCCACGATGCTTCCACACTCACGGCTGACACGATTAGCGGGAACGCAGCTAGCTTCGGTGATTCCACACTCACGGCTGAAACGATTAGCGGGGACGCGTATAGCGACGGTGATTCCACACTAACTGCCGGAACGATTGAAGGGGAACTTTTGAATAATAGCACCAGTCCAATCGAAGTTAATAAAGAGAAAACGCGTGCTTTAATTCAGGAAGCCAAGAATCAGAACAATCCTTCGATAACGCGTTCAGTATCATCAATCGAAGATTGGAATTCTAAAGAATTCGATAAAGAACTCGAATCAATCAACCTTCAGAAAGACAATGAAGGCGAAATACTTGCGCCTAATGGAAAAGTCTCAAATATCCAAAATGAAAGATTAGCGAAAATAATCCGACACCCGAATTTTAAGAAATGGTTTGGGGATTGGGAAGGTAAATCAAATCTTGAATCAGTTAACAATAGTAAACCGACCAAGATTACAACTAGAAGTATTACCTTGCTTCAAGCTAAGAGAAAATATAGAAGTCTTAGTTCGGTTGTAAATCTTTCAGATGGTCGCAGCATCGATTTTGTTAATTCGGTAGAAGGGAAAATACTCGGTCACAAAGGTCGAGAGCTAACCAAACGAATGATTCCTCAATTACCGGATATTGTAGCAAATGCAAAACCGATCTACTTTGAAACGGAGCGCGATCCAAACAAAAACACTAATATAACCGGATTTCACAATTATCTTGCTAAGGTTCGAATCGATAGGATTGAATACTTTGTAAGGATTACAACGCAAGAGCTAACACCGTCAGAGAGAACTAAAGTAAGCGACCAATTGCACTCTACTTTTATTTCTGGAATCGAAATAACTGAAGCCGGAAACCAAACCGTAACCTCTGGCATTATTGAACCAGCAACAGTCCCCGCAACCGACTTCGATTCGAAGTTATCACAATTCATTAAAGACACGCAAGATGTTTCAAAGGTAGTAGATGAGAACGGCGAGCCGCTTGTTGTTTATCACGGGACAGGTTCAGCGTTTGATGTATTTCAAAAAGATAAACTTGGTAGCCGAGAAAATAAATTCTATTTTACCCCTTCAAAAGATGCCGCATTAGATTATGGACAAGAATTAATCCCTGCATTCTTAAATCTAAAGGATTTCAAAAACGATGGTGAATTAGTAAACGATACGGATGCAGAAATTTACGACACATCGAAAGAGGCAAGTATCGAATTTGGGGTTAACAACCCAAACCAAATAAAATCGATCTTCAATCAAGGCTCATTTGACGCAAATGAAGATTCGATAATGCGCTCAGCCGCTGACAGCGACAGCCGGGATTATCTTGTAAACCACCTCCCACACGTACCAACGGAGCATATTCTTCCTTTCGTAGAAGGCGATCTAAACGAATCAAATGAATTGGAAATATCCGAAGAAGCCGCTGAATGGATTCGCAGAATTCTCGGCGGACAATCGATCGATGGCGTTTTCTTAGACGGTACAAATCTAAACAAAATCATTGCAAAGACAAAGGAAGTTTACGGTGATGCGCTTGCGATTGGATATACAGTTGAAGAGCTAAGCACTCTGAATGAATTCGTTAAGAACCTTGAGGCAATGGCTTCGGGCGAAGCAACAAAAGGCACCGGCGTAGTTTATGTATATGACGAAGTCTTACCGGAAGAGCGTTTTCACCAAGCATCAATGATCGCCTCGGGTCTCGCACCGATATTTAAGCGCGTAACAAAATCCGCTATTAACACGATCTATAAATCGCCATTAATGCAACGAGCGTTAAAAGGCAAATTCGGAAAACATTACGGCGATGCTTCAAAAGCCGTGCAGGTGGAAGAATTTGTTGTAAAACTGATTACCGGGCAAGCAAATAAATATGGCATCACGTCTGAAAATGACATCAAAGCCGGAAAAGAACTTGTAAATATCTGGACAGATGGTTATGTTGAACAAAACGCAGAATACTTAAAAGCAAATCCAGATGCGTTTAAGGCTTTTGATAAGGTAAGTAGTGAATATGGAAAACAAATCAGAACGGCGCAAACTAAGGCGGAATCCAGAAGGCAAAATTCGAGAAGTGACGGAAGCAGAATCGAGACTCGCGAGGCTAACCTTGCTGAAACAGCAAGGGAGAATGAAAGAATACAACGAAGCTCTACAAGAGATGATGCAAACGCCGATAGCGGACGAAACGGAAACAAATCCGAATCCACAAAAGAGCGAATAGAGAAGGAATTTACCGAAACCAAAAAGCAGGAATCGGAAACAGCCGAAAAGCAAAAGACGCGGCAATTTGCAAAAACGCTTCGCAATGCCGGACGCAATGTTCGGGATGTTGTTTATACACCGGAAACAGAGCAAGGTTGGATTGATACAGCCGAAAGCATTATCAACAAATCGTTTGAGAATCTTAATGAGCCATTTAAGTATGCAATAGAAGAATTTCGTTCGAATCGAATTTCCGATGGTGAGAAATCCGCATTAGGAATTGCACTGATCGATAACCTTGGAATGATGGGCGAGATCGATCTGATGAACGAGATTGCCGACGAGACTGTAACCAATATCGGAACAGCGGGATCAGCCTTACGCGCGGCTCAAATCGCAAACAAATACGATTTTAGTACTGGCGTTAGGTTAGCGATAAAAGCCAAGCAAAGACACTCTAAAGACGGAAACACTGAGCTTAACCAAGACGAAATAGAAAAGCTCCGTAAACAGCTTGCCGATGCTCACAATGCAGAATCTAAGCTTCGGGAAGCCGAATACGCGCTGGACGAAATAAAAGACCGCAACGCAAACATCGAAAAGGAAAATGCTGAATTAACAACGGCGTTAGCGGATTCTGAAAAGAATTTAATCGAATCGAAGGAAAAGTTTGCAAAAAATATAACAGCAAAACAAAATCAAATTCGCTACTGGAAAAACAAGGCGAATGGCGAACTTGCACAGCGAAAAGGGAAATCAACTCCTACTTCACAGCTCGTTGAAGAAATAAAAGAGAAGAAAGACGCACTTCTAAAGAAAATCCAAAGCGAATTTGGCACCGAAGCAATGAAGGCGATTGCCTGGCACGGAACTCACGCGAGAGATATTGCAGAGCAAGGTGGTTTTAAAAGTGAATTTATCAATTCCGGCGAAGGCGCACAGGTTTACGGACACGGGTTATATTTTGCCAGTAATGAGGGCGTAGCAGATTGGTACCGTGAAACGGTAACGGACAAGAATAAGGCAGCCGTCCCTTCTCAACGCGTCTATGAATTAATCGACACGGATGAAGTCGCAAATACAATTATCGAAAACGTCGCAAACGACAAAGAGCGATGGGAGGATGAGGTTGATCCGAACAATGAAAGTGAATGGGAAGAACTATCAGAAAACGAGCGATATTCCGCAATTGAAGATGCGTTTGGTGACAGTATTCGTAATGCGGTAAATCAACGGCTCGATGATCTTTTGCGATATTCAGACAGTTTAGCTTTTCACGATTTAGAGTCTAACAATGAAATCGATGAGATTATTGCGCCTATATTAGAAGATGAGCTAAAAAATTATACCGGAGCAAAATATAAAGTTAATCTCAAACCTGATGAAGATGAGTATTTGCTTTGGGATGAGCCGTTTAATAGACAAAGCGACCAAGTTAAAAAAGCACTAAACAGTTTTATTAGCGCAAATGAACGACACTTGAATGGAAAGCAATTGTATAACGCACTTGTTTTGCAAATGGATGACTATGGAAGTGGTAATTACACGATGGAGCAAATCGCAGAGAGAAACGGTGGAGACTCTGCACGAGCCGCATCCGAATATCTATTATCACTCGGCATTCGTGGAAATAAGTTTCTTGACGGAACATCGCGACGCAACGGCAACGGAACGTATAACTATGTGATTTTTGACGACAGAGATATCGCAATTATCGATGTAATGCGTTCGGTTGCAACGCACGAGATGACGGAAGACGTTTATAATGCGCTTCGCGATCTTACCGTTTTGGAAATTGCTGCAAATACACCGCTTGCCGAAACACTTGAAAAGATAAAAACACTTTCTAACGGTGAATTAGACGAACAAACAATCAGACAAATACACGCAGACGCCGTAAATGAAATGCGGGTAGCGCGAACACCTCTAACGCCTGAACAACGCACAAACCGCAAAATCCAACAGGAACATAAGAAAGCGGCGAAGGAATATCAAGGCAATCAAAATGTGTTGAAACCTTCGAGATATGATCTTGAGCTTATAAATTACGCACAAAAAAACAATATCGAGAATGAAGCTGTGTTGGGTGCAATGATCTTGCCGCGCTTGAGGGAAGGCGAAGCGGTCAAAAACTGGAAAGCGCAAATGCGCGAGGTCTATCCAAATCTTTCTGAAAAAGAGCTTGGAAAAAAATTTGTAGAAGCTTGGAATTTACGACACGCCGTGCGCAAAGTAATAAAGAAGCAAATTTCTGATAATCACGCAGAAAAGATTCAAAATGAACGCGAATTTCGTACAGCAGAACAATTCAAACGAATACGTGCTTCGGAAGCTAGAAAAGCACAATCGAGTTTAGAACAGTTTTATAGACAGCTCGGAAGGTCAAGTAAAGCAAAAGCTGCCGACATTCTAATGGAAATTTGGAACATCGGAAAAGGAACTGCTGCGACTGGTGAAATCTCATACATCTTTCGGCAGGGAATGATTCCGCTAATTATTGACACCCGAAATGCTTTACAGGGCGTAAAGGAAGGAGTTGGACACGGTCTAATCGATAACGCTGCAAAACTCGACATCTATATTCAAAAAGTCCGCGAACATCCGCGACTAAACGAAGCGCAGTTAAATGGCGTGAGATTTGCCGAAATTGGCGACTTTAATATCGCTGATGATCATTTTTCATCGAAAGTGCTTGAAAAGATACCGCTTTACCGCAGAGCCGAAGCGGCTTACACATTGCCCGGCGACATTCAGAGATTGGCTATGTATGATACCTACGCAAGCATAATCGAATCGCAAAATCTTACACGACACGAAGAAATCAAAGCGAAAAAGTATGCAGCCGAAATTGCAAACGCATTTACCGGAAAGGGCGATATTAAAAAAGTTTTGGCGAAAAACGGAACATTGAATAAATTCCTGAATATTGCTTTCTTTTCACCGTCATTATTAATTTCGCGCTTTCAATCGGCTTGGTACTTAACCGGAGGTATGGTTACAGCTCCAAAAGGTATGAAAAAGCAGATGGCGAAAAATTCCGCAAAACTCTATGGCTTTTTTGGGCTTCTTGCTTTAACGCTCGGAATGGGGTTTGACCCTGACGATGACGATTTTGGGCAAATAAATATAAAACGTGGTGGATGGCTCGAACAATTGATTGGCGAAGGCGCACAGGACCTGCACTTCAACGTAATGTCCGGTTTGGATTTACCGATCCAAGCGGCGTTTCAAATGGCTGGAGCGTTGTTTAAGGCAATTGCGTATAAAGACTCCGGATATTTGCAAGATGCCGTTGGCAAGATTCGTAAGAAGTTTATTATGAATGATCGAGGCGAAATGCGGTTCCTTCGCGGGAAATTAGCACCAACGACAAGTGCGCTTGTAAGTCTATATATGGGCAAAGATTTTCTAGGGCGAAAATATACGCCTTGGAATGCCGCAACATCAATGCTTCCAATCTCGTGGGGACAGGTTTGGGATGCTGCTTTATATGATCGAATCGATGCCTTTAAAAAGGAAGACATTACGCTTGATCGTGGCATAAAACGGCTGAAAGAAAATGAGGTTCAATTAGGTAACGCTGCCTTGACGATGCTTTTTTCCTTTTTAGGAATCGGGATTAATCAGTATCCTCAATCTTCAAGTACACCGGGAATAGAAAAGGCACAGGATTTAGCCGCTTATGTTAGTAAGAAATCGGAAGAAGTTAGACGGGTAGAGTTTGCTTTTCGGTCAATGTTGCAAGAAAAAGCGTTGCTTGAAAAAGAAGGAAAATCGACAGCAAGGATTGATCGAGAAATAAAACAATGGGCAGAAGAAAACAAAGGTTTATTCAAAAACGTCGATGAACGGGTAGATGTACTTCGGCAACAAGGTGAAGATAAAAACGGTTTATTCACTTTCTATGCAAATGAAATCGCAAAAAGCGAAAATGGAATGGATAAACTCAAGCGAGTACTGCCATTTGCAAATGCCGAAGAGAAGGAAATTCTAAATAAACTTCTGGCAGGCGAAAAGGTCGGCGGAAAACCTTTGGATTACACGGTTGAAGGTTTGAAAGAAGCGAATGGTGAAAACGCAGTCAAAATCTATCAAGAGCTTCGCAAGAAAGGTAATGAGAAGTCTAATTTTACGCTTGATGCGATAATGCAAGGGAAGCAACACCGCTCACGAAAAACCGAAACTACACAGGTATATGAAAACGCAATGCGAGAAGCGGGAGTTTCTTTTACCCCGAAAACCGTAAACAGTAGCTCCGGTTCTTTGGTTGATATTGTTTTAAGTAAAAAGAAAGCCGCTTACGCAGATATTGATGCGGCATTAAAAAATAAGACAATTCAGAAGCCGGATGCGGTGAGATTGAAACAGGTAGCAAACGGCACAATGAGCAAAGCCGAATACGAACTTTCATCAACTTCAAATCCGGCGGAAGTCGTTGAAATTTTCGGTAACGCAATGAATTCCGCGTCAGAAGATGAAAAGAAACGACTACGACGAGCATTATC
>JBKEBT010000052.1:0-5851 GCA_047973305.1 Pyrinomonadaceae bacterium
AGGAAATTACCGTTACCGAATTAAAGGAAAAAATTGATGCAGGCGAAGATTTTGAGCTGATTGATGTACGCCAGCCGGATGAATACGCATTTGCGAAAATACAAGGTTCAAAGCTTATTCCGCTTGGCGAAATAATTGCGCGAAAAGATGAAATCGATGCATCGAAACCGGTGATTGTTCAATGTAAATCCGGAGGCAGAAGCGCACGGGCGATTCAAATGCTTGAAGCTTCGGGCTTTCAAGCTGATTTATCAAACTTGGTTGGCGGAATTACGGCTTGGTCGAGGGAAATTGACCCAAACGTGCCAACCTACAATTAGGAAAAACAAAGATGAATAGATTATTGCTTTGCGTTGCATTTTCCGTATTGTTTACGGCAGTTGGTTTTGCGCAGAAATCTGCAGATTTAACAAAACCGGTTTTGCCGGATCAGTTAATTAAGAATCTTTATGATGCACACAACGGTGGAAAGAGCCCGTTTTTTCAAATAGAAGCTCGAGCCTTGATTGATCAATATTTCGTAAAAGATCTTGCCGATCTCATCTGGAAAGACAGCACAGAATCAAACGGCGAAGTAGGAATGCTGGATTTTGATCCGCTCTACAACGCTCAAGATACGGATATAAAAGAATTTAAGATCGGAAAGCCGGTATTTGAAGGAGAAACAGCATTTGTAAAAGTTACTTTTACAAACTTCGGCGAATCGCAAGTGATTACCTTTAATCTTTCTTCGGAAACCGGTGAATGGAGAATCAGCGACATTGATTATGGCGATTTCACGCTTCTTAGTGTTTTTACCCCCGAAGATGCGACTGATTCGTAAAGAACGGCTTTTAAAAGACTTTGTTAGTAACAAGATTCGCGCCCGAGCGTAAAGCAAGGAGATTTGTTCTTATACGAAATCTCTTTTTTTTTGCTCAATTCTACGGCACGCTGGAAATTAAATTCCAACCCAATTCGATTTGATCTTTCAATTTCCTGAAGCCTTCTTCCGGTTAACGGATTCATTGTGTTCAGAATTAATGAACTTTCGCGGATGCAAAAAAAGACCTTTCACCTGTTTACGGCGAAAAGTCTTTAAGTTTATTACCGGCTTTTTCTAAAACTTAACCAAACCAATTATGAGCCTTAACCGAAGGTAATTCTCCTATTGCATCCTTATCTAAATTAAGATAAATGCCGTTATCATCTACTTTCGTAACCGCATCTACCGGAATTGTTATGTTTTTTAAATCCCAAAAATGACCTTCTTTAAGCACTATATGCGAAACTTTTCCGCTTGTATCGGCAGCTGTCAAGAAATCATCAATTTCGCCAACTTCGCCATCCGTCGCAAAAACTTTTGCGCCTTGCCTTATCGGCGTTTCACCAACCGGTGTTTGTTCCCAGCCAACTTCTATGACATTTGAATACGGCAAAACTACATCATCGCGGGTATAGCCGAGCACATCGGTTTGAATGGGCGAAAATGCAGTCTTGACAAAATCTTCCATCTCGTGCAGGTCTTTTGCCGTGCAATTAAGCTCAACGCGTTCTTTATCTGCCGCTTTGACCTTGGTGAGATTTACAATTTTTTCCGTAAACGGAAACTCCTTTTCTTGCACTACCAGGTGGGTAATGCGCTCCTGCGCCGTATCAACAATTACGCAGGTAACTTGTCCGGCTTTTTCGCCTTCGCACAAAACTTCACTATTGATTTTTATATCCATTTGTTCTCCAAATAATCAACACAATTCATTTTATATTTAACTAAAAACTTTGATCGAATATTGTCTATTGAATTGTAGCCGAGAGATTTTTAGTAAGCAAAGAAACAACGTATTTGCATGACGCGAAGGAATGATAAACGTTTAACCACGCTGACAATTCAATCGGAAATTTTTGTCAAAGCCTTTCCCAAGTGTGCCGCAATATGATTGGTTTTGTCGCTCTTAATCTCGTATTGTGGCTTTTCGCTTGATGCGTGATGCGTGTAACCCTTGTAATCAAAATCTTTAGTATGAATCTTTACGATATGCCCGGTTACAAATCCGGCTTCTGAATTCCACTTTACATGATCTCCAATTTTAAGTTTTTCAGCCATCGTCTAATCCTTCTCGACGTCTTCTGACGAATCATTTGAATAATAAACCATTCCGTCTTTTACGCGCGCCGGTTTTGTATAAACGTGCGGTTTTGCGTTACCCGTGCCCAAAATGTGCAAAACGTTCCAACCTTTCGCTTTCAGATAATCTGAAACCATTGAGCGATGACACCGCCACCAAACCGCCTCCGCACACATAAACGCCGTGATTTTATGACGCGCAATTCTTTCGAGTTCGTTCACGCCGTTTTCAAATTCGGGGCTCTGCATATAGTCCGCATATCCGCGAAATGATTCGTT
This sequence comes from Pyrinomonadaceae bacterium, assembly GCA_047973305.1. Classification (GTDB taxonomy): domain Bacteria; phylum Acidobacteriota; class Blastocatellia; order Pyrinomonadales; family Pyrinomonadaceae; genus Aridibacter. The sequence continues at coordinate 2,384 of JBKEBT010000052.1, forward strand.
TCGCCAAGCTGTGTTTATTGAATCCGCGTGTGCTTTTCTTCTGCCGCCCAAAGATTCCAGGTGTATGTATTCGATTTTTGCTCGTTTTAATGATGATGCAAGCGCTTCCTTATTGTAAGCAGGGTATTTCCGCGAACCGGGAAATCTACGAATATCAATCAACGCTTGAATTTCAAATTCTGATAGTAATGCCAAAAAGTTTTCGATAGGTTGGGTTGAATGCCCAATGGTGTAGACCGTGTTGATTCGCGTATGCCCTCCCGTTAATTCCAATTCTCCTCCAATTTTTCAAATAATTGCGTTTTGTTGCTTTTATTTGGAAGGCTTTGGCGGCGGAAACGGCGTATATTGTGCTGAAAATAATTTCCACTTTCCCTTTTCTTTTCGAAGCCCATATTGCACTATGCCAAAGGCACGAGCAGGTTGTGAATCATCAGATTTAGACCCAAAAGAAAGTCTAGACGTAATCATCGCAAATTTTCCGTAATTGCGTACTTTAAATTGATCCAAAATATAACGCGGAGTTAGTGCCGCGGCTTTTTCCGCTTCGGCAACTTTATAAAACCCAATAGCTTCTGGGCGTGCATCAATTTCGCCTTTCGGAGAAATTTCTATGTAGTCTGAGGCATATAAATCTTCAAGTACGTTGGGCTCATAGGTTTGCTGTGCCAACGCAACTTTTTTAACTATTTCAATAAGTTTGCTATCTTCTTTCGATTGTGAAAACGTCGAAACCGAAAGTAAGCCGACCAAAAAAATAACACTTAGAATTTTCATATCGCTCCTTAAATTTGAAATATCTTAACTTAGGCGAAAAACGAATTTTTTGTTAAGTGAGTTTCAACTTTCTAAAAATTAAGATTTTCTCGGCGTTTCGGGATTAATTCGGATGCACCAAAGGCAATGTTAGCTACGTAAAATTTTTTCCATCGCTTTACCCTTCGCCAGCTCATCAATCAACTTATCCAAATATCGAACATTTCGAATAATCGGATCTTCTATTTCTTCTACCCTGTAACCGCAAATAACACCCTTAATTTCAGATGCTTTGGAGTTTATTTCGGGCGCTTTCGCGAAAAACGCTTCAAAATCTATTCTATTGTCAATCTGTTTTTGCAAGCTCTTTTGGTCATACCCCGTAAGCCAAATGATGATTTCATCAACTTCCGCCTTTGTGCGTCCCTTCTTTTCCGCCTTGGCGATATAATGCGGATAAACACTCGCAAATGACATTTTGTAAATTCGTTCGTTTTTATTCATTTTGTTTAACTTCCAAATTCGCCGATTTTCCATGCCAAATAATCCGTTTCCGGGGCATGTTCTATACCCAAGTTGTGCGCGAGTGTAACAATTTGTCCTCGATGATAAATGCCGTGGCTTACAACCTGTTCAATATATTCGAATCTTTGCAAATTGCATTTAAGCCAATTGTTTTCAATTAACACATTTTCCAAAAGTTGTTTTTCATCAAATAAATTTACGGCGGCTGTGAACTTCTTAGAACTTTCTTCCAAGCCCGTAAAAACTTGCTCGCACGAAATTTCGGAAAGTTCCCAAACCCTCACAAAGTCATTCGCATCACAAACCGCCCCACGCCAATATTCTTGCGCTTCCCAAATATGCTTGAACGTTTCGAAAATTCCTGCACAACTTGAAGGCAAACGCTTTTGCAACAATTCTTTAGGTTGTGGCTTGAGCCAGTTCAAATATCTTTCTATCGCCCATTCGTTATATTCGACGCGATTTTTCAGATGCTTCGCAATTTTCATTTGCCGATTGTATCAAACAAAGCATTTGCGTAAGTTATTTTGGCGGCTCGCGCACCCAAAAACTAAACGGGCGAAGCGTTGGGTGTGTTAAGGTTCTAACCTCATAATTGAAGTTTGCCTTTTATACGTCCTTTCATATTATCTTTTTTCGTTTGGCAAATTTTTCTCATTCACTCCCCGAATTAGCAACCAAAGACATATTCCAATCTCGCCAAAAGTGGCTGGAAGCGACGCAATAGTAGAAACCATCGAACTGCCATAATTTGAAAACATTGTGTTTCCAATAAAATTTGTTAGGTAGCCAAAGCAGCCAACCATCAACAATACGCCTAAAATTCGAGGCAAGAAGCCGGATTTGTAAACCAAATAACCAAACGGTAGCAACCAAAGTCCCCAAAAAATGCTTACTATTAAAATGCCACTGTCGTAATTTTCAAGCATTATCATTACTTGGGAATGAAGTTGTGCGGTTGCCACCGTGTTTAAATATTTCTTGCCTTCGATTTGCGCCAATACGCCGTATTTATTTTGCAAGTTGAGCAAAGAAATCGGAACGCTCACAACTGCAAAAGTTACCATCAATTTTGCGGCAATTTCGTTTTTAGCGTAAAGGAGTTTATAAAGAAGCAAAGGCAGTAGCAAAAACGCTACGTAGCAAACCGCGGCAGAAATTAGGCTGACTCTAAAAAGGGTTTGCGATTCAGCAATTTGTTGAAATGTTCTTGCCGAACTGCTCCAAACAATCAGTTTTGAGGGCACATAACCGAGACTAAATATTCCTGTAACTACAACAATAAGATATGTTACACCGGCAAGACGTGCCGTAAACTTGTTTGGTCCAAATTTCATTTCTTTTCGACCTCAACACGTTCCCAACGCCATGCCGTAACTACGATTGTAACTGTCAAACATACTTCAATTGCAGCATAGAAAACATAAAATGCACGCCACGTAGAAAGTGAGCTTAGACCAACCATGGAAACAAAAATCGTATAGAATATGCCGGCTAGGATATGCAAACTTTGGTTAAGACGAGGCGTCAAAAATACGGATAATGAAACCATCACAGCCGGAATCAAAAGCAAAAATGCGGCAACAAAAAGCTTGGATGGGCTATCTAACATACTCGTTCCGTTCAGAAGACCATCAACTTTCTTAGGAACATACAGTTCAAAATAATCGCCATATAAATAAAGGAATGTAACCGCAGCCCATAAAGTGGCAAGTTTTATCTTGACGTTAACCTTAGAATCTAGCAATTCGTTTGTTTTCATAGATTTAGAAAATAAATACTGAAAGGATTGTTTCCGCGATTATTTAGTTTATTGAACAAAAATACGGCATTTAATTTTAAAAGTTCCCCGAAATATTGATTTCAATACGAATTACTTCTTTTTGAACTACGTATTGTTTTCATATTATTCGTTCAAAAACGGCAGACTATCTAATGAATTCCGCGAACGAACCTATTGCTATGCTTCTGTTGCACTTTTATCTTGTCAATTACAAGACCACACTGCTAAATTTGTATCTAACTTATTTACAGGTGCGGATATGAAAGGATTCTTGATTTTTTTGTTGCTATTAGTTGGCGGGTTGTTATTTTCCGGTGCGAAATGGTTCGATGATTTTCCCATTGGTTCTAAGTTGGAAGGGTTTTCTATGCCGAACCCTTCCGGGGAAATGCGCGACTATAAAG
>JBKEBT010000053.1:0-6016 GCA_047973305.1 Pyrinomonadaceae bacterium
CTTCATGCCGTTCGGAGAAGAAGCCTTTATAGGAGTCGGCAATCGTTCCGCCGGACATGGCTACACGTATGGAGATTCAACGCGCCAGAAGTTCACCGGCTACGAACGCGACGAAGAATCCAACCTCGATTTCGCCCAGGCTCGTTATTACAATTCCCGTTTCGGTAGGTTCTCAAGTGCAGACGATTTCCTGAACGATACACAGCTTTTTGATTCGCAGAGTTGGAATTTATATGTTTATGTTCTGAATAATCCTTTACGATTTATTGATCCAGACGGACAAATCAAAAAAGATAAAGACGGAAATGTCATTTTCGACAAAAAGGACGACGTAAATGTTATGTTTTATACACAACGCATTTTGGACAACAAAGGGAAACAGATTGGAACTTTATTTATTACTTGGAAAGCCGAGCGAGGGAACATCTATGCAGATGATGGAACTAAGATAGAAGCTTTCAAAAATGGCAAGATGGAAGCTAAAGCGGTTGACAATAAAGGAAATGAGCTTACCGCAGAAACGAAAGCGGTTCAAGCTGACTTGGCAAAGTTAGAGACGGCTGGATACAACAACACAACGGATTGTCATGGAAATACCTTTGCTGATGGACAAGTTTGGATTAATAACGACCAAGTAGAAAAGTTATTGAAAGGTGATGGCTACGACTTAAAAAATCCCGCTTCGCCTCCACAACGCGGAGATGTTGGTATTTATACAAAAGACGGTAACCTGAAGAACACAATTCATAGTGTCCTTGTGAACACCGTAGACTCAAAAACAAATGCTGTTGTAGATGTAATTAGCAAAGGCGGAATCACTCCGAAAGTTACAACTGCACCGGGACCCGGTAAAGATACAGGATGGAATGATCCAAATGTTAAATTGCAATACTACACAAAAAGAACTAATCCATCTAAACCATAAAATATAATTTAGAGGTCAATATGAACCGATTTACAAACTTTCGATTTAGCGTGTCTTTAATTATTCTGGTGGGAATACTATCTATGTCAACTTTTAGTGCAGGTAATATGAAAAACAATAAATGTTGTGAGTATTGGCAATCGAAAGTTGATACTCAAGTATTGTTATCGAACGAGCAACAAGAGTTTGACGAAAATGATCCTAAGGTTATTCTCAATGCGATAGAATGTCTGTTAAAGCTAGAAGGAAATAGAAATGAAGCTAAGTTTACTGGTGCAACTAATTTTGAAGTATCTCAAACATTTGAGCCTGCTACTGTCGAAGTTGCATCCCTTTATTACATTTCGTATTTGTATTATCGAACATGGAGTCACGCAGATGCCATTGCGTTAGTAGACAAAGATGGAAACTCCAATACTAATGAGGCTATTCAAAAAGCATACAAGAGTTACAGAAAATGGTATGAAGATATAAAAAAGGTGGGCTTGCAAAAAGCAAAGGAGCAGAATCTTGACCCTTTAGCAGATTCAGATATTCGTTGGTATTGAAATGAAAAGATAACAGCCTTTTTCGAGGCTGTCTTTTTTCTACGCGTTTAGCCGTCAAACTTCTAACCTGTCGGCGAGTCGAAAAATGAAAATCGCGCATGACAGCCTTTATCAGGGGCAAATCGTCAGAATTGGTCTGTAGGAGTAATGGACACCTATATCGAAAACAATCTGAAATCAAAATCGGAAGACGGTTTGAGAGTTGGAGATGTGGTTCGGTATGCCGGTGATAAAAATGCTCCCAAACATTTTACAACTTTCATTTTCAGAAATGATGATGGAGTTCCACAGGTGTTTAGCAGAAGTGGAGAAGGCGGCAGATTTGAACGTGGTTCTGCCACGAACTTCACATCGGCAAATCCTAGATTTAGCATTTATGGAACGATTCGTGGAATTGGTAAAGATTCGACAGGATACTATGGAAGGAGGTAGATACAATGGGGAAAAGTTACATAAGTTTATTGATTGTCCTACTTTTTTTCAGTATTCAGCTTACAAAAGCGGAGGAACGGTTGAAACTCTCAGGTCAAGTTGAGAGTATTGAAATAGAGGATAAAAAAGATGTTTTGCAAATTGATTTGCAACTCAAAATGTCCTTAAAGCTTGTTGGAAAAGAAGCAATATTTCTGTGGAAGCAGACCTATCCACACGATGAAAGTCTAAGAAACAAATTCCTGTGCGTTAATTTTCACATTTTTGGCATTCTTTCAAATGTTCAAACGGAAAAGCTATTATTCGTTGACGATCCGCCGTTACCTTCATTGCAGAGAACAAAACAATGGCAAGACGTTGTAACAGAAATGGATAAGAAATCTCCACCATCAAGCCAATTTCAAATTGTAAAGAGTGGAGAAACCGTATATTTTTTTGAGAACTTGAGTTTTGTTATTTTGAAGAAAAAAGCTATTGGCTCAAACAATCCTTATTGGGGTTATGGTTCAGATATCAATGTTTTAGCTGATGAAATATTGAAAGCAAAAAATCTAACATTACAAGTTAGTTATCGTGTTTGGTCATCAGAACTTGAACCTCGTTCTGACCACAAAGATAAAAAGCCGTTTGGTAAGAAGTTACAAAAGCGGTGGAAAAAGTTCGGTTATTTGTGGCTTGATGATATTGTTTCCGAGCCGATTCCGCTTGATTTGAGTTCAGCGGTTATCAAAACCGACTCGAAACCTTGAGTCTTTTCTAAGACGGACAGAAAAAGTTCATAGTATTTTTTACTTGACAGCTTTTCGGGGCTGTCATTTTTATTTGGCAGATTGTTGTTGCCGGACAAAGGCGGAGACGAATTCGACGACTTTATCTTGTTGGCGACGTGGCAGGTTGGCGACTTCTTCAAAGACTTGTTGGACTTTATTTGACGGTCTGGTTTTTGGTTTGGCGGTTTCGCGTCCCAAGAGTTCGTCTGCCGTAACATGGAGAATATCAGAGAGCTGAAGTATGAATTGGCATTTCCGAACACACTCGCGCGCGTCGGCGCGGTAACATGGAGAATATCAGAGAGCTGAAGTATGAATTTGTTTGGTGAATTAACGATTTCATGTTACGTTTTCGCTGATAACAGGCTGACGCCGAAAACAAGCAGAAAGAGGTCCGAAACGCAAGCAATGTTATAATCGGACAATACTCTTTCGATGGCGAGCAGCAACGCGCTGCACCGACAAAGCAAACGCGTCAAGAAAGTTACGGCATCAGAAACACGTGTGTTTGTTTACAACGCAGGCGGAAAATTGGTGTCGGAATACTCGACGCTGACGCCAAACGGCTCGCCCGTTACTCGATATTTGACAAGCGATCATCTCGGTTCACCACGCATACTAACCGATCAATCCGGCAGCGTCCTTTCCCGACGCGACTTCATGCCGTTCGGAGAAGAAGCCATGATCGGAACGGGTCCAAGAGCCGCCGGACATGGCTACACCTACGGCGATTCAACCAGACAGAAGTTCACCGGCTACGAACGCGATGAAGAATCCAACCTCGACTTCGCCCAAGCAAGGATGTATGGAAATAGCTACGGACGCTTTACATCTCCAGACCCGTTGCTTTCATCCGGGAGAATTGAAAATCCGCAAACTTGGAATCGTTATGCTTACGTGCTGAACAACCCACTTCTCTATATTGACCCATTAGGTTTGTATGAGTGGGCAGAAACGGCGGGTGGTTCTGCAACTGATGATGAATTGCTTGAACGAAGTAAAGATAAGACATTGAAAAAGGAGGAACGTAAATTGGCTAAACGCCAGTATGACTTTAGACAGGCGTTTAAAGCCGGGCTTTCAAGGGGCAAAGAAGCTGCCGAGAGCAATGGGCTTGCCGCAGACCAAAAGCAAAAAGTTCAAGAATCTGTTGACTCGTATGGAAATGAAAATGAGGCTAACGGTGTTGTAGTTGGTATTCGGCTCAATTCCAAAGGAGAACCAATATCAAGTGGACCTAGAGCAATAACGCGATTGAACGGAGATGACACAGTAACAGTTGATTTTAGAATTGACGGTAAGAGTGATCGGTTAACGACAACAATCGCTCACGAAGGAAGGCATGTTGCAGACGATTTGGCGTGGGTAAATGCCGGTCATCCGACAGGCGGAGATACTGATTTGAATCATTACTTTCGAGAGCAACGGGGATGGAGCGTAAGTTCTTACGTTGGACAAGGGCTGAATCTTAAGTCAGTCAGTGCCGGAAGTGATAATAGCGGAAAGTCCTATGAAGTGTGGAGTCGAGGGTGGAAAGCGGCTGAAATTGAAACGAAACGTGCCGTCGGAATAAGTAATATTCTAACATACATGAATCTAAAATCCACAGATACGGATACTTATAGCAACGAGCATCAGCACCGACCGTGAGGCGAAAAATGGAGAAATATTATATTTATCTTTGCATTGGATTACTTTTGTTCGTTGTTTTTGGGCAAAATGTTAGAACGCAACAGAATATTGAAAGCAGCACTGTTACGTATTGTGAGTTATTAAAAAATCCGGAAAAATATGATGGTAAAGAGGTAAAGGTTCGAGCCACATATAGATATGGATTTGAGTGGAGCGAGATTTACTGTCTTGACTGCCGTAGTATAGGTAAAACATGGCTTGAAGCTTCCAATATTACGAAAAAATCCGAAAAGATTCTTAAAAAACTTCCAAGAGATGATGGAACGGTTAATGCAATTTTTACCGGCACATTTGAGAGTTCAAAAGGTCCGTTCGGAGATGGCAGTTACCGCTTTAGATTTATGCTAAAAGAAATCAGCCAAGCTGAACTCGTAACTAAATCTGGAGCGGACCCGGAACAATTACCGGAAGATATTCGAAAAAAGGTTTGTTGTTCTGTTAGTACACCAGAAAAATAATCGATTAAAGAACTAGGTTATGATGAATCTCAGAAGGCATCTTTTTGCTTGCGATTTTGAAGTTTGACTGCGTTTTTGAACATCATTTCTTGATTCCTTCGGCGCACTCATCGAAGAGACATATCCGTCCGGTAGAAAAGTCTTAAATACTCTGGATGTCGATGGCGACCTGGCGCAGGTGCAGACACGAACTGCAACTGGAAGCTACGAGAATCGGGCGTCGAATTTCACGTATCTTGCGCATGGCGGAGTTTCGAGCTTGATGCTCGGGAATAATCGTTGGGAGAATGCTCAGTATAACAATCGCTTGCAGGTTACACAGGTTGGAATGGGGACGAGTTCGGCGGATACGTCTTTGCTCAAGATCGATTACAATTACGGCACATCATCCAATAATAACGGTTCGCTTCAGAGCCAGACGATTGCCTTTACGGGCTATTCGGGGACGATTTCGCAGAGTTATGTTTATGACAATCTCAATCGAATTCAGTCCGCGACTGAGAATTACGCAGGCGGACAGAGTTGGAAAGAGTCGTTTAGTTATGACCGATTTGGCAACAGACGCTTCGATGCCGCGAATACAACTACAATCGCAGGCTGTCCGCAGAATGTCTGCAATCCGACAATAAATCAGGCAAATAATCGCATCGATGCCGGGCAGGGAGTCTCATACGATCAAGGCGGAAATGTCATGCAAGATGCAGGCGGACAGCGTTTTTCATACGACGCCGAGAATCATCAAATCGGCTTCTTCGCCGGTAATAACGGGGGTTCCACGCCGAACGCAACTTATTTTTATGATGGTGATGGAAGAAGAGTTAGGAAAATCGATGGCACACGCGAGACGGTTTTTGTATATAATGCAAGCGGCTCTTTGATAGCAGAATACGAGACAAACTTCACGCCAGCGGCTGCCACGACGAAGTATCTGACGCAGGATCATCTTGGGAGTCCGCGAGTGATTACGGATCAAAACGGCGCGATTGTCTCCCGGCACGATTACCGGGCGTTTGGAGAAGAAGTCTATTCCGGGACGGCAAACCGTTCAAACACACAAGGTTACGGACAAGCGGACGGCATAAGGAAGCAGTACACGGGCTACGAGCGCGACTACGAATCCGGTCTCGACTTCGCCCAAGCAAGATATTACAACTCAAAACTCGGCAGGTTTACAAGCGTTGATCCGCTAAC
>JBKEBT010000054.1:0-61337 GCA_047973305.1 Pyrinomonadaceae bacterium
CCGTTGGTTTTTGTGCCGTCTTTAATCGGATTGATTGAAGGCATTATATACCTCACAAAATCAGACGATGAGTTTGTTCAAACTTATATCATCAACAAAAAACCTTGGTTTTAATCCAAAGAGATTTTTGGAAAAGAAACCCGCTTGAAACGGCGGGAATTTTTATTTTATGTTTACCGGTATTATTGAAGAACTTGGCGAAATCGAAGTGCTGGATGTTTTTGATTCCGGTGCGAAAATCCGCGTGAAATGCTCCTCATCGGTCATGGACACTAAGGAAGGAGATTCAATAGCAGTTAACGGAGTATGCCTAACAGCGCTCGAAATTAATTTGAATTCGTTTTGGGCGGATGTTTCGAGCGAAACACTTAGAAGAACAACTCTTGGTTCGCTGAAAATCGGAACGGTGGTTAACCTTGAGCGAGCTGTTACGCCAACTACACGTTTGGGCGGACATATTGTGCAAGGACACATAGATGCACGCGGAAAACTTCTCGGGTCAAAAGTTGAAGGCGAATTTCGAACGGTAAGTTTCGGCTTTCCGCCAAACTACAGAAAGTATTTTATTGAAAAAGGTTCAGTTGCGATCGAAGGAATATCACTAACGATTGCACAACTTCACGATACCGAAATTGATGTTGCGGTCATTCCGAAAACTTGGAATAAAACTAATCTTTCAACCTTGGAAATCGGCGCGGAAGTGAATTTGGAAGTTGATGTAATTGCGAAATATGTTGAGAATTTCGCCGTTGCCGCCACTATAAAAACCGACTGATTCTGGCAAGAAATTCTTTTGATTGAAAGGGCTTTTGAATATAGTCGTTTGCCCCGCCGTCAAAAGCGCGTACGATGTCGGTTTGGTTGTCTTTGGATGTAAGCATAATAATCGGAACGTTTTTCCACAGCTTGTCTTTTCGAAATCGCTCAATCAATTCAAAACCGTTCAGGAAAGGCAACATAACATCTAAAACTATAATATCGGGTGGCGCGATTCTGCCCATAAATTCAACCGCCTGTCGCCCATCGCGAGCAATTTTTACAGAAAATCCTTTCTGTTGAAGCATATGAAGCAAATAATATGAAACGCTGTCATCATCTTCTACAATTAAAATGCGTGGCTGCGCGACAGTTGGGATTACGCCTTCTTCAGCTGGGATTGGTGAAATTTTTGCCGTCTTTTTATGCAACCCGAAACTTTCTACACCGGCGGAAACACGTGGATTTTTGTTGATGGTTATAGTTGAATCGGCATCAACACTCTCTGTTTCAATATCCCCTTTAAAATCAGAAAGTTGGTTAAGGGTTCTTCTAAAAACCTCATCCAAATCACAATCTTTGATTGCCGGAGCCGGTTTCGGAATGGGATTGTTCGCAAAAGATTTTTTTGCGCGCGGTTTTGCCGTTATCGAAATCGAATGAAAACGTAAGCCGGAAAGCTTACCGCCACCGGTTTTGAACCGTTCAGCTGAACCGCCGGTTGCGACCGATGCCACAAGTTCGATGTTATAGAAATTTACCGGTTTCATTTCGTATACGAAAAACTTTTTGAGCGCCTTGAATACTGTAATGATATTGCAATCATTTGGGAGGGAGTGCGCGACACATAAGAATGTATCAACACTGTTTAATTTAACAAAAAGATGCAGGACTAGTCAATAATTTAACGCACGAAAAAGCCGGACGTTTAAGTAGCGCCCGGCAGGTTTAATTTCCGACAAATATTATTTCTTGGGAATTTTTTCATCCATCATCGCTGTTTGATAAACGAAAGCCGCCATAATCGCCGCGTTTTGCTTTAAATCCTCAGCTTGAATGCGGTCGAAATTATCTTGATTGGAATGATGCGTACGTGTGCTGTATTCAACCTCATCCTGTATGAATTGGAAGCCCGGTAAGCCGATTCCGTCAAACGAAAGATGGTCGGTACCGCCCGTGTTTTCAATCGTAAGCGTTGAAGCACCCAAATCTGCAAAGGGTACGAGCCATTTTCTAAAAATCGGAGCAACGTTAGCGTTCCCCTGCAAATACACGCCACGGAATTTTCCTGTGCCGTTATCCATGTTGTAATAGGCGGAGAATTTATCGTATTCGGCGGTTTTTGTAAGTTTGGCGTTGTTGTCACCACCAAGAATCAAAGCTCTTGTGCCCCCACCTTCAACTTCGCCAAAGTGCTGTTTTACGTATGCGCGAGAACCGTTAAGCCCTTGTTCTTCGCCGGACCAAAGGGCAACGCGGATTGTTCTTCGCGGTTTCAAATTCAACGCGAGCAAGATTCTTGCGGCTTCCATCGCAACGGCACAACCGGCACCGTTGTCCGTAGCACCGCCTGCAGCATGCCAAGAATCCAAATGTCCACCAAGCATTACCACTTCATCTTTTAATTTGGGATCCGTACCCGGAATTTCAGCTACGGTGTTGTAACCCATCAAATCACCTTCATTGTATTCGGCTTGGATATTTACGGTCATTTTTACATTTTCATTAAATCCGAGCATTCTAACAACGCGATTATAGTCTTCGGTTGCCATTGTTATTTGTGGCAACATTTTACTTTCGGCGCCCTTATCCCACGCGCGCGTTGCACTTCCGCCAAAAAGATCGTCGATTGATTTCGGCGGATCACCGGCAACTTCCGCACCTTGAACAAAAATTGTTCCGCCGCTGCCTTTTGAGCTGTTGTCCACAACAACCGCGGCACCTTCATCAATCAACATGTTCATTGCCTTTGCACGCAAGGCACGCGATTCAAGAAACTTTTGAAGTCGCGCTTGATCAAATCCACCGCGGTTTCTTTCGCCTGCAGGAGCAGCATTTGCCATTTTGAGAAGTTCTGAATCCGAATATCTGGTTCCCATTCCATCAAAATCCGCTTTCAAATCGCGTTCCGGTGAGACGAAAACTATCGCGCCTTTTAATTTTCCTTTGTAGCCGGCTAGGTCGGATTCGTTTTCAAACTTTAACAAAATCACGTTTCCGGTTACTGACCCTTTGGTGGATGGAGACCACGCTTTTGGGTAAGCATTTACAGGAAAATTCTGGGGCGAAGAAACCGAAGCGGAAAAGTTGTTTAACGTCCAGCCTCTTCCCCAAGGACCCCACGCTTCAAGTTTTGCATTTTGCATTCCCCATTTTTGCATTGTGTCGCGCGTCCATTCGTTTGCGTGCTTCATACTGGGGGAATTTGTAAGTCTTCCGCCGATAACGTCTGAAAGATAACTCATTGTATCCATAACTTTCGAGTTCTTCCCCATTCCTTCTTCCCGAATTTTAGCAATCACTTCCGGCGGGGCTGTGTAGATTTTGTTCGTAGAATCTTGTGCAAGCACTAATCCCGGAACCAATAACGCCATCACCGAAACAATCGCAACTAATTTTGTTCGTAGCATTGTTTCTCTCCTGTTTGTAAAACGCTAAATTATTTGGTTATTCGGTTTAAATACACTTTTGCAACCGTAAAGGTTTCAAATACGCAATAAAAAGTGGGCAAAATATGTCTCAAAATAATTTACGAGAGCGTGCTCCACGTAAGTGTAACAGCGGGCGGAACATTTTTTATTATCAGTGAGCTTTTTTCTGCGACTCCATATCTGGTTCGCATAAACTTACGAAGGTTAACCGCGGAAGGCATATAGTAACCGTGGGCATATTGAAAGGTTCTGAACATACACCCCTTTTCCATAAACTTTTCAATTTCTTCGTAAATTTTCAGGTTTACATCGTTTGGTAAGGAAACAAACGGTAAACCGGAAATAATATATCTAGCATTACCAAGTTCAGAACGTTCGTGAATTTTGAAAGCTTTTGTCGCATTACCCCAAACGAATTTTAGAGACGGGTATCTTGATCGTAAATGAGTAATGAGTTTTCTATCGAGTTCAATTCCCAGATATGAACCTGCTTCGTGATGTTCCCGGTATACTTGTTTTGTGAAGGCACCGGTTCCAGGTCCCAACTCAATCAAAATTCCGTTTTTATCGGGTATAACACCATCAAGCATTTTTGTGGAAAGCTCCAGCGAACTAGGTGCAATTGCCCCCACCTTCAGAGGGTTTTTCAAAAAAGCTTGAAAGAACTCAATCGATTCATTCATATAAAAACGCTTGGAAATTAATTTGTCGTTGCCCGAATCTCTGATGAAGCTTCAGTGTTTAACTGCTCATCATCAACAGAGATTTTATAATCACAATCCTCATTATTGCAATATCGCTCCGTTCCATTTTTCTTTGTGTATTTTTGTAGAAGAACCGGTGCGCCACATTCTGGGCAGGGCTCTTGTATTGGTTTGTTCCAAAAAACCACGTCGCATTCGGGATAGCGGTCACAACCATAGAACTCTTTACCGCGGCGCGATTTCTTTACGACGATATCACCATCGCAACCTTCACGCGTGCATTTCATACCGATCTTTTGCTGCTGAATGTATTTACATTTCGGGTAATTTGAACACGAAACAAATTCGCCAAAACGTCCGGAGCGCCTGACGAGTTTTGCACCATCTTTCGGACAGGTTTCATCCAATTCAACGGGTGGAGCCACGGTTTGCACTTCCCCCTTTGTAATTTTTCTGATGTTTCTACATTCCGGATATCCCGTGCAGCCATAAAACGCGCCATACCTTCCACGTTTCAGCACCATTTCTTTGCCGCAAAGTTCGCATTCCGGAATTTCTTCCGTTTCTTTTTCCGGTTCTTCCTGATCAGCTTTTTTCGTAAGTTCACGCGTGTTTTTGCATTCAGGGTAAGTTTCGCACGCGAGAAATTGTCCATATCTGCCGAACTTAATAACCATTCCGGCTCCGCATTTTTCGCAAACTTCATCCGTTGGAATCGCTTGTTTTTTCTTGCCTTTGATATTTTCCTTTGCGGCTTCCAAATCCTTTGAAAATGTTCCGTAGAAATCTTTCATTGCCGCGCGCCAATCGAGCTTACCATCTTCAATATCGTCCAAACTGCTTTCCATACGCGCGGTGTATTGGGTGTTGAAGAGATTGTCGAAATTTTCCAATAGAAGGTCGTTTACTGTCGTTCCTAATGCGGTTGGATGAAACCGACGATCGATTTTTTCAACATATTCGCGAGTTTGAATGGTGGTCATAATCGCGGCGTAGGTTGAGGGTCGTCCGATTCCCAGTTCTTCCAATGCCTTAACAAGCGTTGCTTCCGAATAACGAGCAGGCGGCTCCGTAAAGTGTTGATTTGGCGTAATTGAATTCAGTTTAAGTTTTTCGCCTTCTTCAACTGCGGGCAACGCAAGGTCTTCATCATCTTCCTTTTCGGAAGTGCCAATTGCTTCTTGGTAAACTTTTAAAAACCCATCAAATTTTTGAATCGAACCGGTCGATCGAAATCCATATTTTCCCGCGTTTATGTCAATTGTGGTTCTATCAAAAACTGCCGCAGACATCTGTGAAGCAACAAAACGTTGCCATATTAAGGTATAAAGCTTTAATTCGTCAGGAGTTAAATACTTTGCGATAGATTCGGGCGTACGATTTACATCTGTCGGACGTATTGCTTCGTGCGCATCCTGCGATCCCTTTTTGGATTTAAATTCCCGTGCGTCTTTAGGCAGATAATCTGCACCATAATTTCCGTCGATATATTTCCGAACGCCGGTTAATGCATCATCGGAAACGCGAGTGGAATCGGTGCGCATATACGTTATTAAACCAACCGCACCTTCGCTTCCAATTTCCTTTCCTTCGTAAAGTTTTTGCGCAACCGTCATGGTTTTCTTTACCGAAAAACCTAGCCTGCGTGAAGCATCTTGCTGAAGTTTTGAGGTGATAAACGGCGGTGTCGGATTACGTTTGCGTTCCTTCTTTTGGACGGTTTCTACGGTAAAATCTTCACCTTTCGATTCATCCAAAATTTTATTTGCATCCTTTTCTTTAACGATATGTATTTCGGATTTCTTTAAATCTTCTTCAAACTTGCCAAGTTTTACCGTTTTGTCGCCAATTGTCCTGAGCTTCGATTCGAAATTCGGCGGAAGTGCGGCGGATAAATCAGCAATAATTGACCAGTATTCGGTTTTATTAAATGCTTCAATTTCTCGCTCTCGTTCAACAATCATACGAACAGCAACCGTTTGGACGCGTCCAGCGGAAAGCCTTCCTCCGATAGTTTTCCAAAGAATCGGGGAAATTTGGTAGCCCACCAATCGATCAAGTACCCGACGTGCCTGCTGGGCATTTACCAGATTTTCGTTAACTTCTTTCGGATGCTTAAACGCTTCCTGCACTGCAGTTTTGGTGATTTCGTTAAACATCACACGATGAACGGGCTTCTTGTTCCGTTTTGTAAGTTCATCCGCGAGATGCTGGCAAATAGCTTCACCTTCGCGGTCGGGGTCAGCCGCGAGAAATATTGCTTCGGATTCCTTCGCCGCCTTTTTCAATTCCGATACTGTTTTTTTATTGTTGCGCTTTTTTTTGTCAGGAATGATTTCGTATGTTGGTTCAAAATTGTTCTCAACATCAACGCCCAAGTCCTTCATGGGCAAATCTTTAATATGCCCGATTGAAGCCATTACCTTGTAATCGTCACCCAGGTACTTGTTTATTGTCTTTGCCTTCGCCGGCGATTCAACTATTACTAAATTCTTGCTCATTAAAATTAATCTTTTTGTTCTAAAAAACCTTTTGGAATAACTTTTCAGCTAAACCGTAAACATTGTGAAAGTTACATACAAAAACAAAACTTTGTCAAACCTCTCATTTATAACCACTATTTCACGGAATTAAACGAAAACACCAAATGCAACGATGAGATTTTCGCGATTTCTGTTGCCTTTTGACAAAAATCTTTTGATTCGTAACCGACGCCACCAAGAAGATTTCACAGTAGTATGCGAATTTTGTCTTGTTGTCTGAATCTGCTTCTAACGCCTTATTTCTAAAGCAGTTTTCGTGCGTAATTGTTTCCGGGCAAAACCAAAATCAAATCCTTCAAATCTAAATTGATGAGGGCGCTGTTTAGCTCTCCAAACGAAAGACCGGTGTTTTCCAAAATAACATCTATGTGAAAATTTTCATCCGGTGTCAAGAAATCGTAAACTCGCTTTTCGCATTTGTTTAACGCCGTAATATTATTCGGCTTATCCTTTTTTAGCGTTGTATCGGTTTTGGGTGGAAGAATTGATGCGGCGATTTCCGGCGGAAATTCGGCTATCGCATCATGCCAATGTTGAATTAGTTTTGCGCCTGATTTTATTAGATAATTCGTGCCAAAAGATGTTTTTGAGGTAATATTGCCGGGCACGGCTAACACTTCGCGTCCTTGTTCGGCAGCGAGCCTTGCAGTAATCAAAGAACCGCTTTTTTCCGATGCTTCAACAAGTAGCACCGCATAGCAGAGACCACTTATGATTCGGTTTCGATACGGAAAATTTTCACGAAGTGGTGGCGTTCCAAGCGGAAATTGAGAAACAATTGCGCCACCTGAATCTAAAATCTGCTTTTGAAGGCTGGCGTTTTCCTTTGGATAGATCGAATCAGTTCCTGTTCCGAAAACGGCGATTGTTTTCCCGCCGGCTTCAATTGCACCCATGTGTGCGGCAGAATCGATTCCGCGCGCAAAACCTGAAATTATACAAACGCCGTTTGCGGCAAGATCGCGTGAAAGTAACGTTGACGCATTTTTGCCGTATGTTGAACAGCGTCGCGAACCAACAATACCCACTGCCGGTAAATCAAAGCAACTTCGCCAATCACCTTGAACATAAAGTGTAATCGGCGGATCGGGAATTTCACGAAGCAATTGGGGATATACGCCATCATCCAAAATTAGAATATCGCCACCCGATGCTCTTACCGCGTCAAGTTCGCGTTCCGCAGCATCATGAAATTCTTTTTTTAAGATACTAAGAATTGTTTCCGGTTTAAGCCTAAGTTGTTCGAGTTCGCTACGTAAAGCGTGAAAGACATTTTCCGCCGAGCCAAACCTTTCCAATAAAACCGTCGCTTTCCGGGGTCCTATTCCCGGTGTCATGTTGAGTGAAATCCATTCTTTCATAAGTGAGAAGAACCAAGTATTTAATTCAAGCTTACTGCTTTCTTGAAATTGCTACAATTGATGATGAAGTAAGCCGTAAAATTTCATCTAAGTCACCAGTGATATCTATCAATTGTTCGGGGCGTAATACATTGCTATCCACAAAAAGTTCGAGTATAAACAGCGAGCGTTCAGTTTCCGCTTCTACTTGAAGCAGGCGAGTTAGAAGCGTCGAAGTTGTTCTTTCACGGCAAGCACTTCTATACATTGCAGCCATTGTTGTAACTGACTGAATCAATTGATCTGCAAGTATACGATTTTTCCCGCGAAATTTCTGGTCTTGAAAAAGTTCAATAACTTGCAGCGCAAGTTTCTTGGTAAATGTTTTGAACTCGTCTTCGGTCATTCCGGTTAGGTGAACTTCAGCTGCCATAAACTTATCCCGATTTTGGCGGAGGCGTGTGGGAATCGAACCCACCTAAGCCTGCTTTCGCAATCTCACACGCGGTTTTGAAGACCGTGCCGCCCACCAGAACGGACTCGCCCCCGCTTAACTGAGCCCATTTTATTACGTTTGAATTATCCGTGATAGTAAATCTGTGTCAAGTAATTGCTTGTGCTAAAAGGATTTTTTTGTTTTTTTGATTTGCCAAAGAGAAGGTGAATTCACTCGCTTGACCGCTAAAAATCAGCGTGATAATCTTGTCTCTTTTATGGATACATCGGTATTTCTGTGTGTCCGTTTTATATAGTGTAAAGTTTCACAAATTCGAAATTTAATATGTTTTTACTTGCATTGGCGGAGTCTTCAATTCAATTGTTACCGGATGGCACATTAATCATTCACGTGATTATGATTCTTGTAATGATTTGGATTTTGAACAAGACATTTTTTAAGCCTATTAATAAGGTTCTCAGTACTCGCGAAAAAAATAAAGGCGGGCATTCCGGCGAAGCTCAAGGGATTTTGGATGAAGTTGCGGCAAAACGCGCCGAATATACTTCTTCGTTACAGGATGCGCGTAACGCGAATTATGATGCAATTGAAAATGTGCGAGTTGAAGCGTTGGCGGATAAGCAAGCGAAACTTGATTCTGCGAAGAATGAAATTGTAAAAATGCTGAATGACGGCAATACCGAACTAGATTCACAAGTAGCGGCTGCCAAAAAAGCCATTACGGATGATGCTGAGAAAATGGCTGAGAAAATTAGTTCTAACCTTTTGAAAGGAGTAGCCTAGATTGTATTTTGGTTATGAACGTTTTGTTGAGTAACTTTATTTGTTTATTTGCGGAAGCAGCAAATGCGGGCAACTCAGGCTCCGCCTGGGACAAGTTTCTTTATTTTTGGGAAACATACATAAATTATCCGGGCTTTGAGGCGTGGAGATTTTTTAATCTTCTAATTTTCGGTTTGATTCTTGCGTATCTGCTAAGGCGTCCGCTTTCAAATGCGTTTAAGGAAAAACGTGAAACTATTAGAGAAGATTTAATTCGTGCTGAAGAAGAACGCCAAGCCGCCATTACCGAATTAACAGAAGTTGAAGCGCAGCTGGCGCAATTGGATTCGGAAGTTGCGCGTTTGAGCGCTGAAGCTTCTGAAGAAGCCGCTTCTGAAAAAGCCAGAATTGCCGAAGATACGGAATCAGCCGTGTTAAGAATGAAGCAGCAGGCTGACACTGAACTTTCAAGAAAAACTCAAATCGCAAAGCTTCAACTTCGGAAGTATTCGGCGGAAGAAAGCATAAGAATTGCAGAAGAAAAAATCCGTAGCGTAATGAATGTAAGTAAGGATGCAGAACTAGTAAAAGCCAATATTGAATCAATCGGAGGTGCGCGATGAGCTTGGAAATGATAGCGCGCCGGTATGCGGGTGCGCTCGCAGATGTGGTTACAAAAGAAGGGAATACAGATGTTGTATCTGACGAACTATTAAAATTTAACGATTTAATTTCGGCAAACGAAGACCTTAGAGGTGCTTTTTTTAACCCCGCAATTTCGCAGGATAACAAAAAGAATCTTTTAGAAGCGTTAATAAATAAAACCAAACCGAATAAAATAACGGCAAACTTTTTGCGGGTCTTGCTGCGTAACGATCGCCTTTCGCAACTTGGTTTGATTAATCAAGAATTTGTTTCGGTTCTGGAAGAACGCAACGGAATAGTTTCCGCAAAGGTTATTTCCGCAAGGGAATTATCGGATAGCGAAAAATCCGAAATGGAAGCAAGCCTAATTAAAGCAACGGGCGGAAGCAAAATTAAACTTTCATATGAAATAGACGCCGATATAATCGGCGGGGCAATAACACGTGTCGGATCAACAGTTTATGATGGTTCCGTAAGAACACAATTAAATTCATTAAGAGAACAGATGATAAAGAATTAGTGAAGAATCTACGTTCGCAAAGTGTTTGAACGCACCGATTTTGGCGAAAAGGATTTTAACGTAATTCACGAAACATAATTATGGATGCAATAAAAGCCAACGAAATCAATGAATTGATTCGTGCACAAATTGAAGATTTTGATGCCAGCATGACCGTCGCGGAAGTTGGCACGGTTATAAAAGTTGGTGACGGAATCGCGGAAATTCACGGGCTTGAAAAAGTAATGGCAGGTGAACTGTTGGAATTTCCTTATGATGTTCGCGGGCTTGCACTTAACCTTGAAGAAGACAAGGTCGGTGCCGTTCTTTTCGGTGATTTCCAAAAGATTAAAGAAGGCGATGAAGCGAAGCGTTCGGGCAGAATTATGAGCGTGCCGGTAGGTGATGCATTAATCGGACGTGTTGTTGATGCGCTTGGGAATCCGATTGATGGAAAAGGCGAAATCATTACCGACACATTTAACCCCGTTGAGCGAATTGCACCCGGTATAATTGATCGACAGCCGGTAGGCGAACCACTGCAAACCGGTCTCAAGGCAATTGATGCGATGGTGCCGATTGGACGTGGGCAACGCGAACTTATCATTGGAGATCGCCAAACGGGTAAGACCGCAGTTGCAATCGACACAATCATCAACCAAAAAGGTAAGGATGTAATTTGCGTTTATGTCGCGATTGGGCAAAAACGTTCAACTGTTGCGCAAGTTGTGGAAAAACTTAAAGAATTTGGTGCAATGGATTACACGATAGTTGTTTCTGCCACGGCATCAGACCCCGCTGCGATGCAATATCTGGCGCCTTACACAGGCGTTGCGATGGGTGAATATTTCCGTGATAACGGTCGTCATTCGCTTACAATCTATGATGATCTATCAAAGCAGGCGGCGGCGTATCGTGAAATTTCATTGCTCTTGAGGCGTCCGCCGGGTCGTGAAGCGTTTCCCGGGGATGTGTTCTATCTTCACTCAAGATTGCTTGAACGCGCAGCAAAAATGTCGGAAGCGCGCGGTGGTGGTAGCTTAACAAGTTTGCCGATTATTGAAACCCAGGCGGGTGATATTTCCGCATATATTCCAACAAACGTAATCTCTATTACCGACGGGCAGATTTTTCTTGAAGCCGATTTGTTCAATTCCGGAATTCGTCCTGCAATTAATGTAGGTAATTCGGTTTCGCGCGTGGGTGGCGCAGCACAGGTGAAAGCCATGAAGCAGGTTGCCGGCACTTTGCGTATTGATTTGGCTCAATACAGAGAATTGGCGGCATTTGCGCAATTTGGCTCGGATTTGGATAAGGCTACACAGGCGCAACTTGAACGGGGTAAACGACTTACAGAAATTCTTAAACAAGGTCAATATCGTCCGATGGAAGTGGAAAATCAGGTTTTAATTATCTGGACAGCAACAAACGGGTATGTTGATGACGTAAACGTTTCGGACCTTGCGAGATTCGAGAAGGATTTATTCGAATTTATGGAAAATTCAAACCCGGGAACAATGGAAAAACTCCGCGATAAAAAGCAAATTACCGATGAAATTACGGCAGAGCTTAAAGAGGCGGTTGAAGATTTCAAGGCGACGCGTTGGAATAGTGTTAACGAAACAGCGGCAGCTAACGGTTAATAAATATGGCTAGTCTTCTCGATATGCGAAGGCGGATTAAATCCGTCAAGAATACGCAGCAAATAACCAAGGCAATGAAAATGGTTGCGGCGGCAAAACTAAAGCGTGCCCAAGACCGCGTAACTGCTGCGCGTCCTTATGCACTTAAAATGGGTGAGGTTCTTGGAGGATTGAGCGCAAAGGTTTCAGATGAATTTTCGCATCCGCTGTTGGATGAACGTGGCGATAAGAATTATTTACTTGTGCTTGTTACCGCAGATAAAGGACTTTGTGGCGGGTTTAATGCAAACTTAACTAAGACCGCAACTTCGTTTTTAAAGGAAAATGAAGACAAAACTTTGGAAATGATTCCGGTTGGAAGAAAAGGACGTGACTATTTCCGTAGACGTGATGTAAATTTTGTTGCCGAATATGTTGGGCTAACAGGTACAGGCGCAGCGGAACTTTCAGATGCACGTGAAATATCCGAAAATCTTATCAAAACTTTTATTGATGATGAAAAAATCGATAAGGTGTTTTTGATTTTCACCGAATTTAAAACCGTTATTTCGCAACATGTTAGGTTAGAACAACTTCTGCCGATTCCAAAGATTGTTGCCGATTCAGAAACAGAAGAAAAAGTTTCCGACGCGGAATATATTTACGAACAGCCACCAGCCGAAATTTTCGGAAAATTGTTGCCCAAGCAAGTTGAAACGCAAATTTATCGTGCAATGCTTGAATCAGTAGCTTCAGAACAAGGCTCGCGTATGACGGCGATGGATTCTGCTTCAAAAAACGCGGGCGAATTGATTGATACACTCACACTGAACATGAACCGTATTAGACAGGCGGGTATTACCAATGAAATTATTGAAGTAGTTTCAGGTGCTTCTGTGCAATAAATAAGGGAATTAAAGCGTTTGCACGCAATAAATATTTTGAAATTATTTACGGTTTCAGATATTCTTTGCGTGCATTTTTATTTATTTACAAGTGATTAAGGAGTTTTGTAATGGAAATTTCTCAACTTACGGGTTTTGGGGCTATCACGCTGGGTGCGTTGATTGCCCTGATCGGTTGGATTTGGTTGGTAATAGCCGGTTTTAAGTATGGCGGAATTCTTTGGGGTGCTTTGAACATCTTTTTTCAACCAATTACCGGGTTATTGTTTTGCATTTTTCACAAACGTGGATGGGCACCATTTTCGATGTTGCTTGTAGGTTTATTGTTACAAGCCGGCGGATTAATTCCACTTTGGAATAATGGGTTAGTTTCGTTTTGGTAGGAATGTTTGAGTTTTTTCGAAGGCACGAAAGATTCTGGAGGTTCGTGCCTTTCTTTTTTTGGATTTTGCTTATTTTCTTTAATTCGACCTCAAATGGTTCGATGAATGAAACATCACGCTTTTTACGTCCGTTATTGGAATTCTTTTTTCCCGATTCTTCCGCTCAAACACTTACTCAATATCACGGTTACATTCGAAAAATTGCGCATCTTGGCGAATACGGCGCTCTCGGCTATTTAGGGGCACGACTTTTTCGCGGTGAAAAGCGCATTGTTTTTCATAAGTTCTACGGATGTTTCGCTCTTATTTCGGTATTTGTGGTAGCAAGTTTGGATGAGCTTTACCAAAGCTTTAACCCTTTGCGAACGGGAACCTACAGAGATGTGATTCTTGACTGCATAGGCGGTTTCATTGCCGTTTTGGCTTACAAGGTATTAGTAAATTTTCAAAAAAATTGAAAATAAAAGCACGCATACACTATAATTTAACGGTTGGCTGAGGAAACTTCGGCATTTTCCGACGGATTAAGAAGCGTATTATACAATCCGCCGAACTTTCAACGGTTGTTCTTCGTTATCAAATTTTAGGAGAATTTTGATGAGTATTGTCGATAAATTTAAGGACGCAGCATTAAATCAATTTATTGAAGTCATTCAATGGCTCGATGAATCGAAAGATACAATTGTCTATCGGTTTCCCGTTGAAGGGCAAGAAATAAAGAATGGTGCGCAATTGATAGTTCGTGAATCACAAGCCGCCGTGTTCGTATTTGAAGGACAGGCGGCGGATGTATTCGGACCCGGTAAATATACGGTTGATGGTGGAAACACTCCGATTCTTACAAAACTCGGTGCTTGGAAGTATGGTTTTGATTCACCAATGAAATCGGAAGTTTATTTCGTTAACACAAAACAATTTACGGATATGAAATGGGGAACTTCGAACCCAATTATGCTTCGAGATAACGATTTCGGCATGGTTCGTTTACGGGCGTTTGGGGCATATTCGATGCGTGTTGCTGAACCCCAAGCGTTTATCAAAGAAGTTGCGGGTACAAACGGGCAGTTCAATACTGAAGATATTGACGAGCAGCTAAAGCGTGCGATTGTTTCCGAATTTACCGATGCGCTCGGCGAATTAAAAATTCCGGCGCTTGATCTTGCATCGCAATACAAAGAAATAGGCGATGCGCTCCGTCAAAAAATAAATTCTGATTTTAAGGATTATGGCTTGGAAGTAACCAAGTTTTATATTGAAAATGTAAGTGTTCCGAAAGAAGTTGAAGCAGCGTTGGATAAACGTGCATCAATGGGTGCGCTTGGGGATGCCCAGCGTTACGCACAATTTCAGGCTGCAGATGCGATGCGAGATGCAGCACAAAATGAAGGCGGTGGGGCAGGACTAGGCGCTGGATTAGGCGCCGGTTTTGCAGTCGGAAATCAGATGGCAAACGCGTTTGGCGGACAACCACAAACGGGCGGTGGTTCGCCTGCGGCACCTGCACAAACATTAGCTTGTCCAAGTTGTGGTAAGGCAAACGCACCGAATGCAAAATTTTGTGCCGAATGTGGTGGAAAGATGCAGGTTGCAAAAGTTCCGTGCGTTAAATGCGCCGCTGAATTGCGTGAAGGTGCAAAATTCTGTTCAGAGTGTGGAGCGAATCAGGAAAAACAGAAGTGCACGGGCTGTCAGGCTGAGTTGGTCGCCGGCTCAAAATTCTGTGCTGAATGTGGAACTCAAGCGTCAGCTTAATCTTCATTCAATTATATCTTTTGAAAAAAGGGACGAGTTTCGTCCCTTTTTTCTTGGCTTCCAAAGCTGTTTGTTCCCTTAAAACGGTTTCGATTTCACATTATCAAAAATTCAAAAGGACTAAATGTTTGCATGCTCGTGATCAGCGTGTGGCGTGAGCAGTATTTGATTCGTTTGGCAAAATACAAGAATTACATAAAAGAATTTCGGATGTATAACTGCGAGTGTTTGCAGGTGAGCAACACTTGGACGCGCAATCTCTAGCTTTAGCAAAGAAAAATCAGAATTTTTACTTGACCAATTAATAAAAATTCACAACTATTAGATTTGGGGTTAAGTCTTTGCCCTTTTTAAACTTTTTGCGGGAGCTTTTAGATGATTGTAAGTGAAGAACTTTTGAAAATTATGCAGTGCCCAAACTGCAAATCTAAAGTAAAACTAAAGGATGATGAAACCGGCATTACCTGTCAAAATTCCGAATGCAGACTTACATATCCAATCAAAGATAAAATTCCCGTGATGCTTGTTGATGAAGCAACCGTCGAAAACTAATTAGCCATTCGCTTTACCTTTAATGCAATTAGACCCTACCGAGATTAGAAAAATCCTGGTTGTTCGCCTGCGTTCAATCGGTGACACCGTGCTTTCGACACCCACGCTAATTGCGTTGCGTAAGAGTTTTCCAAATGCGCGGATTGATGTCTTGCTTGAAGATTGGGTCGCCCCGGTATTAAGCGACTTTGATGCAATTAATTCTGTAGTTTCTGTAAAAAACTCATTGAAAGACAAGATATTAAAGGCATTCTTAATTCGTCGACGAAAATATGATTTAGCGATAAATCTGCACGGTGGCTCAACTTCAACACTGCTTACACGCGCTACCGGGGCAAAAATCCGTGTTGGCTATCAAGAACACAGATATTCAACGCTTTATACACATCCGGTGCATTCATCCGCTGAATTTTGGGGAAGGGTTCCTACACATTCGGCGGAACAACAAATGGCGCTAGCAGGTTCAATCGGTGCGGAGGTTTCTTCGGAAATCAAATCTCGTTTAACGCTAAACAAACGAGCCGAAGAAAGCATACTCGATAAACTCGGAATCACGCTTAACAACAAACCACTCGCTTTGATTCATCCGGTCGCGGCGTTTGAAACAAAACAATGGTACGCCGGAGGCTTTTCAGCGGTAGTTGATTTTTTGTGGGAAAGTGGCTTCCAAGTGATTTTAGTTGGCACACCAAACGAAGCTTCAGTGCTAAAGAAGGTTAAAGTGGCGTCACATTCCGAATTAACAATTCTAACCGGTTTAACGCTTCCCGAAATTACTGCGCTTGCGGCACATTCGAAGGTATTTATCGGCAATGATTCGGGAATTGCGCATATTGCCGCGGCAGTTGGCACGCCTTCGGTCGTAATATTCGGCTCCTCAAACCGTAACCATTGGTATCCATGGACAAATGCTCCATACTCAATAGTTTATGAGAAATATGATTGTCAGCCTTGTGCTGGTTACGTGTGTACGGAATTCGATGAGCCGAAATGTATTTACAGCGTAAAACCGCGCGATGTTTTGGTGGCGGTGCGCAAAGTACTTTCCGGTGTCGCCCAATAAAGTTAATCGCTACAGTATTTTCCGGCGAATATTGAAACATCGTTATCGGAGCCTACAATAATCAAAACCGAATTTTCTTGAATTACGAAGGAATCAGCAGGCATAAGATGCGGCTCTGACATCTGCGAGTTTTGAATGGCTATAACTTCAATTGCATCAGTTTCAAGTTCCTCAATTGTTTTATTCACAAGTTTGTTATCGGCACGAAGCGAAACAACCGAATACCCGGAAACCAAAGGCAAAAAATCAATCACATTGTTTAGCGTCAAGCGATGTGCGATTCGTGTAGCGGATTCTTCTTCCGGATGAAGAATTTCGTGTACGCCGAGTGCGCTCAATATCTTGCCATGGTCATCAGAAAGCGCCTTTACACAAATGTACGGAACGTTTAACTCTTTCAGATGCAACGCTACAAGCGTTACGGCATCCATCCTTGCACCCAATGAAACAATCGCCCCATCAATATCGTCAAAGCCAATTGAATCAAGCGCAGCTTTATCGGTTGCATCGGCTAAAATAGCTTGAGACGTAAAAGCGGAAGCATCTTGAACAACCGAATCACGCATATCAATTCCTATTACTTCTTGCCCTTGTCGGTACAATTCACTCGAAACAATTGCTCCAAAATGTCCTAATCCGATTACTGCAAACCTTTTCATATTTATTAACCAACCATTATGTTTTCGTCAGAATATCTAAACTTTTGAGTGTGTTCACGGTTGCTCAACACAATAGCAAGCACCAGCGGACTATCTCTGCCCACAAACATTGTTACGATTAATGTAACTTTTCCAAGTTCGCTCAAAAACGGTGTAATTCCCAATGAAAGCCCTACGGTTGAGAGTGCCGAAATTACTTCAAAAATTGTAGGTAGAAACGTTTTTTGACTCTCCGCGCCGGAAAGCGCCGATGTTTCGGAAAACATTAGGGCAACAGTAAACCCGATAATCATTAGGAAAAATGCCGCAAGTAATGCCATTGATTTATCAATAGTTTTTTGCGGAATTGTACGATGCCATAACGTTAAGTAATTTAAACCGCGAAAACGTGTAACAAAATAAGCCAAAATTACACCTGCGGTTCCAACCTTTATGCCTCCGCCGGTTGAGCCCGCTCCGGCACCAATCAACATCAAAATCATAATAATCAATAACGTTGAGCCGCTAAATTGTGTCATGGGCACAGTTTCAAATCCGGAAGTTCGCGGAACTATCGTATAAAAAACCGAGTTAACCAATTTAGAAAAAAATGTGTGAGTTTCAAATGCGCCGTGGTATTCAAGCATAAATATTAAAACTGAGCCAAAAAGCGTAATTCCCGCTGTCATTGCCAAAGTTATTTTTGATTGCAAGCTTAGTTTAACGCGGGCTCGTGATGACATTGCTTTTGACCTGACATATTCTTGAATCTCATAACAAACAAAAAAACCAAGCCCGCCAAGTAGAATTAACGAACCGATTGTGGCTAAGACAAACGGATCATCGGTAAAATCACCTAAGCTATTTGAAAAGAGCGAAAAACTACCGTTCGTAAATGCTGAAACCGAATGAAATAGCGCAAACCACAACGCTGTTGAGACATTTTCGAATTTCCCAACTAAGACCCAATAACCGGTTAAAAGCAAAGTTCCGAGTGCCTCGCAGCCAAAAGTAAATTTTAGAACATATATAAATAGAATACGCGCCTGTTTTGTGCGGTTCGCGAGAAAGGTCTCTTCTAACGCAACCTTGCTTACCACAGGAATTCTTCTACCTATAAAGCTATAAATAACAGTGGAAAACGTCATAATACCAAGTCCGCCAATCTGCATACCAAGCAAAACCAGAACTTGTCCGTAAAGTGTTAAATCTTTGCTTATATCGATTGTTGAAAGTCCGGTGACGCAAACCGCAGAAGTTGCGACAAAAACCAAGTCAATAAAATCAATCGGGTTTTCGTGATTTGTTGTGACGGGAAGCCAAAGCAGAATCGTTAAGAACATTATCAACGAAAAGAAGCTGATAACCGTTATTCCAGAAGTGCCAAGATACCGTTTTCGTTGTTTCGCTAACACCTTGTGTTTCCAATGTTTTAGTTTATGAGAATTGTAGCCGAAACCGAAACAAAACAAAAGGTTTTAAATGGTGTAAGGACCGGATGCGTCAATTGTTTGTGGATTTTGCCCACTATTAGTGCAAATGTTATTATGAGCCGTTATAACGACATAGAAGCTGAAAACGCAAGCCCTGAAAACGTTGCATTATCTTGACACACTCACACTTTATCACTAGTATTTATAGTTTCGGCTCTAATGGCGGAAGTGTCTCTTTATGTTTGAATCGTTATCCGATAAACTTAAAAATTCGCTAAAGAATCTTCGCGGGAAAGGAAAGCTGACCCAAGAAAACGTCGATGCGGCGTTACGCGAAATTCGGATGGCACTTCTTGAAGCCGATGTAAACTACAAAGTAGCCAAAGATTTTGTAGAAACCGTTCGCGTCAAGGCGGAAGGACAGGAAGTTTGGAAAGGGTTAGACCCCTATGAGCAAGTTGTAAAAATTGTATACGATGAGCTCGTAAGTCTTTTAGGCGGAACAAGTTCCCAATTGGTTTTTACAAAGCAAATTCCCAACGTTGTAATGATTGTGGGTTTGCAAGGTTCCGGTAAAACAACATCAACCGGAAAGCTTTCAAAATGGCTTGCTGAAAATCAAGAGCGAAAACCGTTGCTGGTTTCCGTTGATGTATATAGACCTGCTGCGCGTGAACAGCTTCGCGTAGTGGGTGACGCCGTGGGGCAAGCGGTTTATGAGAATAAGGATACACAAGATCCGCTAACCCTTGTCGCCGGCGCAACTAAGTATGCCGAAGAAACCGGCTACGATACATTGATAATTGACACCGCCGGACGCCTTCACATCGACGATGAGTTGATGGAAGAGCTTGAGAAGATTAAGGCGAAAACTTCTCCGGTAGAAGTTCTGTTTGTTGCCGATGCAATGACGGGGCAAGATGCAGTTAAATCAGCCGAAGAGTTTCATAAACGAATCGGTATTACCGGCGTCGTTTTGACAAAGATGGATGGAGATGCCCGCGGAGGCGCGGCACTTTCCATCAAACAAGTTACCGGACAGCCTGTAAAATTTGTAGGTGTCGGTGAAAAATATGATGCGATTGAGCCGTTTTATCCGGACAGAATCGCGCAGCGCATTCTCGGAATGGGAGATGTGCTTTCGCTCATTGAAGAAGTTCAATCGAAGGTTGATGAAGAAGAAGCGCAGGCGCAGCTCGCTAAAATGGCGAGCAACAAGTTCACGCTTGAAGATTTTCGCAACCAGCTTTCCCAGTTTAAGAAGCTGGGTTCGGTTTCTAAATTGATGAAAATGCTTCCGGATCAAATAACGGGTGGAGTATCGCTTTCCGAAGAACAATCCGAACAGGTTGATCATCAATTTAAACGTACCGAAGCAATAATCGATTCGATGACAATTCAAGAGCGTCGTGACCACAACATCATAAACGCGAGTAGAAAAACGCGTATCGCAAATGGTTCGGGGTCAACAATCGCGGAAGTAAACGCCTTGTTGCGGCAATATGAGCAAATGCGAAAGATGATGTCGCAGATGAATCGAGGCGGGTTGCTTGGTTCTATCGGAAAACGAATGATGGGCGGTGGCGGTTTAGGTGGTTTGCTTGGCGGCGGCGGGCAAGATTTTGGAAATCAGTATGAAGAGACAAGGGAAAACCTGTCAAAACGTTTGAAACGTAAGAAACGAGGCAAGAAAAGAAAGAAAAGGTAGCTATGTTAAGAATTAGATTAACCCGTATGGGTGCGAAAAAGAGTCCGTTTTATCGGGTGATAATTAAAGAAAAGCGTTCAAAGCGCGACGGTAAGTATTTGGAAAATTTGGGTACATATAACCCAATGGTTGATCCGCCGGAAGTGAATCTTAATCATGACCGAATTGATTATTGGATTAGCAAAGGTGCCCAGCCAACGGAAACTGTTGCGAGTTTGCTGAAACACAATCCGCGAATGACGCCGGAAGAAAAGGCTGAATTTGAGAAGAAACGGGAAGAAGCAAAAGCGGCTAAGGTTGTGGCTGTGGAAAAGGAACGTGCGGAAGCACGTGCCCGAGCAGAAAAGGAAGCCGCAGAAAAACTTGCAGCGGAAACTGCGGAAGCGGCAACGGCAGCCGAGGAGGCAGTTGCGGTAGCCGATAAAGTTGTTGAAGAATCTTTGGAAACGGCGGTAGAAGTTGAAGTGGCGGAAAACGTTGTTGACGAAGCCGTTGAAGCTGTGGAAGAAGCCGTCGAAAAGCAAGAAGGGGCTACGGAAGCTGACGCTGAAGAAAAAACTTCTGAATAAGTAAAAGAGCGAATTCGCCGAAAAGGTTTAGGGGTAATTATGAAAGAAGCAGTTGAGAACATAATTCTAAAACTGGTTGATTCAACCGAATCGGTTTCCGTGGAAGAATTTGATGAAGGCAAATCTTCCGTAATTGAAGTTCGGGTTGCTGAGGGTGATATCGGTCGCGTAATCGGCAAAGGCGGACGCACAATTAAGGCTATTCGCTCGTTGCTATTCTTTTCGGGGCAAAAACACAAAAAGCGTTTCAATCTTCAAATGATTGAAGATTAAAAAGTGAATTCCGATTTTATTGCTATCGCGAAAGTTATTAAGCCTCGTGGATTGCGCGGGGAAGTTTCGGCGGAATTACTGACTGATTTCCCCGAAAGGTTTGAAAATTTGGATAAGGTGTTTCTGGTGTTTCCCGATGGGAAACAGCGCGAAACGAAAATCGAAGAGTTTCGGTTTCATAAAAATCGCGTGCTTTTGTTCTTTAAGGATATCGCCACAATAGATGCCGCCGAAATGCTTCGTTGTGCTCTGGTTTGTATCGAAGAACGCGAGGCGGTTGAACTTGAGAATGACGAATACTTCGATTGGCAACTAATTGGGTGCGAAGTTTTTGGTACTGAGGGCAAATTGCTTGGAACCGTGACGGATTTATTTCGCGCGGCTGAAAACGAAAACCTGGTTGTTGCAGGTGGCACAAAGGAATATTTGATTCCGTTTGCAAAAGCAATTTGTGTGAGCGTTGATATTGAAAACAAGCGGATTGAAATTGACCCGCCGGAAGGTTTGCTCGAGTTTTAAGACAATTTAGATGCTAAAGATAGATTTGTTAACGATATTTCCCGAATTTTTTACGGAGGTTTTCAATTTCGGGATTATTAGGCGAGCAAAGGATTCAAATATAGTTGATATTCGTGTAGTAGATATAAGAAATTTCGCTACAGATAAACATAAAAAGGTTGACGACAGACCTTTTGGCGGTGGCGATGGAATGGTGCTGAAACCCGAACCTATTTTTTTGGCGGTGGAACAACTTCTTGGAACCTGCGTAAAACAAGAATTTCCGCCGAAAACAAAAGTTGTTTTGCTAACACCGCAGGGAAAGCGGCTTGAACAAAGGGTTGCCAAATGCTTTGCGGATGATGCGGAAAGGATTTTGATAATTTGTGGCAGATACGAAGGCGTGGATGAACGTGTCAGCGAAGCACTTGTCACTGACGAAATCTCTATTGGAGATTATGTTCTTTCCGGTGGCGAACCGGCGGCAGTTGTCTTAACAGACACGATAATTAGGCTTTTGCCGAATGCTCTCGGGAATGAAACATCTGCGGACAATGATTCATTTTCAAACGGAATATTTGATTTTCCGCAATATACGCAGCCAAGGGAATTTCGCGGAATGAAAGTACCTGACGTGCTTTTGGGCGGTAATCACGCAGAGATTGAAAAATGGCGTTATAAAAAGGCGCTTGAAAAAACAGAAGAATTTAGACAGGACCTATTATTGAAGGAGTAAAAGTGTTGGGTTGAAGGTAACCGTTTTTAACGCCGGTGATAATTTAATCGACACAGATAAAGAAATGAATCGTTTAGATGCAATTGAAAATGCGCAATTAAGAGATGATATTCCATCGTTTCAACCGGGCGATACCTTGCGCGTACATGTAAGAATTAAGGAAGGAAACAAGGAACGGCTTCAGGCTTTTGAGGGTGTGTGCATCGCGCGAAAACACGGCGGTGTGCGTGAAACCATTACTGTTCGCAAAACTAGCTTCGGTGTTGGCGTTGAACGAATTTTTCCTCTACACGCCACAATTGTTGACCATATTGATGTTGTTCGTTTTGGTAAAGTAAGACGTGCCAAGCTTTATTACCTTCGAAATCTACGCGGTAAGGCTGCACGTATTCCCGAGCGCGATTTGCGCTTGAAAAAAAAGGCGCCGGCGAAGAAGTAGCTTTTTTGCGAATTATTCGATTTTTTTGTATTCAGCTGAATCGCAGAATGTCGGTGAGTTCCTTGATATTTTAGATTGCCGCCGGCTTTCCGAGCGGCTTTTTTATGGTTGGATTTGTGTTTGAAGAGCTTGCCTTGGCGGAAGGCTTCACTAGAATTGCCGGGCTTGATGAGGTTGGGCGTGGTTGCCTTGCTGGTCCGGTGGTTGCTGCAGCCGTAATTCTCGATCAATCAAAACCATTACCAAAGGGCTTAAACGATTCAAAGAAACTAACCCGAAACCAACGTGAAGAAATTTCCAAAGAAATTTACGAACATGCTTTGGCGTTTGCGGTTGGGCAAGTTGAGGCTGGTGAAATCGATCGAATCAACATTCTTGAAGCAACAAAAAAGGCGATGCTTTTGGCAATCGAACGAATTATTCCATCGCCGGATTTTCTTTTGATCGATGCGTTACATCTTAAAAACACATCAACAAACCAAAAATCGATTATCAAGGGGGATGGCATCTCCGCATCCATAGCAGCTGCGTCCGTAATAGCAAAAGTTTATCGCGACGAACTAATGAAGAAATATGCCTTGGAATTTCCCGAATTTGGATTTGAGAGCCACAAGGGTTACGGCACGAAGCAGCATTTCACCGCAATTCGGAAATTTGGTGCAACGCGAATTCACAGAAAATCATTCAAAGGGGTTTTACCCGATTTGTTCGGAAACTAGGAAATGAGTAAGCAAGTGAAGAAATTTATTCCGCAGTCACCAAATTTCGAAGTCCGAGTTTGTGAAGTTTTCAAGAAACAGGCGGTAATGCAAACCATTGGTTGCAAATTAGTTAACATAAAGCCGGGCAGCGTTGAATTGTTGCTTCCGTTCCGACCCAATTTAACGCAACAAAACGGATTTCTTCATGCCGGGATCATTTCAACTGCGATGGATTCTGCTTGCGGTTTTGCCGCGTTAACGTTGACATCTGAAAATCAAGATGTGTTGGCAGTTGAATTTAAGGTAAATTTTCTCGCGCCTGCATATGGGAAAGAGTTTCGTATAATCGGCAACGTGATAAAAGCCGGAAAAACAATTACCGTTAGCCAGGCGGAAACTTACGCGGCTTCGGAAAAAGGAGATAAACTTGTTTCTCAAATGACCGGCACCATTTTTGTCGCCAACGCGTAAAAAGTATTGAGTTTGTTATGAAGTTTATTAGTGTTGTTCTTTCGCTTTTTGTTTTAATTTTGGTTTCTTCGAACGTTTTCGGGCAAAGACGTTCAATAATTGGCGATTTACGTGTGCAAAAGCTTGAGAGTAAAGTATTTGGCAACACACGCATGCTTCGCGTTCTAGTTCCGCCCGGATATAATCGCGATAAAAGTAAACACTACAAGGTTTTATACCTAAACGACGGACAAAACCTTTTCGAAATAACTTCATCGCAATCGGCATTTACCGAATGGGCTGTTGATGAAACCTTAGATGATTTGTACGATCGGCGCGAAATTGAACCTATTATTGTTGTAGGAATAGATAACAGCGGCGAGGGCGACCGAACTAATGAATATCTTCCTTGGGCTGATGAAGTTCTTTCTCCCCCAATCGATGCACCGGTGGGGAAGAAATATCCCGCATTCTTACTTCAAGAAGTGATTCCTTTTATCGAAGGAAATTATCGCGTAAAAACAGGCGCACAAAATCGCGGGATTGGGGGTGCTTCCTACGGGGCATTGATTTCGCTCTACACTGTGCTGCAAGACCCCGGAAAATTTGGTGAAGTACTTTTGGAAAGTCCTTCGCTTTACGTTTCAGAAAACTCAATTCTAAAACTGACACGGGAAACGAAGAAGTTTCCATCAAAAATCTACATCGGGGTAGGAACAAATGAAGACGGTAAAGAGCAGTGTGTTTCCGGCGACAGAACTCAGAAGGCTGTGCAGGATGTTCTAAACTTACGGGAGATATTACGTGAAAAGAAAGTTCCGGACGCCAACGTAAAACTTGTAATTGAAGATTGTGCTACTCACACCGAAGTTGCTTTTGGAAGGAGATTTGTTGAGGCAATGCGATTCTTTTATTCAACAAACAAATCGAAGTAAAGCCAACGTTAGAGTCATTTCTTAAAGTCAGGGAATCTCGCGGGGTTTCGTAAGTCCTTTCAAGAATCGTAAAATTCTTGACTAACTTGGAAGTGTTGCCGATAATAGCGTTAACCGCTTTATTCCCAACTTAGAGTTTCGCCAAAATTTGCGCGAATAAATTCATTGAGGCTTGTTATGAACCCAAAAATCAAATTAATTACATTTGCGCTCGTTATGTGCTTTTCAAATGCATTGTTAGCCCAAGACGAACCGAAAACGAATGACAAGAGAATTCTTGCTGAAGTGACGGTTACTTCGAAAGAAGCTAATGCAGATCCGGTTTATCAAGAATTGCGCAACCTTTCTGAAGATAAATCCTCATTCGGTGGGAAATATGCGGAAGTAAAAGACCTGGTTCTTAAAAAGGATCAAGCTCAATTCACGCTAAAATCCGGTGAAATCTATTTCTTAAAGGAAGCGGAAGGCAAAAGAACGGGTGCCGTTTTTTTAGGCGATGGGAAGTTCACGATGCAGCCGCCAAATCTTGTAGAAGCAAATATGTTAAGGGTTTTTACGGATAAAACTTCCGTGGATGAAGAATTTAACGAACTTGTTATGTTCTTTACGGATGATACTTTTGAAGCAATCGAAAAATCGCCAAATGTCGTGATTAAGGAAAATGGTTCGCAAGCATCCAAAGCACGAGATGCGTATAGAGCAAAGGAGGAAGCGCTAAAATCGAAGCCACTTGAATTCAATATGTCAACGCGTAAGTTGATTGATTTTTATTCGGTGCAGCGTGATGGATTCTTTTGGGGCTTTATCAACGGCAAGCACTATCATGACCTTATATACATTTTGGATCCGCTCGGCGCTCCGGAAATGGCACCGGAACAGGTTGTGCTATTAAATTCCAATCCGGCTGAATTAGCGACATGGATTTCAACTCATCGGTATAAGGAACTGCTTGATGGCACCGGAAACAGCAATGTGGATAGAAGCCTTTACGATATTAAACATCATGACATTGATGTTGCGATTCGTGGTACAAAATTGATCGTAACTGATGAAGTTGAGCTCGCGCTTCGCGTAAAAGGGCAACGTGTGTTGCCAATGAACCTAAATCCCAATTTGCGTGTTAAACGCGTTTCTGATCAAAATGGTGCCGAAGTCGGCTTTATACAGGAGGATAAGAAAAAGGATAGTGACCTCGCAGTGATCTTAAAGGAAGCACCGCCTGTTGGAAAGAATTTCAAGCTTACATTTGAATACGATGGTGAAAATGCGTTTGAATCAATGGGTAAAGGCAATTTTATATTGATTGCGCGCACCAATTGGTATCCAAACAACATCGGATCTCGGTTCCTAGACCGAGCGTCGTTTGATATTCGCTATATTTTCCCAAAAGAGTATGTGATGGTTGGGGTGGGAGAGCAAGTTGGCGAAAAAGTATTGGATGAGCGATTTAAGGAATCGGAATGGTCAACCAAAGGCGTTGAGATGGCGACCGCGGGATTCAACTTTGGTGATTTTAGAGAGCAACAAATAACGGACCAAGTTACGGGATATAAACTGGAAGTTTATAACAATCGTGAATTGCCCGAAGAAATAAAGGCATATTTGCTTCAACTTGATGAGTTTCAACGGAGGAATTCGGAAAATGGCGGAGGAGTTGTAACCTCAAACGTAAGAGGAACCACAACTGCGTCAATGGCTAAAACAGTGCTGGATGAAACGCTTAATTCGGTTCGTATATACGATACATATTTTGGCAAGTTGCCGTTCAACCGAATTGCAATGACCGAACAACCCGTTTATTACTTCGGACAAAGTTGGGCAACACTTATTTTTATGCCATATATGGCATTTATAAGTGATGTTCAACGAAAGGATTTTTTTGGACTTAGATCCGCAAAAAATGCGTTTTGGCGCGAAGTTGGTCCACACGAAGTAGCGCATCAATGGTGGGGACACGCCGTAGGTTGGACGAGCTATCGTGACCAATGGATGAGCGAAGGATTTGCCGAATTTTCCGCGTCTTTATATGTCCAGTTGGTTAACAGTGATGAGAATAAATTCATCGAATATTGGAACGCCCAAAGAGACAAAATATTAAATTCATCAGCATCAACGAATGGAAAAGCACCTTACAAAGTTGGTCCAATAATTATGGGCTACAGGCTTAATACACCGAAAACGGGAAGAATTGCGCAAAATCTGATTTACCCAAAGGGTGCGTATGTTTTACATATGCTTAGAATGATGATGATTAATCCAAGAGGAAAGACGATTCAGGAAAAAGACGCGCGGTTTATTGCGATGATGCACGATTTTATCAAAAGTCATTACGATAAGGATGTTTCAACCGAAGACTTCAAACGTATTGTTGAAAAACACATAACGCCAGAGATGGATTTATATAAGAACGGTTCAATGGATTGGTTTTTTAATGAATGGGTTTATGGAACCGAAATGCCGAAGTATGACTTTGAATATAGCGTTTCAAATAGTGGCGGAAAGACATTGTTAAGTGGCAAACTTACGCAATCAGAAGTTTCCGATTACTTTGTGATGCCGGTTCCGATTTACGTAGATTATGGAAAGGGATGGGTTGAACTCGGCAAAATGACAATGGTTGGTAATCAGGCAAAAGAATTAAGTAATATAGAACTAGCCAAGAAACCAAAGCGTGTGGCTGTCGCTGCGTTAAATGATGTATTGGCATCCAGGATTTCCAACAAGGAACGCTAATTGATTTGTAAGCAACTTCGAATTCGCTTTGAACAAGGCGGAGTAATTCATTAGAAGTTCTCGAAATTTCGATGAACACGCAATCCTACAGATGTTTTTTTTCTTACTAATATTTGCAACAGTTAACCGTGTTTGGTTGCGTATGGAAATTCGCCCGAAAAAGCTAGTTCGGCTGTACCGGTAATCAGCATTTTTTCATCCTCGCGCCACAATGCCGAAGTCGTTCCGCCAACGGCATGAACGGCGACTTCGCGCTCCGTGCGATTGGTGTAAACAGCTGCAACAGCGGCGGCAATTGAACAAGTTCCGGATGAGGAAGTTTCGGCAGCGCCACGTTCCCAAATTCTGATTTCTATATTTCCTCGATCAATTGTTTTCACAAATACCACGTTGGTTTTTTGCGGGAAAAGTTCTGTGTTTGATTCCAAAGCGGCACCAATTCTACGCCATTCTATCGCGGCGAAATCTGAAACAAAGATTGCACATACCGGGTTTCCGACATCTAATGAAATTGGTGGAAATTCGAATTCGAATCCGGCAAGGGTTTTCTTCATTTCTTGAAGCGAATTAGGTATTCCAAGTTCTGAAAGAAATTCAAAGCTGTTATTTTCGCACCCAAGAAATTCGTAGCGTTTTACTCCGCTGTTGGTTCTAAGCCGTAAAACACTATCTGACCACGTGTCAGAATAATAAACATAAGCGACCGCACAACGAGTTCCATTTCCGGAAAATCCGGCTTCGCTTCCATCCGGATTTATAATTCTGCAGTAAAAATCCGATTCCGTATCAGTTGATTTCTCCAAAACCGCAATTCCATCTGCACCTACACCTTTATGACGATTGCATATAGATTGAGCGAATGCGCCGAGATTTGAAATAGCTTTCAAATCTTCCGCGCGAATTACGAGATAATCGTTCCCGAAACCGTGAAACTTTGTAAATTCAATGGTTTGCATTAGTTGCTAACGTTTTGTCGGCACTATTTTCAAAGTAAGTTTCCGGTCGCCGCGAACCACCGTAACTTCGTATTCAACGTCCGGTTTCATCTCCCCAAGTGCGAAAACATAATCGGAAATATTTCTTATTTCCTTTCCGGCAAGCATCACGATTTTGTCTCCCGCTTGAA
Organism: Pyrinomonadaceae bacterium; assembly: GCA_047973305.1. Classification (GTDB taxonomy): domain Bacteria; phylum Acidobacteriota; class Blastocatellia; order Pyrinomonadales; family Pyrinomonadaceae; genus Aridibacter. The sequence continues at coordinate 28,874 of JBKEBT010000054.1, forward strand.
TTCCAGCCTTCGCCGCCGCCGAATTGTCCCTTACTCCATCAAGCAGTAAGCCGTCACTATTTCCATCTGCGTAACTTGGAACCGTGCCGAGTGAAACGTTAAATCCGCGACGTCCTTCACCCGTTCCGCTACTTTGTGCAACCGTATAAGTCGGGCGAGCTACGTTTCCGTCAATTTCGTTTGTTATTGCATAAACAAAATCTTCAATTTTCGCCAGCCCTTCAAAATTAATTTTATCCGCGGTGTCGGTTGGCTTGTGATAATCGGAATGCGTGCCGGTAAAAAAGAAAAGAACGGGTATTTTTTTGCCATAAAATGAAGAATGGTCAGATGGTCCGAACCCATCTTGGTTTAATTGTAAATTGAACAACGGAAAGGGGTTTTCAGATTCCGACAAATTATTCTTAATCACAAATTCATCTGTCAATGATTCTTTAACCAGCGATATGACGTTAGCCACCGTTCCTTTCTTAACCGTTCCATTGAGTTCAACGATACCGTCCTTTACAAAAGGTTCAACCGAATAAAACCCATTCGAACCCAAAACTGATTCAATCAATTTTAACCGTACAGCATCGGCAGCAGATAAATCTCGTTGCGTTGTTTCTTTACGTGTAGCTGCTGCAAACAGGTCTTTCCATTCCGCGGCGGTTCCGATTCCACCAACCGTCAATTTATCATCCACTAAACGTCCAACCATATCCATGTTTATCATTGCGACAACGTTTTGAAGCGGAACCGTAGGGTTGTTTACAAAAAACTTTGAACCAAGTAAACCTTCCTCTTCGCCGCCAAAGGAAATAAAAAGGATTGTGCGTTTATTGTTTTGCGCAGCCGAAAAGCGTCTTGCTAAGTCAAGCAACGCGGCGGTACCGGAGGCGTTGTCATCCGCACCGTGATGAATTTCCGTTGAATTCGGCGCAAGGCTACCTTGTCCGCCGCGCCCAAGATGATCATAATGAGCTCCAATAATTATTACTTCATTCTTTAATTTCGGATCGGTTCCCGGTAAAACCCCTATCACGTTGTATGCATCTACGCTCTTCTTATTAAGGTCAACTTCAATATCGCCGATAAGCTTTTTGTTTCGAGGCATTGGCGTAACCTGCCCACGCCCCTTTTCGTTATTCAAGCTTTTTTCTTCATCAACCAGCCATGTATTTGAACCGCCCAAGAGCTTTGCTGCGGTTTCGCGTGAAATAACAATCGTCGGAATTGAGGTTTCACCTAACGTCTGATCAAAACGCAACGCATTCTTATCATCTACAAAATTTTCCTCGCGGGAAATTAATATCAGCGCTTTTGCACCTAAATTCTTTGCCGTTGATGCTTTTGCATGCGCATTAAAAATATAGAACGCGCTGTGCGGATTGTCGTTATCCGGAAAGCCGTCAAACGCCAAAACAATTTTGTTTTTTACATCTAAATTATTGAAATTGTTATAGTTATGTTTTTCGGACGAGATGCCGTATCCGGCAAAAACAATATCAGTGAACGGCACGTTTCCATTGGGTGAAAAACCAAGAGGTGCCCAATCTTTTCCGATGATTGCTTTTGTAAGTTTCCTTGTGTCCGAAAGCTGCAGCGAATTATTCTTTCCCGCTTCTATACCCGAAATGTATGGAAACGATTGCAAATAATTGTTTGTTGAGGAATCAGCGCCGGCTTGTAAACGGTAGCTCGCAAAAACGTTTGCGATGTAACCGGCTGCAAACGTCGCACCGGTTTCACCCGTTCGCCTTCCTTCCAAACTGTCTGACGCAAGGTAAGTTACATTTTTTTCCAGGTTTTGAAGCTCACCCCTGTCGGAGCTTTTTTGTGAATAAGCCGCAAACGACAAGAGGATTATCAGAAATAGTGATTTTATTCGCATAAGAAAAAAGCCGGACTTGCCGGCATCTGATTTTATTCAACCCAATCGGCAATAAATACATTTGTATCGCCGGGTTTTTGTGCGTTTCTATTCGATGAAAACACAAGCTTTTTGCCATCGGGCGAAAACATAGGAAATCCATCGAATGAATCGAATGTAGTAATTCGCTCAAGTTCTGTGCCGTCAACATTTACCATCAAAATATCGAAATTTCGTTTTTGTGAATCATCGGCGAAATAATTTGATGAAAAGACGATTTTCTTCCCACTCGGGTGAAAATACGGCGCAAATGAAGCAACACCAATCTTTGTAACTTGACGTTTGTTTGAACCATCGGCATTCATAACCCAGATTTCGAAATTGTTTGGTTCGATTAAGTTTTGCTCAAGGCGCGATTTATATCGTGCTATTTCCGCGTCAGTTTTGGGATGATATGCTCGATACACAATCTGTTTACCATCAGGCGAAAAGAATGGACCGCCATCATAACCAAGTGCATCGGTAAGTTGCTTTACATGCTTTCCGTTCCTATCCATCACGTAAATATCCAAATCGCCGTTCCGCACCGATGTAAACACAATTGTTTTGCCATCCGGCGAAATAGTTGCCTCCGCGTCGTACCCGGGCGAATGTGTTAAACGCTTTATATTTGAACCATCCGGGTCCGCACGAAATATATCGTAATCCGGATAAATTGCCCAAACATAACCCTTTGAAAAATCCGGGTTTGGCGGACATTCCTTGTTTCCGGCGAAGGTTGAGGAATATAGAATCTTTTTTCCGCTTCGATAGTAATAAGAACAAGTTGTTCTTCCTTGACCGTTTGAAACCATTGTTACATCTGAACCGTCAACGTTCATTGTGTAAATTTGGTCGCACTGTTTTCCGTCGCGTTTTGATTGAAAAATCAGTTTCTTGCCATCTGCAGAGAAATAAGCTTCAGCATTTTCACCGCCGAATGTTAATTGTTTTATGTTCTTTAAGTGATCTTCTTTGGGAAACGCCAAGTCTTTTGATTGCGCAACCGCAGAACCACACAAAATTACGATTGTTAAAAAAATAATTGAACTTTTCATAAGTAATCAAATTCTATTTATTTGTAAATAGATAGTTTTTCACGTGAATGCGGTTATATCAAGCGAGCCGGATATTATTTTTTCTTCCGAATTCGCTATGAATTGTTACTTTTTCGGGAAATATTGAGGTGTGGATTTGTTCGCCGGAAATCGAATAAACCAAATCTTTATGCGGTTATTATTATTGATTTTTCCGCATTATGAAAGTGTTTTCGGAAAAGTTGTTCTTACAATGTCGTTGATTTTTATCTAAATATTATATTTTTAACAATTGAAGGTTCCTTCCCTGATTTATGCATTTACTTTCGCGAATTCATTCATAAAATTAACCAGTTCGGTAACCCCCTCTTTTGGAAACGCGTTATAGATTGATGCACGAATTCCGCCTACGCTCCTGTGTCCCTTCAACCCGCTAAGGTTATGTTCAGAGGCTTCGGATGCAAACTTCTTTTCCAATTCTTCATTCGGAAGATTAAAAGTAACATTCATCAGAGAACGAGCCTCTTTCGCTGCATGTCCGCGATAAAATCCATCGCTAAAATCAATCGCGTCATAAAGAATTTTCGCCTTTTCGGCGTTCAACTTCTCCATTTCGGATAGTCCGCCTTTTTGATACAGCCATTTGCAAACAAGATCAATTATATAAATTCCCCAGGTATTCGGCGTGTTGAGCATCGAATCCTTCGCAGCAATACCCCGATAATCCAGAAGTGTATGAATTCCGGAAGGAGAAGTCTCAAGTAAATCGTCGCGAATTATTACGAGAGTTACGCCTGACGGACCAATATTCTTCTGTGCTCCCGCATAAATGAGTGCATATTTGCTGACATCAATTGGCTTTGAAAGTATGTTTGAAGACATATCGCAAACAGCGGGAATCCCGCCCGTATCCAAATCATATTTAAATTCAACACCTTCAATTGTTTCATTTGAAGTGTAATGTACGTAACAAGAATTTTGCGTAAACGTTAATTCATCTTGAGAAGGAACATTTTTGAAACCTGTGGCTTCCGAATCAAATATTGTAACCACATTTCCTTCAAGGGCTGCCTCTTTTCGCGCCTTCTTTCCCCAACTTCCCGTAATTACGTAATCGGCAGTTTGAGTTTTACCAAGGAAATTTATCGGAACCATTGAAAACTGAAGCGTTGCTCCACCTTGTAAAAACAAAATTTGATAATTATCCGGGATATTCAATAATCCCTTTAGACCTGTTTTCGCACTATTGATAACTTCATCAAATTCAGCCGAGCGATGGCTGATTTCCATTACCGACATTCCAATTCCGTTAAATGAAAGCATCTCTTCTTGTGCTTGTTGCAAAACTTCTAACGGCACCACAGCAGGTCCCGCGCTAAAATTATAGATTCTGTTCATCGTTTTAAATATCCTTTTATAAAAATTAGAATAGCAGAAAAACTGTATATTAAAATGTCAAACAAAGCAGCCGCTTAATAAGAATGCTGTTTCATTTTCATACTTGTTTGGCGTTATAATAAAAACGTTAATTAATTTATTAGCATTAAATATACCAACGTATAGAAAAAAGGAGACATCCCAACGCACGGACGAATTTATTTCCGTTAAAGGTTGAATTTTGGAGGGTTTTAGATGAGCGAAAAGAAGAATTTGCTTTTGGTAATGGCATTTGTTGTTGCAACCGCGGTTACGGGGTTTGCACAAGCATCGGTAAGCGGAAAAGTTGAAATCAAGAAGGCAGATGGCACAACCGAACCGGCGGTAAACATTGAAGTGGTTTGCTTAAGAACGGATATACCTGCCGGCTGCCGAGAGGTTACAACTAACGGTAAGGGTGAGTTTACGTTTATCGGGATACCCCAAACGGCAATCATTTTGCTTTCTGTGAGCGGTCCCGGTATCGCGCCTACTTTTTATCCGGATATTAAGCCGGGCGCAAGTGGAATTGTAATTATCGTAGAACCGGGTGAAGGACAAAAGTTTTCCGAAGAACAGGTTAGACAGGCTGCCGCAAATTGGGCTGCAAATAAGGGTGAACTTACCGAAGATCAAAAGAAGGAACTAGCCGAACAAGAGAAAAAAGTTGCAGAAGTTAAGGCAAGAAATGAAAAGATTTTGCAAAAGAACGATGTAATTCAAAAATCGTTGGATGATGGGTTAAAGGCTTTTAATGCAAAGGATTACGGCGCTGCAATTGTTGCTTGGAAACAAGGGGTTGATGCCGATCCGAACTTTCTCGGTAGTGCTCCGGTGCTTTTAAACAATCTTGGTACGGTTTACAGAACACGTGCGGTAAATACGTATAACGATGCGGTTAAATCGAAGGATAAAGCCAAGATTGATGAAGCAAAGATTGCGGCAAAATCCGATTTATCCGAATCGCTTAAATCGTATGGAAGTGCCTACAAAATTCTAAGCGGTGCAGCCGCAACAGACATCAAAGACCCAGCAAAACACAAAGAAAATATTGCTAATTCGCTTGATGGCGGACGCGATACTATAAGGATTATGGAAACAATCAACCAAGTTGATGATTCCCAAAACGATACTGCGAAAGTAATTGTGGCTGCATATGTGGATTCGCAAACGGATAAAGCCAAGAAAACTGCGGCGCTTGAATCTTTGGCTAAATATTTAATGTACGCCTATGATTATGAATCTGCTGCAGAGGTCTTCAAGCAGTTGTATGCAATTGATAACAAGAATATGGATGTGCTCGGTAATCTGGGAATCGCGCTTTATTCAGCCGGTGACGCACAAGGAAGCATAAATTATCTTGATATTTATATGAAGAACGCACCGAAAGATCACCCTATGCATGATGGCGTTGAAGAAATTGTAAAAGATTTGACAAAGCAAAAATTAAAGCCGCAAAAGATAAACTAGAAAAGGCAAAACTTTTCTTGGAACTATTGGTCACCCGGCATTTGTCGGGTGATTTTTTTTGTGTATCTGAAAGAATCCCACGCGGCAGAATTTTTTTGGAAATTGAGAGGCAATATTAATAAGCAAACTCTTGACAGAGTTGCCAGAAATCTTTAATATCTTCTTTAACAGTGATTAACACTGTTTACGGCTTCCACCACATGTTTTCCCTCAAATCTTCTTCCACGTCCATAAAATGGGAGCTTTTACAAACTAGATGTCAGCTAAACTCGGAGAAATTCTCGTACGCGAAAACTTGATTAGCCCGCAGCAATTGCGTGAAGCACTGGATTACCAGCGCAGCAATGGCGGCAGGCTCGGTTCGAATTTAATCAAGTTGGGTATTATTTCGGATGAAGTAATAACCGCAGTTTTGTCTCGCCAATACGGAGTTCCTTCCGTAAATCTTGAGCTATTTGATATCGAAACAGATGTTATTAACCTAATATCTCATGAAGTAGCCATTAAATATACTGTTTTGCCGATTTCCAAAGTTGGCGCAACCTTAACAATGGCGATGGCAGACCCTACGAACGTTTTTGCCATGGATGATATTAAGTTTATGACCGGGCTGAACGTTGAGCCCGTAATAGCTTCAGAAGCATCAATTCAATCGGCAATCGGCAATTATTACGGCAGTACAAAAGCGTTGGATGTTGCCGGAGTGAGCTTTAACGATGAATTTGAAAAACTAAGTTCCCGCGTAAATGCCGGCAAGGGTTCAAGAGCCGGCGCAAATGCCGGCGCTGCAAAGAACGGGCAAACACTGAAAGATTCGGATCTTGGTGTTTCGCTGGATGAATTTAAGTTTAGCCAAAATCAAATGGATGGCGGCGATGTTGAAGTTCTTGAGGACAACGATGAAATCGATTTAGCCGAACTAGCACGCGCCAGTGAAGATGCACCGGTTGTGCGACTTGTAAACGTGCTTTTGGTTGATTCGCTTCGTCGTGGCGCATCTGATATTCACATAGAACCATACGAAAAAGATTTTCGAATTCGGTTCAGAATTGATGGAATTCTGTATGACGTAATGCATCCACCGATGAGCATGCGTGACGCGCTAATTTCACGTTTGAAGATTATGTCCAAGTTGGATATATCTGAAAAACGCCTTCCGCAAGATGGACGCATAAAAATCAAAGTAAAAATTGATGATCGTTCGCGCGAACTGGATTTTCGCGTTTCGACGCTTCCTACCTTGTTCGGCGAAAAAGTTGTGCTTCGACTTTTGGATAAAGAAAAGCTAATGCTGGATATGACCAAACTTGGTTTTGAACCGCATAGCTTAGAAATTTTCAAGCGTAATATTGTAAAGCCTTACGGAATGGTCTTGGTTACGGGACCAACGGGAAGTGGTAAAACGAACACGCTTTATTCGGCACTTCAATCATTAAACACGCCTGAAACAAACATTATGACGGCGGAAGACCCTGTCGAATTTAATCTGCACGGCATTAACCAAGTTCAAATGAAAGAACAAATTGGCTTAAACTTTGCCGCTGCGCTTCGTTCATTCTTGCGTCAAGATCCCAATATCGTGCTTGTAGGTGAAATTCGAGATTTTGAAACGGCTGAGATTGCAATCAAAGCCGCTCTTACAGGGCATATGGTGCTTTCAACGCTTCACACAAATGATGCGCCATCAACAATTTCGCGTCTTGTAAATATGGGTATCGAACCATTTCTTGTGGCGACATCCGTAAACATTATTCAGGCGCAAAGACTAATCAGAAGGGTTTGTACAGCCTGTAAAGAAAAACAGGAAGTGCCACACGAAGCTCTTTTAGAAATCGGGTTTAATAAGGACGAACTCGACCAAATCGAACTTTTTCAAGGGAAGGGTTGCGAACGTTGTAACGGCACGGGCTACAAAGGGCGTGTTGGACTCTTTGAAGTTATGGAAGTAACGGATGAACTTCGCGAACTTATCTTGATTGGTGCAAGTGCGATTGAACTTCGAAAGAAGGCAATAGAATTAGGAATGATTACGTTGCGCAGTTCGGGCTTAGACAAGTTAAGGGCTGGCGTTACAACAGTTGAAGAAGTAGTTAAGGAAACGGTTTTATAATTCCGGAGGAAATATGTTGCGAGCAATAATTCTAGCTTTAGTATTGGCAGTCGGCATGGGTTTGATGATACCGCTTTTGAGCGATAACGCAGAAGCGATCTCAACCGTTGTCGATTCACGCCAATCAGCAAAGGAAGCTAGAGCAAAAAAATACCGAAAATATTATCTGGCGAAATACAGAAATACAAAATTGTTTTTGCCAAATCAGAAAGAAGAAACGGTATCAAAACAAACTGCGGAAAATGAAGCCCCTTCGGGCGCGGCTAGGAAAGGGCGTTCAAAGGCAGCAAAGCGAAGCACCGTTGCGAAGAAAAGAAGTTCTGCGGCAAAGGCAAAGAAAACTACGGCAAAAAGGCGTTCAACGCGGGGCTATACCATTAATAAGGCGAAATATACGCGGAAGTTAAAAAAATCCGCTAAACCTCGCAAGAAAACTTATGTCGCAAAACGCAAGCCTTCAAATCGGCGTAAAACGGTTGCTAAGAAGAGATATTCCAAGAAATGGTGGGCGAGCTATCGTGCAAAGAAGGCGCAGCGAAAATTAGTGCAGAAACGTGAACGAGAAATTCGCTTGCGCACGATGCGTATGGCGAAATCAAATACCGTGTTCGCAAAACCAATGCCTGTTGTAAATAATCCGGCTGTATTTATGAACAAAGACACGACATGGTATCAACAGACCGTAAATACGCCAGCCACCGCGAACAATCAGTTTACGTTTACGTCAGCCCCTACCGGGTTTGAAGTTCTAGGTCCTGCCATCGGGGAAACTACTTCCGCGTTCAACAACTCAACCATCGGCGGAGTTTCGGTAACAGCTTTACGAAGAACCGTAATTAACGAAATGATACGCGATAGTGGTTGGGTAGAAAACGATTTCGAAAAGAATATTGGTGGCAAGAAAGTTTACGTGGTGGTGGCAAAGGCACCTGATAAAAACAACGTTGTGAAAAGCCGTACGTTCTATTTCACCGAATCAGGCGGAAAAATTTACAAGCTTGCCACGAAAGCATCGGAAACGGAAGAACAACAAGTAGAAAAGAATTCCGAAATGGCAATTGAAGCACTTCAAAATAGCGATTCGGTTCCGAAACGTGCCGAAACCGAAGCGCAGAACATTGAAAAACGTTCAGAACCCGCGACAAATGCCAAAACGAAAGAAGGCGTGCGCCCACAAACCGCTAAAAACTAAACACTTTACGGCAAAAGGCTTGCAGTGCATACTCAATTTTGCCAACTTCAAAACCAATGAATTTACAAGATCAGCTAAATGCAAAATCACAAGTAACGCTTCCGGAACTTCTAAAGCGGATGACAGATCTGGGGGGCTCAGACCTTCATTTAACAACAAAAAGTCCGCCACAAGTTCGCGTTCACGGCACCCTTCGCCCAATCGAAGGTTATGCACACTTAACAGCCGATGAAACCAAGCGTTTGGCTTATTCCGTTTTAACCGATCAGCAAAAGCACCGGTTTGAAGAGAATCTGGAACTTGATTTTTCTTTCGGTTTAAAGGGAATGTCGCGCTTTCGTGCTAATCTTTTCAATCAAAAGGGTGCTGTTGGTGCGGTTTTTCGTGCGATTCCATATGAAATTTTGAGTTTTGAAAAACTCGGACTTCCTCCCGTTGTAAAAGAACTATGCAACAAACCACGCGGTTTGATTTTAGTAACGGGACCCACCGGCTCAGGTAAATCCACCACGCTTGCGTCGATGATTGATCTGATTAATACATCGCGCCATGAGCATATTTTAACTATTGAAGACCCGATAGAATTTCTTCATGAACACAAATCGAGCGTTGTAAACCAACGCGAGGTTAACCAAGACACAAAGAGTTTTGCAGATGCCTTAAGAACCGCACTTCGCCAAGATCCGGATATCGTGCTTGTTGGGGAAATGCGTGATTTGGAAACAATTGAAATGGCGCTGCGAATTGCTGAAACGGGTCACTTAACCTTTGCAACATTACACACTAACTCAGCTTCATCAACCATTAACCGTATTATTGATGTATTTCCAGCCGGACAGCAAGGGCAAATCCGCACGCAGCTTTCTTTGGTTTTGGAGGGCATTATGTGTCAAAGTCTTTTGCCGACAACGGACGGGAACGGAAGGTGTATGGCGCTTGAAGTTCTTGTGCCAAATTCCGCAATTCGGAATCTGATTCGGGAAGATAAAATCCACCAAATATATTCGATGATGCAAACCGGTCAAGAAAAATTTGGAATGCAGACGTTTAACCAGGCACTTGCTTCGCTTTATCACGCACGAAAAATTTCACTCGATCAAGCAATGCAGCGCACATCAAACGCAGACGAATTACGCGACCTAATCGAACGCGGTGCCGGTACCAACAACGCGTTCGGCAATGCCCGCAAACCGGGTGCACCGGGTGAACACCCAAGCCCTTATATGAAGGCGCGACCCATAGGGAAGCGACCTCAATAGGTTAATTATTAATACAGGAGTCAACCTAAAAAAATGCCAACATTTACTTATAAAGGAAAGAATCGTCTTAATGAAATGGTAACGGGCGAACTTGAGGCAGCCAACCGTGATGAACTTCGGGCGATGCTGAAAAGAGAGCAAGTTACGATGACGCAAGCTTCTGAAAAAGGACGCGAACTTCGCATTCCCAAGCTCGGACGCAAGAAGAAGAAAGTTGCCGCAAAAGATTTGGCAGTATTTACACGCCAGTTTTCCGTGATGATTGATGCCGGTTTGCCACTTGTGCAGTGTCTGGATATTCTCGCAAAGCAGCAGCCGAATGACTATTTCAAGGAAGTGCTTGTGGCTGTTCGTGAAGATGTTGAACAGGGCGCAACGCTTGCAAGCGCACTTTCAAAACACCCGAAAGTTTTTGATTCGCTTTTTACCAATATGGTTGAAGCGGGCGAAACCGGCGGTGTGCTTGATCTTATTTTGCAACGCTTGGCAACTTTAATTGAAAAAGTTGTAAAACTGAAACGAAGCATCGTTTCCGCATCAATTTACCCGGCAGCGGTCGTTTTTGTCGCGATTGGTGCAGTTGCGACGATTATGGTTGTAGTAATTCCGCAATTTGAGAAGATTTTTATCGGTTTGCTGGGACCCGGTGAAGCGCTTCCACTTCCAACTCGAATTATAATGGCGATAAGTTCATTTCTCGCTGGTTGGGGCGGCTTGGCAACGCTTGCAGCAATAATTGCCGCGGCTGTTGGTACCAGTTTCTATTACAAAACACCCAAAGGAAGATTCCAAATAGATTCAATTCTATTGAAACTGCCGATTTTCGGAAACATATTGCGAAAAATCGCTGTTGCACGTTTTTCGCGTATTCTTTCAACACTTCTTTCATCAGGAGTACCTATTCTTCAATCACTTGAAATCACGGCGCGTACTGCCGGAAACGTAGTTATTGAACAAGCAATTCTAAAAGTGCGCGATGGCGTCGAACGTGGCGAAAATTTTGTCGATCCGTTAAAAGCGACCGAAGTGTTCCCTGAAATGGTTGGGCAAATGATTGGCGTTGGCGAACAAACCGGCGCAATGGATGCAATGCTCGGTAAAATTGCCGATTTCTACGAAGAGGAAGTCGATTCGGCAATTGCAGATTTGTTGGCACTTATTGAACCTGTTTTAATTGCTTTCCTCGGTATTACAATCGGTTCAATCGTAATTTCTATGTACCTGCCGTTGTTTAGCCTTATCGGAAAACTTGCCGGTGGCGGAAAATAGATATTCACAACACTTGATTCCTGTAAATATAAAGGCTGTCTAAAACAGGCAGCCTTTATTCTCTTTAAAATTCCGCGTTTTGTGTGGCACAATTTGTCTATTCAAAAAAAATTACGTACATGGTTTTTTATTTCGGAAGAGATTTATGAGCAAACAATTTAATTCAAATTTAACGCAGAACGGTTCGGTTGAGATTGAATATTATACGCAAGGTGATGGTGAGCAAGCAATTGTTTTGCTACCCGGCGGTTCACTTAACATTAACTATCTAAAAGGCTTGTCAGAATCTTTGGTTGGCGCGGAGTATATGGTAATTTTGGTCAATTCGCGGGGCGCGGGAAAAAGCAGCGATTTTATGACCGATGAAATTACCCTGCATGATTTGGCAAACGATGTGGCAAACGTAATTGAAAGAATTGATAAAGGTAAGGTTGTGGTTGTTGGACACGCCTTCGGAAACCGCGTTGCGCGAATGCTCGTGGCAGATCACCCGGAACTTGTCTGCAAGGTTGTTTTGTTGGCGACAGGCGGTAAAGTTACCCCGTCACAAGAAGCGCAAAAGGCTTTGGCAGTAGCATTTAGCAATACTTCCACAACCGAAGAATATCTTGATGCTATGAAGGTTATGGTTGGCAATCCTAAAGATGAAGAAATTGCGTGGAATGCGATAAAAGACAGTCGAGCGCCAAATTCGGGTCCGATTCAAACCGTCGCATCAAAAAACACCGATATTAACGATTGGTGGGCACCAAAAAGTGAAATTCCTTTTCTGGCATTGCAAGGCACAAAGGATATTATTGCACCGCCTGAAAATACCAAACTTTTAAAGCAAGATCTTGGGGCACAGCTTGCCGTAGTTGAAATCGAGGGTGCCGGACATTTAATGTGCGTTACAAAGCCGGATTTAACTTCGAACGAAATAAAGAAGTTTCTTGCCAACTCCTAGCTTGTGGTCATAGGCATTTGGCATAAAAAAGGCGAAACCAGGTTATTCTTTCGGTTGTAAAGTGCGAGGTGTCTTAAAACTTCATCTAATAATTCCAAACTTGATATTGCCCAAATTGGATTACAGGTTTTCCCCAGGAATTTTTGTTTGGGTTTACATCAAAAATGGTTTGAAGTTTGGCATAGAAGTTTTATTGCATACTACGTGTGTGGTGGAATCGGCGAGCGTTGAATAGAGTTGAATTTGGCATATTGATATAATTTGGCAACATACATTTTGCTGAAAGCATCGAAAATTTCGTTAATTCGTAGTTTCAAATAGGTTATGAAAACAATTTTACAGGTTATAATCCCGAGCATTTTTATTGCCATTTTTTCGGTTGGCGCGCTGGCGCAGGTTGACGATCCGGTGCGCACTTTTGAGGTGCGCGTGCCGATTACGGTCGAGAAAAAAAAGGTAAAGAAAGGGCAGGATCCTTTTGTAGAAGGGCTAAAAATGTCTGATTTTATGGTGTATGAAGACGGCGCATTGCAAGAATCAACATATTTTACGGATGAAAGCACAAATCCTCCCGTTTTTGTTGGTGTGTTGATGGATACATCACGTTCAACGCAGGGAAAGCTTGATTTTTCAAAAGAAGCGGCAAAGAATTTTATCTACACCGTTACACGTTTACGTAAAGATAAGGTTGCTTTTATGACCTTTGATCATCTTGTACAGCTCAGACAAGATTTTACCGATAAGCTCGATTTGCTTGATGAAGCGGTTGATGACGTGAATAAAACCGGTTCGCAAACATCGCTTTATGATGCGGTTTGGCAATTTACAGATGAAAAGCTTCGGTCAGTGCCGGGAAGGCGTGTGATAGTTTTGATTACCGATGGCGATGATACGTTCAGCCGCGCTGAACTTTCGGATGCGATTGATATTGCACAGCGAACTGAAACAACAATCTTCGGCATCTCAACAAAAGCCGGATTTTTGGGAACGGTTCCGGGCGTTGACGCCGGAATGGTTAAAGACAGTGGCGATAAATTCCTGGAAAAAATGTGTGATGAAACCGGTGGGAAAGCCTTTTTTACAGGTGATATGCTTGAACTTGAACGAGCGTTCGCACAAATATCCAAAGAACTTCATCGGCAATATATTCTTACATACCGCCCTGCCAATCAAGACTATGACGGGCGAGTTCGCAAAATCGAAGTAAAATTTCGAAACCCGACAATGAATAAGGAATACGAAATAAGAACTCGCACTGAATACCGTGCAATTCGAGATTCACTTACGCAACCGGGCAAATAAGGGCAAAACCTACTTATGAAATTTGGGAAATTAGCAATAACAGTTTTACTGGCAACTGGCACCTTGGGCGTGTTTGGGCAAACCACACCGCCGCCGCCGCCACCAATGCCTACTCCAACGCCGGAAGTGGAAATCAGTGATGAAGTAATTAAGATTGATACTGAGCTCGTTAACGTTTTGTTTTCAGCGCAGGATCGCCAGCATCGGTTACTTACAAATCTAACCGCTTCAGATATAAGCATTTTTGAAAACGGGGAAAAGCAAGAAATTGTGGAATTTATGCGACAGGTAGATCTTCCGCTTTCGCTTTCAATCTTAATCGATACAAGCTCTTCTCAAGAGCGCACGTTACCGCAAGAAAAAGATGCGGCTAACTCATTTCTAGAAAAGGTTGTGCGACCTTCAAAGGATGAAGTTGCGATAATCACTTTTACCGGCGAAGTTACGCTTGAACAAGGTATGACAAGCAACATAGGGCGTTTACGACGCGCGATAGATAACGTGCGATATCGTCCACCTTCCGGATATTACGGTGGAGGCGTGGTGCAGGGCACGCCGCCAATTTCGGGTTCAAATCAGGCGGCAGCCGGTTCAACCGCAATTTGGGATGCGATTTGGGTTACAAATGAAGAGGTTTTGGGTCCATCGCCGGAAAAGACACGCCGCGCAATAATTTTGCTAACTGATGGATACAACACTTACGGATTGAAGAAGTTAGATGACGCCGTGAAATCTGCAATTAGGGCGGAAGCCGTTATTTATTCTATCGGAATTGGCGATCAGTTTTATGATGGCGTAGATAAGGGCGTGTTGCGCAAACTTTCCGAAAGTACCGGCGGGCGCGCATTCTTTCCCCGCGATGAAATGGAGCTTCGCGCCGCATTCAAAACTATTGAAGAAGAGATGCGCTCACAATACTTAATTTCATACGAGCCGATTAATCAAACGCGCGATGGTTCTTACCGCAAGATTAATATTGAATTTGCAAATGAAGATAAAAAGAACGAAAAGGTGCAACTAACTTACCGCGAAGGCTATTTTGCAAAAACGAGTAAAAAGAAATCGGACTAAATTTGGACGTGAAGAAAGGGGCTAAAATTTCAGCCTCTTTTTTGCGCATTAATTCCAATAGACACCTTTCGGATATAACAGAACATACTTCTTAACAAAGCGAGTAGTAAAAAACTTTAGTCAAGAACTCGTAAGACCTCTGCAACACTCCAAGCTTGTGCGAAGCAACCACGTGGTTTGTGCGGTTTATTACCGTCAAAGATTTCGGAAACTTGCCCCAAACCGGCGTCAAACAGGTTTAGATGAATACCTTGCAAAATGGTCTCTTTGCGCTTTCGCATTTTTCTGCCATTCGGATAAGTCTTTTTTAGCGATTCAATAAATGCGCCCGTTAACCATGCCCAAACCGTTCCTTGGTGGTACGCGGAATCGCGTTCGTAAGGGGTGCCGGTGTAAGCGCCTTTATATTCGTCACTTTCCGGTGAAAGCGAACGCAGCCCAACCGGAGTAAAAAGATATTTTTCGACGGATTGAACAACTTTTTTGGCGCGATAAATACTTAGCATTGAATTGCGCAAACTTACGGCAAAAATTTGGTTTGGTCTAATCGCCTTATACCGGTAGCCACCGTCTATAACATCGTATAAATATTCGCCGTCATCACACCAAAAGTTGTTGTTGAATGCCGTTTTTGTTTTCTTTGCCAGTCGTTGGTACAGGTAAACTCCGTCTTTATCACGAAATTCGTTTGCAAAATCAGCCATCACAATCAAGGCGTTATACCAAAGTGCCTGAATTTCAACGGGTTTCCCAATTCTTGGCGTAAACACATCACCACCAACTTTTGCATCCATCCATGTAAGTTGCGAGCCGTTTTCACCGGCGTGTAAAAGCCCATCATCATCCAATTTTATTGAGTATCGAGTGCCGCGCTGGTGCCAAATAATTACTTCAACAAGTTTTTCGTAAAGTTCGTTTTTTACAAAAGCAAAATCCTTGGTTTTGGTAACGTAAGCCCGCAACGCTTCAAAATACCAAAGTGTGGCATCAACCGTGTTGTAATCAGGCGTTTCGCCTTCATCCGGAAATCTGTTGGGAATCATTCCTTCTGAAATCACGGTTGAATATTCACGTAGAATACTTTTTGCAATTCCTTCGCGGTTTGTTGCAAGTGTTAAGCCGGGCAGGGCAATCATCGTGTCCCTTCCCCAATCTTCAAACCAAGGGTAACCCGCAATTATCGAATTTCCGTCGCCACGTTTTACTACGAATTGATCGGCGGCAAGCACGAGCTGCCTTTTCATTTCTGTATCCGCTTTTGAGATTTCCACTAACCTGTCTCTTCGTTCAATTTCATTAAGTTCCGCTTGATCCGGCGAAAATGCCGACAAATGCTCAGAAGCAGCGGCTACAAAACAATTATCCGAAAGTTCAAATTCAAACGAAAAGGGCTGAAAAAGGTCTTGCTGAAAATCAAAGCCACGTTCGCGTTCCATTTCAAGTTCAAAATTCTTATACCAATAACCCGTTGCTGATATTTTTGACGCATTGTGTAGAAAATTAAGCGGCTTGGAATCCGGCAACGGTTTATACGAAATGTTTCCGGGCTCAGAACTGTATTCTCTTGAAAACTCGGCGTTCTCTTTCCGTATTGCGTGAAGTTCGGTAAAAGACACCAATGGTTTTACAACAAGCTTGATGTTCCGCTCTATTCCACCTACCTTTGAAAGCACCCGCCACCGACAAACGACCGCATTTTTGCCGTGAATCATAAATAAACGGCGTTCGATTTCAACACCTTCAATTTCGTAAACCCAAACGGGAAACGGAACCAACCGAAAATCCACAAGGTATTTATAGCCTTTCGGATCAACCACTCCGGGATACTGATTTGATGAGAGTTGATATTCACTACCGTCAATAAAAATCGATTCTTCAAACTTTGACAGATAAGAAAATCTGCCAATTGGGGGCTTGTTTGCCGCCATGAGCAAACAGTGGTATCGGCGCGTAAGCGTGCCGGAAATGGTTCCGCAAGCAAACCCGCCGATTCCGTTGGTTTCAAGCCATTCTCGTTCGGTTGATTCCTTATAAGAAGTACAGATTTCTGAATCAAAACGTATCATAAAGCTCCATTAAAGCGCATGTCATCTAGTGAAACTAAACAACTTAAGCGAAAAAACATTATAAACCCAAATGACTGTTCGTTAAACTTTTCCTCACAAAACAAACGGCGTTTCCCCGTTTTCGGGCATGCGCCGTTTTCTATTTTCTTTTGCGAAACAATTCTAACGAACCGGATTTCCGTTTGAATCCAACACGGTAACTTTGCCGATTTGAAGCTCCCTTATACCCGATTCAATCTTTTTCAAATCACCCACGATTACCCATACAACATCATCCGGTCTCACAAATTTCTTGCCCGCCGCAGCAAGATCTGCTTCTGTTAATTTGCGCATATTCGCAGCATAATTTGCCCAATAATCATCGGCAAGCAAGAGATTTACGATATCGGTTCCTGCACTCTCTAGCGAATTTAGGGTTTCAAACCTGCCCGGTAAACGGGATGTCATATTTCGCATAATGCTTTCAAATTCTTCACCCGTGATTGGACGATTTCCGGAAATATCCCGAATTTCTTTAGCAATTTCTATAATTGCTTCCTTTGTTTTATCGGTTTGAACGGGCGCAATAGCCATAAACATACGGCTGCCACGTACATCATCTAGCGAAGCTCTTGTGCCATAGCTCCAGTGCTTATCCAGACGTAGATTGCGATTTAAACGCGAAGTGGACATTCCGCCGAAGTCTGTAAAAACCGCCTGCGCCGCGAGATCTTCTTTTTGCCCACTCGGTGGGTCTGTATGAGCCGCTATGATTACCGATTGTGGTGCATTGGGCTTATCGATTAAAAAGATCTGCTTTCCCGGCACATTTGGCACGGCAGCTATAGTCTTCTTTGGCGCTTTTTTACCTTTCCAACCTCCGAATTCCGCTTCAAGCATCGGCATTACCTCATTAATCGTTGTGTCACCCGCGACAACAAGCGTAGAATTCTGTGGCAGAAACCAAGTTTTATGCCATTGCACCAAATCACCTCTCGTAAGCGCACTTACGGTGTTTTCAAAACCTGAATTCGGCTTTCCATAAGGATGGCTTTTTCCGTAAAGAATTTCGCGCGTTATATTTGTGCCCAGTAAATTTGCGTTAGCCTTAGATTGCGCTATTGAAGCCAACATTCGTTTTTTGCCGCTTTCGAACTGTTCCTCCCGAAACGCCGGATTCTGCACCACATCCGCAAAAATATTCAGAGATGGTTGAAGCTTTGATTTGATTGCGCGCAAAGATACAAACGACATATCTGCAGTGTTATCGGCGACGATTTCTGCACCGAGTGAATCCAATTCATCCGAGACTTGAAAACTATTTCTTTTTGTTGTGCCGTCAGCAATCAGGCTTAATGCAAGCGAAGCATTTCCCGCTTTTGCCAACGCATCAGATGCGGCACCTGCATCCACAGCCAATGTTAGATTTACAATCGGTACGGAATGTCGCTCTAAAAGAATAACGTTTAAGCCGTTTTTGAGCTTTGCACGTTGTACTTTCGGAAAACTCACATCTGAAGCCTGTCCAAGTTCAGGTACCTTGCTACGGTTAACTCGCGTGATATCCGCTTCGTATTCCTTCATCGGCTTTACAACCATTGTGTAGCTGTTACGCGCTAACCATTCTCGCGCCGTTTTATACACATCTTGCGGTGAAGCCGCCGCCATCCACTCGAGTCGTTTGAGGTAGTTCTCTGGATCGTTTCCGAATGTTTGCCCTTCGGCTAAGATTGCGGCGCGCCCGCTTCGTCCTCCAATTGTTTCACTTCGGCGTAAGAATTGTGCCAAGTTTCGATTCTGATAACGTTTTAATGTTGCCACATCAACGCCCGTTTTAAGGGTTTCATCAACCAAACGGTCAATTTCAGTTTCCACGGTTTTTGGAGCAATGCCGGGCTGAACCGTTGCAACAATCATAAACAAACCCGCCAATTCGGAATCGTTTACCGAAGCAAAAACGCTTGTCGCAAGTTTTTTATCGTAAACAAGTGTTTTTGTAAGCACCGCACTTTTTGAACCAGCCAAAACATCAGCGAACAGTTCAAGGTTTGCCAGTGACGGATTTTCCCACGAGGGCGCAAAATAAATGCGATAAATTCGCGCTTGTGGCACGCGGTCTTCCATTTCATCACGCATATTATTTCCAAAGTTCGGAATCCATTCTTCCATTCGCGGAAGTGGCGGACCCGGCGGAATATCACCGAAATATTTGTTTACAAGCTCATATGCCTTTTCAGGCGTTATGTCTCCGGCGAGCGAAATCACGGCATTATTTGGTCCGTAATAGGTTTTGTACCATTGCTTTACATCCTCAAGCGTTGCCGCGTTCAGGTCGTCCATTTCTCCTATTGTTGTCCAAGAATAGGGGTGCGAATAGGGATAGATTTTGCCGACAATTTCGCCAAAAACTCTACCGTAAGGCGCATTTTCACCTTGGCGCTTTTCGTTTTTTACTACACCTCGTTCGCGCTCAAGCATTTCTTGGGAAATATAGCCGCCCAGAAACCCCATCCTGTCTGCCTCCAAGAAAAGCGTTTTTTCGAGCGCTGAAACAGGTACATCTTCAAAGAAATCCGTTCGGTCTGAATTTGTTGTGCCGTTGCGATTGTTTGCGCCAAGGTCATCCATCGCCTCACGAAATCCGTGCGGAAAATTTTCTGAACCGTTAAAGAAGAAGTGCTCAAACAGGTGTGCAAAGCCGGTTTTTCCGCGCTTTTCATTCCGCGAACCAACGTGATACCAAACATGCACCCCAACAATCGGCACGCTGTGGTCTTCATGAACAATCAGTGTCAGCCCGTTTTTTAACACATATTTTTTGTAGTTCAAACGGTATTGAGCCGCATTAAATTCCACTTGCGCGAATGCTCCAACCGCGGAAAGAAGTATGACGAAAGTAATTGCGACAATAAATTGTTTCATATTTGAATAACAGTAACTTTGTGTTCTTTAAGTTTTACGCAAAGTTTATCATAAGCGATTCGCGAAATAAGGAATTAGCAAAAAGTTAACACGCACCATATAACATTAAAATCAGGATGTTTAAGAATGCGAAATCTTGCGTGTTTTGGTATCTTATTTGGTTCACGCTTGGTTTGATTTACGTCTTATATGAATCCGAAGAATATTAGAAATTTCTCAATTATTGCACATATCGATCACGGAAAATCGACGCTTGCAGACCGAATTTTGCAACAGACCGGTGCAGTTGCCGATCGCGATATGGAAGATCAGCTTCTAGACAGTATGGATCTTGAGCGCGAACGCGGAATTACCATTAAATCGCACGCGGTTCGTTTGGATTACAAGGCGAAAAATGGCGAAGCTTATGTTCTGAACCTAATTGATACGCCCGGGCACGTGGATTTTTCTTACGAAGTTTCACGATCGCTTTCGGCATGTGAAGGGGCGCTTTTGGTTGTTGATGCATCGCAAGGTGTGGAAGCGCAAACTCTTGCAAACACATATCTTGCAATCGAAAACGATCTCGAAATCGTGCCGGTTTTGAATAAAATCGATCTTCCTTCTGCGGATCCTGAACGAATTTCGGATCAAATTGAAAATATTATTGGGCTTAGCACGGACAACGCCGTGATGGCTTCCGCGAAAACGGGCGAAGGCGTGGAAGACATATTGGAGGCAATTGTGCGCGATATTCCGGCGCCAAACGGCGATGCTAATGCACCCCTAAAAGCGCTGATTTTTGATAGTTGGTATGATTCATACCGCGGTGTCATTGTGCTTTTTCGTGTGATTGACGGAAAAATTAAGAAAGGAATGAAAATGCGTCTTTTTGAAACGGGGCGCGAATATCAAATTGAAACATTGGGCGTAAATCGTCCGGTGCCAACGCCTGTAAATGAACTTGCAGTTGGCGAAGTTGGGTTCCTAACCGCATCTATCAAAACCGTTGCAGATGTACAAATCGGAGACACAATCACTGACGCGGCAAACCCTACACCTTCACCATTTCCGGGTTTTCAGGAAGTGAAACCGATGGTTTTTTCCGGGCTATATCCAACCGATTCAAAGCAATATGAGGAGCTTCGCGATGCTATGGATAAACTTCGGCTTAACGATGCATCGTTTTTCTACGAACCGGAATCCTCCGCCGCGCTCGGCTTTGGCTTCCGTTGCGGATTTCTTGGTTTGTTGCACATGGAAATAATTCAAGAGCGGCTTGAAAGAGAGTTTGGGCTGGAATTAATAACCACTGCACCAAGCGTGCGTTACCGCGTTACGCGTACCGATGGCGAAGTTAAGGAAGTTGATTCGCCTTCACAAATGCCCGAAACCGTAAGAATCGAAAAGGTCGAAGAACCTTATATTGAGGCAACCATTTTGACTTCTGATGAATACCTGGGCGGCATTTTGCCACTTTTGGATGAAAAGCGTGGCGTGCAGAAGAAGTTTGAATATGTTACCAAAAACAGGGTGATGCTTGTTTATGACGTGCCGTTAAACGAAATAGTTTTGGACTTTTACGATCGTTTGAAATCGGTTTCACGAGGATATGCATCGCTTGATTATCACCTTTCGGGTTATAAAACCGGTGATTTGGTTAAGCTTGATGTGCTTGTTGCAGGTGAACCGGTTGATGCGCTTTCCCTTATTCTTCATAAAGCCAACGCAGAAATCCGCGGTCGGGCATTGGCTAAGAAGATGAAAGAACTTATTCCGCGTCAAATGTTTGAAGTTCCGATTCAAGCTGCAATTGGCAATAAAGTTATAGCGCGTGAAACTGTAAAGGCGATGGGAAAGAACGTAACCGCTAAATGCTATGGTGGCGATATTTCGCGCAAACGCAAACTTTTGGAAAAACAAAAGGAAGGCAAGAAGCGTATGAAAAAGGTAGGTCGCGTTTCTATTCCGCAGGAAGCGTTTTTGGCTGTTTTAAAGGTAAATGAAGAATAGGCTAAGTATAAGTATTGCCGCCGGGCTTGTTTAAAACACCAATTTTCTATTCAAAAAAATTCTTAGTTAATTATTGCCGTTTACAATTAAGCTCTACACCAAAAATAAAAATATTCCCTTTTTTATTTAAAAAAGCTAACATATAGCCAATTCAAATAAATTGAACCAAACAGCGCACTAACAAAGTGAATTTTGAACGTTAAAGTTTTTACGTGTGAAGTGTAAAGTTTGAAAATATCTACAACGGAGGGAAAATTCTATGAAAGATATGGTTTATGCCGTGTTAGCCCTAATTTGTGCAATTGGCACTGCGGTTTGCTTCTATCTGTATATCAGCCATCCAAATGCCGAATCGGCTAATATGCTTTATTTCGTCGGGGCAATTATTTTGCTCGTTATCACGTTGATAACTGGTGCACTTTTCCTTTCGGGAAGAGTAAACAAATCTGAAGATATACACATAACTGAATAGTCTAAATTGGTTTCCCGTAAGCCCGAAGGTTTCCAAATTTTCGGGCGGGAAATTGAAAACCAAACCGAAAATGTTCCGGTTTGGTGGCTTTACGTCGTTTTCTTGTCTTCGAAACGCCCGGAATCTTGTTTAGCTTGTTCAACCGCCTCGTGAATTGTATGAAAGTTTCGTTCATCATAAAGATTTTTTAATCTTTCAACCGATGCGAGCATTGTAAGAGAAGTGCCGTGCATTCGTGCCAAATAGACAGAAATGTTATATCTTTCGCAGTATTCCTGCACGGTGTGCACTGCATCAATTCCTGTAATATCCATATAAACTATTGATTCACAATCGATTACCAGCGAATGAATTTTCTTGTTGGTTGCGTATAAATCAATAATGTGTTGCTTTATTCTGTTAATAAATGGCTGCGCATTGGCAAAAATAAGTGGTGCGGAAAAGCGATAAATTAAAACACCCTCAATTGCTTCAACCTTAAATTTACTCTTTCGGTGAAATGAACGTCCGTAATCAAACGTCAACGGTGCGAAATATCCATTATCAAGAGATTTACCAAGTACCGCACCTGTTGGAAATGAAATTCTGTAGATTACGTAAATAAGCGAAATTATTACGCCAAACACCATCGCGGGCATCAATCCGATTATCAAAACCAGAAACCCCGTCAATATTCCTAGCGAACAATACAGAGCTTCAGTTTTCCAAAGAGGCAAAAATTGCATCGGGTTAGCGGAATTTCGCATCGCCGTTATAACAATTGCGGCAAGTGCCGCTTCAGGCAACCATTTAAATGCCGGGGAAAGAAAAAGCAAAACCAAAATCACGATGCCCGCTAGAAAAATGTTTGTCATTTGAGAAGTGGCGCGGGCTTCAATTGCGGTATTCGATTTTGAAAGACTTCCGGAAACCGGCATTCCGCCTAAAAGGGATGCGCCGATGCTGCTAATGCCATAAGCCCTGAATTCCTGATTAATATCAATATCGTCATGTGTCACCCTGGAAACGGCGGATGAGCTTCCCCACGATTCAGAGAAACAAACAAGCGAAAGAACCAAGCCACCCAAGAAAAGGGTTACCCACTGTGAAGCAGTGATACCCGTAGGCACTGAAAGCATCGGCACACCCGGCGGAATTGTTGGAACAATGTCAATACTTAACCCGAACACGGCAATCATTAATGAAGCAATCACAACCATTGCCAATGAAGCCGGAACCTTTGGAAAATATTTTTCAAGCAAAATTATGAACGCAATTCCAAAAGCGCCAAGCAAAAGCGCGGTTACATTCCACTGAGATATTTCTTTGAATGTGTTCCAAATATCTGAGAGGGTATTTCCGTCAGGCACCTTGATGCCTACGAGCTTTGGAAACTGCCCAACAATAATATTGACAGACATCCCGACGATTATTCCCGTCATTACGGAGCGCGGAATAAAATTAACAATCCACCCTAATCTAAGTAACCCGGCAGTAAGAAGTATTATTCCACCGGTCAAAGCCAAGGCGGCAGCGAAAACCACAACTTTTGACGCATCGCCCGTGCCCAGTTCGCCTATAACGTTAGCAGTTACCGCAGCTACCGAACCAGTTACCGCGAAAACCATAATTCTTGAACCGCCAAAAAGGGCATATCCCAACAAAGCCAGCGGAGCCGCATACAAACCCAATTGCATCGGAACACCCGCAATTGTGGCATAGCCCATTCCCTCCGGCACAAGAAGCGCCGCAATTGTAATCGCCGCAATTAAATCTTTTGGCGCGTTAAGATTCCAGCTGTAATTTTTTATCCAATGCGCGAATGGAAACCAGCGTTCAACTGCTGTAGGTGCTTTAGGTATCAATTCAACGTCTTTTCGCGAATCGGTTTTTGTAAGCGTATTATCATCGTGATTTGACATGGGTTTTTGTTACACTTTTCTTAAAAGACAAAATAAGTTGAAGCACAATTGATTCGGGAAGCCCGCAAAAAGCGCTTCGCCCTCGATATTTAAATTTAATATGAACCTAATATAGGTTTTACTGAGGATTCTTGCAAAAAAAAATGCAAAAATTGTTGAAATTTTGTAGTTTGATTATGATTTGCGCTGATTTGCGGAGCTTTGCAAGCGCTGACTTATACTAAGAGCGGAAGAAAAGTTTTATCTCACAAAGAGTTCACCTAAAATTTCCAATACTTCGTTTTGAGTTTTTCTGTCTAGCCTGCCGATGTTTTTCACTAAACGCGCTTTTTCGACGGTTCTAAGTTGATCAACCACTACAGCACGTCTTCGTTCAAGAAATTCGAATGGAACCCTTGTGGGATATTTCTTGTCGATTGAAGAAACGGGCGCAACAATTGCTGTCGAGATATGCCTATTCAATTCATCGGGCGAAACTACAACACACGGACGCGAATTTTTTGGGTCATCTGAAATTTCAGCATCCAAATTAAGCAGAAAGATATCAAAACGTCTTACCAACGCCAATTCTCCTTTTCAAATGTTGTAGTTGTTTCCGAATCATCCAAAATAAGTTCATCTTCATCATTGTCAGACATTTGCTTGAAAGACGTTTCCCAATTTAATCTGGGCGCGCGCGAAGGTTTTATCAAAAGTCCATCAACGCGAACTTCCATTTCAACTTCGCCCAAAAGTCTGCATTCTTCCAGTAATGCCTTTGGAATTCGGATGCCTTTTGAGTTGCCAATTTTTACGATTCTACCTTTCATTCAAATTTATTGTCAAAATGTAGATACTCCGTAATTACATCACGAAGCGAAGATTGATTCAACTCCGTTCATAAACGGCTGCAGTGCCTTTGGAATAGAAATACTGCCATCCTCATTTTGAAAATTTTCTAAAATTGCAATCCAAGTTCTGCCAACAGCCAAGCCGCTACCGTTTAGCGTGTGTACAAATTCGGGTTTTGCACCACCGGCTCTGCGAAAACGTAGGTTCATTCTGCGCGCCTGAAAATCGCCCATATTTGAACAGCTTGAAATTTCACGAAAGGTTTGCTGCGACGGAAGCCAAACCTCTAAATCGTAAGTTTTTACAGCGCCAAAACCTAAATCGCCGGTGGAAAGCACAACCTTTCGATAAGGCAGTTCCAAAAGTTGCAAGATTTTTTCGGCATCATCGGTTAACGCTTCGTGTTCTTGAGCAGAACTTTCGGGCAAAGAATATTTAACCAATTCAACTTTTTCAAACTGATGCTGCCGAATCAAACCGCGTGTATCTCTGCCGTAACTACCTGCTTCCGAACGAAAGCACGGCGTATATGCCGTAAAATACATAGGCAAATCTTTTGCTTCCAAGATTTCACCCGAATGATAATTTGTTACGGGAACTTCCGCCGTTGGAATCAGATAAAAATTTCTATCGTCCTGCAGCTTAAACAAATCTGCTTCGAACTTTGGCAGTTGTGAGGTTCCGTAAAGTGTTTGTGCGTTTACGATAAACGGCGGAAGCGTTTCTTTATAGCCATGTTCGCGTGTATGCACATCCAACATAAAGTTTATTAGTGCTCGCTCAAGTTTTGCACCCAAGCCGTTTAGAATCGCAAAGCGTGAGCCGGTTATTTTTGTGGCGCGTTCCTGATCCAAAATTCCCAAGCTCTCGCCTAAATCGACGTGATCTTTTGGTTCAAAATCAAATTTGCGGGGTTCGCCCCATTTGCTTACTTCCAAATTTGCTGTTTCATCTTTTCCCACCGGAACGTCTTTCGAGGGCAAGTTTGGTAAGCCCGCAAGTAGGGAATTCATTTCGTCCTCTACCTTGTTACGTAATTGCTCTAATGTTTGCTGACGGGCTTTTAACTCGGCTATTTTAGCCTTCTTTTCATCAGCGGCACACTTGTCTCCGGCTTGGATTAGCGCGCCGATTTCCTTACTTGAAGAGTTTCGTTGCCGATTTACTTCATCGGCTTCGCCGATTGTTTCACGTCTTTTGGAATCAAGAATTTCAAATTGTTCCAATGCATCTGTTTCAAAATAGCGGTCTTTCAGTGCCTGTCGCACAATATCAAGATTTTCACGTACAAAATTAAGGTCTAGCATAAGTTTTTGTTAATTTGTTTATCGAAATAGTATCGCCTAAAATCACCTTTTTATATTACATCTAAAAATTAGAAGAGCAATTATGGCAGAAAAGATTAGAAAAGCAGTATTTCCGGCAGCCGGTTTAGGCACGCGATTCCTGCCGGCGACCAAGGCTTCACCAAAAGAAATGCTTCCGTTGGTTGATAAACCTTTGATTCAATATGCGGTGGAAGAAGCAGTTAATTCGGGAATCGAATCAATATTGATTGTAACCGGAAGGGAAAAATCGCCTATCGAGAACCATTTTGATATTTCATTCGAACTCGAACAACTTCTAAAAGATAAGAATAAAGATGAAATGTTTGAGATGGTGCGCGCGATTTCCGAAATCGCACGAATTTCTTATACGCGTCAAAAACAGGCGTTAGGACTTGGACACGCAATTTATCAAGCGGCAGATTTTGCGGAAAATGAGGCGTTTGCGGTGCTTTTGGCGGATGATGTTGTGGATGCGGAAAAACCGGCTTTGCGACAAATAATTGATGCATATGAGTATTTTAATGCTCCGATCTTGGCAACTATGGTTGTTGAAGGCGAGGCAATTTCACGTTTTGGCGTGATTGAAACGGAGGAAACCGAAGTTCCTAACGTGGTTCGCGTAACGAACATGGTAGAAAAACCCGCATTTCAAGATGCGCCGTCAAATCTTGCAATTATTGGCAGATATATACTTACTCCGGATATATTTGATGCGATTGAGCGAACGAAGTCAGGCGCAGGCGGCGAGATTCAGATTACCGATGCTATGCGCCTTATGTTGTACGAAGGAAAGCCGTTTTACGCCGTAAAGCTCGAAGGCACGCGGCACGATGCGGGTGACAAGTTGGGATTTTTGATTGCCACCGTAGAGTTTGCACTCAAACGGGATGATTTAGGTGATGAATTTAGAGCTTATCTTCGGGGGCTTAAACTGTAAATTCTTTATTTTGTCTTTTTATGTCAGACCGTTTTAGAAACGTTATGCAAGATATAGCCGAGCAAGGTTTTGAAATTCTTCGGTTTGCTTAATTGTCCAATCTTGATCTTTTCCCAGTAACTTTGAAAGTATAACCGCAACTTGCGGCGCCAATTTTATAGCGTGCCGCGCATCGGTAAAAAGCACGCGGGTTCTTCGCGCAAGAACATCTTCAACAGTTCGTGCGGATTCCGTTTGAACAAAATGCAAAATTTCCTCATCTGAAATTTCGTCAAAGTTTCTGTTTGAATGTTCAGGTGGGTCAATTCGCAAATCCTTGGTAACTGATTTATTAGTAGTCAAACAAAATTCCGCGGCTGCCTTATCGATGGTTTCTTGAGCCATTTTGCGAAACGTTGTCCATTTTCCGCCGCTTACCGTTATTAGCCCTTCTGCTGAAACAGTTATTGAATGCTCGCGCGAGAGTGCCGAAGTTACACGATTGCTATTTGAGCTTACAAGCGGTCGAATTCCCGAAAATGCAGATGTAATATCGCTTTTGGAAATTGGATTTGAAAAATACTTTCCACAAGTATCTATTAGAAACTTGATTTCTTCATCACTCGGTTTTTGATCGGGAAATGTTGTATTTGTGAAAATATCGGTTGTGCCCACAAGTACATGTCTTTTCCAAGGTATTGCAAATAATACGCGTCCATCTTCGGTTTTAGGAATCATCAAAGCGGATTCCGATGGAAAAATTTCGCGCGGTAAGACAATGTGGCTGCCTCGGCTTAATGAAAGGTCATTTTTGTTTTTGGGGTTCGCCAATCTACGAATTTCATCGGAAAACGCGCCGGTTGCGTTTACAAAAGCATGTGCTTTTATTTCAAATTCTTCGCCTGAAAATATGTCTTTAACCTTTGCAGCAAAAATGTTTCCTGAACGTTGCGATACTTCAAAACCAAGTAATTCGCAGTAGTTAATTGCTTCGGCGCCGCTTTTCGCCGCGGTCTTGGTAAGTTCAATAAGAAAGCGCGCATCGTCAAAGCGTCCGTCAAAATAGGAAATTCCGCCGGTTAAACCTTTATCGGAAAGCGACGGAAGGCGTTGTTTTGTTTCTTTTTTTGACAAAAACCGAGATCTGCCAAAGCTGTATTTTCCGGCGAGTTTGTCGTAGGTTTTGAGCCCTGCGCCGTAATAGAGTTGTTGAAATGTTCCGTAAACGGGAACAACAAATTCCTGCTCAAAAACAAAATCGGGCGCGATTTGTTTCAGAATTCCACGTTCTTTTAGTGCTTCCCGCACCAGAGAAATATTCCCTTGTTCCAAATAGCGCACGCCACCATGTATCAGTTTGGTTGAACGGCTTGAGGTGCCTTTACCGAAATCTGATTTTTCTATTATGACGGTGTTGAGTCCGCGCGTTGCGGCATCAAGTGCGCAACCAATTCCGGTAGCGCCGCCGCCAATTATGAGTACATCGAACGTTTGATTCGATGAACGAACACGTGCAAGGGATTCTTCTCGGTTCATACAAAAAAGCGGATATTCTGTTACCCGCTTTTGCACTTGTTTTGTTATCGTTCGCCTCGTGCCACCTCGGTTTCCGTTTCAAGTTCCACAACCAACTTCTTTGAACCGGGTTCGTCGAATGTTTCAATCCATCTCAATGCTTCATCAAGAATTCTACGTTGATAATTTTGCCAAAGCGGCTCACCGGCAACTTCGCCAATTTTTCCTTGATAATAAGCAGTTCGCGGCGGGCGCACCTTATCAGTTAATTTCCGATCGACGGAAATCATCATGGTTGAAATATTTTGTTGTTCGATTTCACGCGCAATCAATCCAAGCGTTTGATGACAAAGCCTTGACGCCGGAATCAAAAGTGCAACCTGTGCGCCGGAATTTCGAACGCGTTCAGCCAATACGGGCGCCAATTCCTCTGCGACCAATGTAGCGTTAGCAATGTTTGGTGCAACACTCCACCAAACAGAATTAACCTTTCCGATAACCGAATTTGCTTCATATTCCAAAAGCCGATCTATCGGGATTTGGCAATTCCTGTCTTTTTCGATTGATGCAGGGTCGTAACCCGCGGCAGAATATTTCAAATCCTCCGCCTCAATTTCAATAGGAATTTCCCTAAAACTAATATTGCCTTCGCGCGAATCCAAATCAAATGGAGTAGTGCCGTCGATATATGCACCCGCTGATGTTATCAACGCCAAGTTTGCAAGCGGCAACGAACGCCGAAGTGGCGTAAACGGGGCGTGCTTGTTAACAACAAACGGATAGCTACTTTCATTTCCGCTCCACTTTGCAAAACGATGCTTAAACTCACCTAAATTTTCAATAGTTTCCATAAGTTACATTTTTAATTCATCGGGTAAATCAAATTTTGGCATATCGTCTGAATTAGACGAAACTTTCTTTCTGTCCGAGCTGCGTGCAATTACAAAAAATGCGATAAATGCTGCAATCATGGCAGTTGCAAGAATCCATACGGAATATTGATGCCATTGGTCGAAGCTTAGTTTAATTGAGCTGTTTGGCGGAAGTTGATCTATCGGCTTATCGGCTAGCTTGCGCAGTTGTTCCAAATATAATCCGATTACGGCTTGTCCAAATCCGCAGGCGGCTGCAATGACAAAAAGCAAAAATCGTTCAAACCACGCCCAAGCCCTTGCCGAACCCGCCCGTGGAACAAATGAAAGTAATAAAAGCAAAACACCAATCGCAATACCACTGAAATTTACAATAGTCAGCGTGTGGCTAACCAAGCTACCAGCAAGTGCAGAATTTGGAAGTACGCGAAATGCGGTGGGAGCCATTGCCGCGCCGAAAAATATTGCGGCGCCCAACCAAATTCCCAACAGTAATAGTTGAATTTTAACCAAAATCTTCATTTCAAGTTTCCACGTGAAGCGTGGAATTTATTATGGAATGTTTTGGATAAAAGGGCAAAACGCAAGCAATTAAACATATGGTATTCCCCGAACAAATTTGTACCGGATTACTTCTTGTTGGCATAAAAAAGAGCTTGATTTTTCATTGTATATGTTTATAATTATATTGTTTAACAGTGTTGGTGTGTTATCGGCATCGTTGAAGCTTTCGAAATATATCTAACCTTCACCTCCTAATGTTCAAAATTTACGGGCAAAAACCATTAACAGAGTTAATAATCGCATTGTGTGTGACGCTATCCGTGTATATCGCACTGACATTTGGTTCAGAAACAGTTTTGCAAGTTGCGGAACGAATCAAAGAATTTGAAGCGGTGCCGGGTTTTGTAATTATTCCGATTATCGTTTCGGTATTCGGGATATTATTGCTTTCGCACAAAATGAGTTTTCCACGTCTCATTGTGTTAACAATTCTCTTGTTAGTTATCTATTACAGTATTTTTGTTTTGGCAGAATCGCTTTTTAACACCAATATTGGATTTTATTATGCCGCGCCGGCGATTATTTTGGCTGTGATTTTGAACGAAGCAATAAACATTATTCGTCTTGAGATCGCGCTTAAGAAACAACTGGTTGAAATACTCGAAAGCAAACCGTATATGAAGAGCGATAGTGCTGACAGCCGCGTAGAAACCGGATTAAAGCTACTTCGCACGGTTTTGAATGTTTCCGATGTTGTTGTGTTTATTTACGACAAACACGGAAAGCTGCAACCTGTGGGGCGTGCGCGGGACGGTTCCGGTGGTTCGCAAAACTGGTCAAAGAATTTCAGTTTTTGTGAAACTGCCATCGCTAAGCGGGAAATTCTAGTTGAAATTTTAGACGAAAGAAAGCAATCTGCGACGATTGCGATGCCGTTAAAGAACAATCACGAAATAATCGGAGGCTTGTTTGTTGAAATATCTGAGCGCTTTGAAGCGGACGATCGTAAACTGCTTGAATCTTTCGGCGAACAGCTCGCTCGAAATTTTCAGCGCAAACGCTTGCAGAATTTTAGTGGCGAAAAACAGGGATTTGATTGGGTTTTATCCAGAACGTCTCAAGAAAATCGACTAAACCTTTCCCGACTAATAAGCGGAATGGTTTGTGAACAATCTTTCGGAATAAGGGCAACGGCAGACATTGCGGAAGCCCACGCAATTGCATATTTGGATGGCACACTGGCATTCGCTAACTATGCGATGTGCGAAGTATTAGGCTTTGAACCCAAAAAGGTGGCGCAGGCGGATTTGTTCGATTTGCTTAACTGCCTTAAAACGGAACTCTTTAACGAACCCCGGCTCGCGATAAGAAAAGTATTACAAACCGGTGAACCATTTTTCGTTGAATTAGATTTTCCGGATGATTGCGAAACGCGCGAGCTACAAGTTCGGCTTATAAACATTGAAGATGAAGACGTTGCAAGCGTTAAACCGGTACCTAAGCCGGCTTGCTTTTTGATTTCTTTGCGGAATGTTTCGCAACGCAAAGAAAATGAAAAGTTGCGCTCTGACATGGTTAACCTTATGTCACACGAGCTTCGAACGCCGATAACAAGTATAAACGGGTTTGCCGAAATGCTTTTAATGGATGAAGATTTGCCGCAAGACATGAGGGAGTTTCTTTTCACAATCGAATCAGAATCAAAGCGGGCATCCAAAATGCTTACAAACTTTCTTACGGTGTCAAATTTAGAACAATCCGATAAAAAGGAATTTCATCCATCTTCGGTAAGGTTGAATCAGGTCGTAGATGACGTTATAGAAATAATGCGTGAACCTGCCCGCCGAAAGCGAATTAGGTTAGTAGAAAGAAATCAGAATATGTTGCCGCCGGTTTCTGCCGATCGGGGATTGTTGACAAAGGCGATAATGCATCTCGTGGAAAATGCAGTTAAATACAGCCCGGAAAGAAGTTCGGTAATTATTTCAACGTTGATGGATACCGAGTTTTTGAATGTTGAAGTTGAAGATCGTGGATACGGCATTCCGACGGAGGAACTAGAAAAAATTTGGACCAAGTTTTACAGATTTGGGCGGGATGGACTCGATTATGAAGAAGAATCAACCGGGCTTGGACTTTCGGTTGTTAAAGTAATGATGCAGAAGGACCGCGGAGATGCCCAAGTGGTTTCAGAAGTTGGGCG
>JBKEBT010000006.1:0-6333 GCA_047973305.1 Pyrinomonadaceae bacterium
ACAAGGCGTGTTAAACATGTACCTGTTTGATTCGTTAGATGACGCAAGAGAAATCACCGCCGTATGGCTCGACAAATACAACAACGAACGCCCCCACGACGCGCTCGGAGGAATTCCTCCGAGTCAATACGGGACGCAACGAAATACTTGATCACTTCGGGGTGAGGTTAAGAAAACTGTACTTTTAATCGGTACTAATCAGGGGAGCTTTACAAGCTCTTTATCGATTGCTAGGCTTTTAGAGGAAATACTGAAAATGAAAGAACGACTCAATTTAATTTCAAAAAGCAGTTTGATTGTTTCTGCATATACCATACTAATATTTACGGTGAACATTGAAAGGATTCATGCACAGACAACTTCAAAGTTAATCAATTTTCATGGAGCAATAACTGAAATTTCCAAAGCTCATTCCACTGTTTCGGTTTTACTAGAAAATAATTCCTCATATATTGTCGAAATTGAGCCGCAATCAAGTCTTAGATTGGTGAGAGCGGGTGAAACGACGCTTACAAATGCAGTCTCAATTACGATAAATCAGATTGAAATTGGCGATCAATGCTTTATTCGTGGAGTTTCTTCTGGCACAAACAAGATTAAAGCAGCCCAAATCGTAATCGTAAAGAAATCAGATATCGAAGAAAGGCAAAGGTTACGACAAACCAAATGGGAAAAAATAGGTGTAAGCGGAGTTATTGAAAGTATAGATAAAGATTTAAAACGAATAACCGTCAAAGTCCCCACTTCCAACCAGGTTATCAGGGTTCTTCTAACTGAAAGCTCGTCAATCCAAAGATACCCGGAAGGTGCAAAAAGTATAAATGAGTTCGAATCAAGCGATATAAGTAAAATGAATATTGGGGATCAAATTAGAGCACTCGGCGAAAACGATCAGGCTAGTGGCGACTATATTGCTTCAGAGATATTTTCCGGGTTTTTCAGAACTATTTCAGGGAAAGTAGTTTCTAAAGATCTTAGCAATGGAGAACTTGAACTAATTGATTCCTCAACAAATACCTTAGTGAAAATTTCAGTTCGGGGTTCTACGAATATAAGGAAACTGTATCCAACAACTAAGACTGAACCAGGAAATATCAGTGCCCCTGAAAAAAAAGGAAAAATAAATTTAAATGCGTTTTTTGCAAATGCTAAAGAAATCGGTTTAAGTGACATAAACCCTGGCGATTTGATTGCGGTTGCATCAGCTTCACGTAACAATTCACAAATTATCTCAGCACTAACAATCGTCTCGGGATTAGAAATCCTATCAAATGCAAATGACGCCCAAAATGGAACGTCCACAACCTTAAAATTTAATTTGGACGTGTTTTAGGTGGACAATATGAGAAATAATCCCTTGCAAATCACCGGAAAGTGGAAATTGCTGTTTTTCTTAGTTCTGTTTGTTTTTTCAGCATCCGTATTTAGTCAAAATAATTTTGGTAGCCTAGTTGGTCAGGTTATAGATTCACAAGGCGATGTAATAGTAGGTGCCGAAGTTAAACTTGTTTCTAATGGCAAACCGATAAAAGAAACTTTTACCAACTCAACAGGTAATTATACCTTTAACAATCTACCCGCTGGAAATTATACGGTCATAGTTTCCAAAGAAGGATTTTCTACTCTTAAGTTCGAGAACATTCTTCTTAAAGAACGAGCCACCTTAGTTCAAAATGTAGAGCTTTCCGTTGCAGTAGTAAAAGAAGAGATTAGTGTGAGCGACCAAGAAAATAAATTATCTAATTCTGCTTCAGGGGATATTCGCCTTAACCAAGAAGAAATTGAAGCTCAACTTCCCGACGATGACAATGCGCTTGCTGACGCTCTAAAAACTATGGCTCCCGCAGGACCCGGCGAACCACAAATCTACGTCGATGGTTTTGAAACAACAACAGTGCCTCCTAAACAATCTATACGTGAGATAAGGATAAGCTCAAATGTATTTAGTGCGGAACAAGATACACCCAGCGGCTCCAGAATACAAATATTCACAAAATCCGGTACAAATAAACTAGAAGGAAGTGCGTTTCTCAATTATAGTAATCGACATTTTAATGCCCGTAATCCATTTTCGGATATAAGATTACCCTACAATTATGCCCGATATGGTGGAAATTTGGGCGGCACCCTAGTCCCGAATAGAGCTTCCTTTTTTCTCAATTTTCAGCAAACTAATGAAGACCAAACAAGCGTTACCTCAACCCAAGTAGTTAACAACTCTTTTGACATCGAACCCATAAACATTGCAGTTGCGGTTCCCAGACGAAGTCTGTCATTTGCACCTCGAATGGATATTCAGTTCAACGAATCGCACTCGTTCACCGCTAGATACGACTTCTCGAGATACAAAATCACAAACCTTGGTGTCGGTGAAATAACTCTTCCTGAGCGTGGATACAACTACACCTCAACAGAACATCTGATTCAAATTAGCGATACTGCTTTGATTAACTCGCAAACAGTTAACGAATTTCGATTCCAATTCGTGAATGAAAAAACCACCCAGCAAGCCAATAATAATCAGCCGAGTTTAGATGTGCTAGGTGTGTTACTCGCGGGCGGTTCTGAATATGGACAATCTTGGGACGATTCAAGGCGATTTGAATTTCAAAATTATGTTACAACCAACTATAAAAAACACCTGCTGAGATTTGGTCTAAGATTGAGAAGTATAAGACTTATTGATTTTTCCGAGCGCAATTTCAATGGCATGTACTCGTTTGTTGGCGGTAGCGCTCCGATACTTGACGAAAATCATAATATTATCGTCGATGATAATTTCCAGCCTAAGGAAACGGCAATTTCAAGTTTAGAGCGATACCGTCGTACGCTGTTGCTACAATCTCTAGGATTTGATCCGACAGAAATTCGAAGTCGGGGTGGCGGAGCATACCAATTTTCGATGTCAGGCGGAACTCCGAAGCAAGATGCTCAACAATATGAATTCGGTGCATTTATTCAAGATGAGTGGCGAGTTAAACCTAATCTCAACATATATCTTGGACTCCGATATGAAAATCAAACAAACTTGGACGACAACTTAAATTTTGCGCCCCGATTTTCTTTTGCTTGGGTGCCAAACTTCGGTAAGTCGCAAAACATGACAATTCGCGCGGGCGCAGGTGTTTTTTATAGTCGTGTAGTCCCGTCTTACAGGATTTTGCTAAAACGATCCACTAGCGGTTATCAGCTTATTACGTCGGATCTAGGGATAGTCGACCTATTCCCAAACATCCCTTCACCCGAACAACTTGTAGACTACCGAAGTCAATCTACAACAATAATTCCATCGGATTCATTACAAACTGCCGTTTCGAATATATCGCTGATAACAGTAGAACAAAAGGTAAAAAATAGAACTATTTATGCGGGATTAACGGTTTATAGGACGTGGCACCAATTAAGACAACGCAATCTCAATGCGCCACTTCCGGGAACTTACATCGTCGGGCAGCCAGATAGCGGCGTACGTCCTCTCGGAGATTTAGGTAGACTGATGATATTGGAATCAAGCAACGACTATTATCAAAGTCAATTTTTTGCCGGATTTCGGGGAAACCTCTTTTCAAATGTTTCGTTAAATGTAAGTTATTTACTTTCTGATACGAAAGATGGAGGAGCCAATGGAAGTTTTCCTTCAAATTCATATGACCTTAGGTCAGACTGGGGTCGTTCGTCGTCTTACGGCATGACTCACCGTATTTACGTAAGTGGAAGTATGAATATCCCCAAACTTGCGGTAAAAGTTAATCCTCAGATTGTATTGTTTTCTAGTCGACCTTTTAATATTACCACGGGGATTGATTCAAACGGCGATGGCATCCTTCTCGATAGACCTTCGTTTTCAAATCTTCCTATTAGGCAAAACGTCTATGATACTGAATTCGGAGTTTTTGATATTCTTCCAAGCATTGAGGATTCGATTATTCCTCGCAACTTTGGTAATGGACCTCCGTTTTTTTCATTAAACTTAGGGGTTTCACGAACGTTTAATTTGAAGTTCCCCCATTTAGAACGTTCGAAAAAAGCGTCAACTTCAAATAACCGATATAGATTGACCGTTTCTCTACAAATTCAAAACCTATTTAACAAAACAAATCTGGCTACTCCAATAGGTGTTCTGACTTCCCCTCTATTTGGGAGATCTACAACGACTGCGGGAGCCTATGGATTTGAAAATGGAAGTCCCGCGTATAACCGACGAATTGAATTTCAAGCTAGGTTCTCGTTCTGAAAAGGAAACTTTCACGTTCAGTAGATTGCGTCAATGAAGAATACCAACGATCAAAATTTCAAACAAAACGGTGAGTTTACATTTTGATTTCATGCCAGATAAACGTCTCTCGAATTTGACCTTTTCAATTGAAAAGTGCCATCAATCTTTCTTCAACAACTCAATCACTGAAGCCCGGCTGATTTTCAGTTTCCGTGCGATTTGAGAATTGTTTAACCCTTCCTTTTTGAGTTTTTTCACTTGATCTTTCTTGAGAGCGGCGGATGCCGGGCGTCCGTGGCGTTTGCCTTTGGCTCTGGCGTTTGCGATTCCTGCCTTAACACGTTCGCGCATAATGTCGCGCTCGAATTCTGCGAATATCGAAAGCATTCCTGCCATGGCTCTTCCGGATGGAGTAGAGAAGTCCAAAGCTTCGGTGATTGATACGAAAACGACCCCGAGGTCTTTGAGTTCGGTTAGTGTGTTGGTTAGATCGGCAAGGCTCCGTCCGAAGCGGTCGAGTTTCCAGACTACAATCGCGTCGATCTCGCGTCGTCTGGCTAGTTTGAGAAGCTCGTTTCGTTTGGCTCGAGTAGATTTTGCTCCTGATGCAACTTCTTCAAACTCAGCCGTAAGTGTCCAGTCGCGGTGAGCAATGAACTCTTTCATTTTCTCGATCTGCATCGGAAGTGTTTTTTGATCGTGAGTCGAAACTCGCGCATAGATTCCTGTTCGCATAATACTAAGAACTTCTTTAATTATTAAACGTTTCGTCTGAATTTTCTTCGTTGTCTTTTATTAATTGACGCGTTGTTCGAGAGCATAAAAAATCTTTTATCAATCTATTATCTGCAATAAAGTTAAAGAAAATATTCAACTCATCACAAAAGCTTTCCGTTAGTTTAAGTAAATCAGGAAGGCGAACAATCACATTATTGTTATTGCTAAGTTTGGATTCCAAGTCTCTCTTATTGCTATTCGCTGTATAAAATTGCTTCGTAAACTCACTATCGATAATAGTTTGCGAGTCTCTGTCTGACCCAGTTTCCACGTTGGACTCAAGAATGAAATCTGCCCAATGAGAAAAGAGAAAAAAGCTTGGATGCTTTATAAAATTAGCCCAATATCTAATTGTCTTAAATGTTGGAAAATATCTATTTTCAAACTCTTGAAGTATTTGACTTTTTCGGTCTCGGTCTAGAACACGAAAAACAAAATCTACTCGTTCAACAAACAAATAAAGCCAAAAAATATAAGTGAAAAAATAAAATTGGAGGCTTACTCTTTGTGGGTCTATTGAAATAAAGAAATCATCTTTTACCCAATGTAAAATTTGATTAAAATTTTCACCCAGAGAATTATCACAATTCTCATCGCCATCTGTCATTTTATCCCAAACTAAACGACAAGCATTTGAACGTAAAAACTCACCTGTTTCAGAATTCTCTTCATAAAAACACTTGCTAATAAAAGTTTCTTGGTTCTTTTTGTGAATTTCTTCCAAATTCATAGAGTTTTGGAATCGAACTAGCTATTTAATAAATCATAGCTAATAAAAAAATAGTTGTCAAAAAACATTAGTTTTCTGACACTATAAAAATGAATGCGCTGAATCCTTAAAAATCAGGTGTTTCAGAGTAGGGAAGTGATCAGGGTTTTCTGACACTATAATAATTCACAAAACCTGACCAGAGTGTAATCTCCACTCAGCAAGCAGAAAAACAGACATACTTATTAGGTTTGACAATCAAACCTTAGTAAATAAGAATTTCCTAAAGAGTTATAACCGAAAGTGGTGTATGGGATGACTTGAAAAAAGGCGGGGTATCCGGTTATTTAAAGTTGAAAGACTAAAAAACAAGGTAAGGAGGATACGCCACGTGAAAGATGGTAACGTTATTTCGATAGAAGAGCGAGGGAGTTTCGCTGATCCATTGACAGAGCTTTTAAGGGAGGGAGCCGGAAGGCTGATAAAGGCGGCGGTTGAAGCGGAGCTTGAGGGATTTATGGAGCAGTTTCGGAGTGAGAAGCTTGAGGACGGAAGACCGCGAGTGGTACGCAACGGATATTTGCCTGAAAGGAAGATGCAGACAGGAATCGGGGCAGTTTCGGTGAGGATA
>JBKEBT010000055.1:0-10673 GCA_047973305.1 Pyrinomonadaceae bacterium
AAAATAGTCGGAGAATACGTGGAAAAATATAATTCGCAAAGGCTGCACAGCGCGATCGGGTACATCACGCCAAACGACAGAATGGCGGGTAAATCGGAAGAGATTTGGAAAGCTCGCGACGAGAAACTCCAAAAAGCTCGAACGCTGCGGAAATTGGCGAACGCAACTTCATCGCAAGTGGTGGGAAACACGGAGGTTGCAGATTCAAAACAAGCAATGAGGAAAGCGAAGATCTAATAATCAACACGAGTGGTGAGAAACATAAATCCTCACCCTTCGTGAAACCAAGAAGTGATGGAAAAGTGACTACAAAAAATTGACAAGACTCCGTTTGACACTGAACCAAGACAAATCAGATAAAGGAATCATACGATATAGTTTATAAACCTTCTGTGAGATTCAGTTTTTCTGAGTATCGAATTAATTTTGTAGTTGATATTAAATTTCATAAACATACAAGAATTGTTGAAGTTGGAAATTGTAATATTGAGGAAGAGGTACTAAACAATGTGGAAAATGTGTGTTCATTTTCTGTGAAAAAAGTAAAAACTTAAGTAGTCAAAAAAAATGAACGAAAAGATCTTTAGCTTCAGAGGAATGGATGTAAAACAATTGATTATTGGAGTTATTTTATTAATTTTGTTCACACTTTGTGGTTTTTTTTTACCATTTATATTTTTGGACAATGTTAGCACTCCTTCATTTTCTGTTATTTCAGTTTTGATTATCGGCGGTTTATATCTTAAAACTTACACAAAAGTTGTCCCGAAAATCTGGAGTATTAGACTTTTCAATAATCATGTTGAGGTTTATTTCGGCAGAAAATTACTAGATAAATTCATTTTATCTGAAATTGACAGAATAAAAATTAGAGGCTGGAACAAACAAAAGTCGTACAAGTTGCTTAGATTAAGTGTCAAACAACGAGCCATTAGCATTTATGTTGATAATATAACAGGAGGCATTACATCGCCTTATGAAATGAAAACTTTTGGAGAATGGATCGAATATTTGGAAGAATATGCAAGTCAGTGCGAATTCAAAAAAACTGATTTAAGAAAAGATTCCGCACATTCTAATTTTATAAACTTTTGTTTAGAAAAATAATTAACATATGAGTAGTTATTTACCCGAAAAATGTTATGTCGTATGCACAAACCATATGGGGTTTGGTTACAGGCAGTTGGAAAGAGCCGGCAGTCAGAGGGCTGAATTTACGGTTATTTTTAATAATGGGTGACTTCCTTGGTTAACAAAGGAAGATAAAAAGTTGAATGCGATGGTCAAATGCTGACGGACACTTTTCTCACCTTTTCTCCTTTTTTTCTTGTTCTTTTAACTCGTTTTCGAATTCGAGCGGCGTCAGGTAGTTGATGCCCGAGTGCCGACGTTTTCGGTTTTAATAGAATTCGATGTACGCAAACGACTTGGATTTTGCGGTTTCGAAATCGTCAAAAACCCCGTATTCGAGCATTTCCGCCTTGTATCTTGAAAAGAAACTCTCCGCTTGTGCGTTGTCGTAGCAGTTTCCTTTAGCCGACATCGATTGTCGTAACCCGTTCTCCTTCAGCAACTTACGAAACACCTTCGAGACATATTGGCTGCCTCGATGTGCCGAACGCAAATCTTTACCCTTCGTGAAATCAAGTAGTGATGAAGAGTGACTACAAAGAGCGGACAAAACTCCGTTTGACACTGAACCCAGACAGCCCACTTTTAAACAAGACCGAATGACAGATGAAATAAAACAAGTTTGGTATGCCAGTTATGGTTCTAACATTTTGGAAAGTAGATTTCATTGTTACATTATTGGCGGACAACCGAAACGTTCAAAGAAAACTTATAATGGTTGTACCGACAAAACTTTGCCTCAAGACAAAAAAGAAATTTATATCAACAGGGAACTTTATTTTGCAAAAAGATCTGCGAGTTGGGGTTCTTGCGGTGTCGGATTTATAAATCCGGA
The DNA here is from genome assembly GCA_047973305.1 of Pyrinomonadaceae bacterium. Classification (GTDB taxonomy): domain Bacteria; phylum Acidobacteriota; class Blastocatellia; order Pyrinomonadales; family Pyrinomonadaceae; genus Aridibacter. The sequence continues at coordinate 1,967 of JBKEBT010000055.1, forward strand.
ATTTAACGATAAAGTTCAGACTTTAGGAAGAATGTATTTAATAACGTCTGAACAATATGTTGAAATTGTAAAACAAGAAAATAATGACAATGGAGAATTACTGATTGATTTCAAGAAAGCGAAAGAAAAAGGTTCTTTGATTATTAAAGAAAAATCTTGGTATGGTAATTTACTTTTTTTAGGCGAACAAAATGGGGTTCCGATTTTCACATTTACAAATGAAAAAAATCTGACGGAAGAAATAAATGCACCGAGTGAAGAGTATTTATTAACGATTATTAGTGGACTAAAAGAAACCTACAATCTAAACGGAATCGAGATAATAAAGTATTTTGAAAATTTGTCAGGAATTAAAGGTTTCGGAATTGAAAAAAAATTAACTGAGTTAATAAAATCGCAATAAAGATAGCAGGGGGGCAACAATGGCTTTAAGTAATGCGGATTTAAACGCTAAATCAATGTTTCGTCATTCTATTCCGGCAAAGCTACGGTTTGACGTCTTGAAAAGGAAAGAAAAAACGCAAAGCCAAACTTTGGGTATCTTCAGTTCTAAACCGAGAGGTTTCGGATTCGAGGTTCTGCATTACTTATAGCCACGACCGTAAGCGGTAATGCAAAACAAACTTCACACTAAAATCGAAGAACCGTTTTTTGAACACAACAAACCATAATTTGGACACTTTTCCTAAAAGCAGCGTACCGACATTTGCATTATAATTTTTAAACAATGAAAACAATGGAAAAAAGAAAATTAGGAAATTGTGGACTTGAAGTTTCGGCTCTCGGTTTGGGCTGTATGGGTTTGACTTCATTTTACGGACCAGCAACTGAAGAAAACAAAGCAATAAACCTTATTCAAAAAGCGGTTGAAATGGGTATTGATTTCTTCGATACGGCAGAGGCTTACGGTTGGGGCGAGAACGAAAAAGTTTTAGGTAAGGCTTTAAAACCATACCGAAACAAAGTAACAATCGCCACAAAATTCGGCTTTAAAAAAGGAGAACATCAAGAATTTGACAGCAGACCCGAACACATTAGAAAGGTGGTGGAAAACTCGCTAAAATATCTGCAAACGGATGTTATCGACCTTTTGTATCAACACAGAATTGACCCAAATGTACCGATTGAAGATGTTGCAGGAACAGTAAAAGATTTGATTGCCGAAGGCAAAGTGAAATACTTCGGAATGAGCGAAGCAGACGAAGAAAATATCCGAAAAGCACACGCCATTCAACCAATAGCTGCATTACAAAGTGAATACTCGATGTGGTGGCGAGAACCTGAAACTAAAATCTTTTCGACACTCGAAGAATTGGGAATCGGATTTGTGCCGTTCAGTCCATTGGGTGGCGGATTTTTAACAGGTGCAATTACCGAGAATACAAAATTTGACGAAACAGATTTTAGAGGTCTTACCCCCAGATTAGCGGAAGAAAACCGAAAAGCAAATTTAGCTTTTGTAGCGTTAATCGAGAAAATAGCACAATCAAAAAATGCCACAAACGCACAAATTGCCTTGGCTTGGGTTTTGGCACAAAAACCTTGGATAGTTCCAATTCCAGGAACGACAAAAATTCATCGTTTAGAAGAAAATATCGGTGCTACAAAAATAGAATTGACCAATTCGGATTTACAAGAAATCGACTTGGCTCTTTCAAAAATAAAAGTTCAAGGAGAAAGAATTGCTTAAATTTATAGCCCAAATCATTTAGAGATGAGCAAAGAAAAACATAAACTCAGAGAGGTAAAATCGGTAACCCACGCTCACAGATTGTTTGGGTTGCCAAAACCTAAGTTATCTTGTTTCTTGCGTTTTGGATTTATGAATTTCTGTCAGCTAAAGCTTAAATGTTTTGAATTTCGGCTAAAGCCGGATAGTTTTGTTAAGGCTATCCACTAGCTAAAGCAAGTGGCAAGTAGCTAAAGCTAGTGGCAATTGAAATCAAGCCAAATTCGGATATTCGCGGAAAACCGTCGTTTGGGAAAAGGCTGATTCGATGCGAAGAACGCAAATCCTCAACCTTCGTGAAAACAAAAAGTGATGAAAACGCGACTGCAAAAGATTCACAATACTTGGTGTGACACAGAACCAAGACATCTGCGAATTCCTGAATTGCAATATGTAAAGTTGACGCTTGTTTGCTCTATTCCAGCTCAAAACCAAATAAACATCAAACTAAAATTGATTGATCTAGCCGATGACGCGTTTGTTGGTTTCCCGTAAAGTGGCGAGAGTTGGTTGCCGATATAGCCGCGGTAATTTACGTTATTGAATATATTATTGATTGAAACCGTGAGCATTAAGTTATGATATTTCAAAATTCCCGGCAAACTTTCACTTCCTTCGATAGCTTTCCCGTCAATTTTCGGCTGCGGACGTTTAAGAAATGGTATTGTCCATGTTGTTGTTAAATTTGCAGTTCTTGACCAAGCCCCACGCGCGGAATTTCTTGCTACGCCAAAGGGACGATCGTTATAAACCGTGTCGCCGTTGTTATCGAGCCCGGTTGTGATTGTGTAGGGTAGCGGCGATGTAATAGTAAAATTCGGTGTAATTTGTATGAAGTTGTAAGGCGCATAATTAAAACTGCCCGTAATTATGTGTCTTCGGTCATTATCAGAAGCTCCTTTTTCAGCTTGAAGGTTGTAGTTGTCAGCAGGCAATGAAAATGCCCCGTCGTAATCATCAGTTGATTTCGCAAGCAAATATCGGGCATTTGTAGATACTCTTTTGAATAAAACTGCGCTTCCCGATACCTGAAAAGAATTTCGAGTGAATAATCCGCTCGATTCAAGATAGTTGATTCTTCCAAACGCAGGATCAGGGCGAATTCCATCAAACGGAGCATTGATATCCCGGGTTCGGAACATACGAATTCCACGCTCGAATTTGTAAGATGCGTTAAGTGTAAACCCAGGCTTAAATGCTGCATTTAGTAAAGTTTGGGTTACAAAAATATATGGATTCTTGAGATTTAAGGCTTGCCGGCGAATGCTCGGCGGTAAAGGTGTCGAAAGAATTCCTCCACTCGCAGGAATCGGGTAACCCGGATTAATTATCACATTTTCGCTTGCTTGGCTTCCATCGTCGGATAGAATTCGCTCTATTTTGTTGGCATCAAACCAATTGTATAAAATTCCGGCACCTGTTCTTACTACATATTTCGCTTTCTTATCTAAAACATAGGCAAAACTTAAGCGCGGTGAAAAATTATTCTTATCGTTTAATTCTGTTTGAACTTCGTATCGAAGCCCGAATCCGGCTTGAATGCGCCGTGAAATTCGAAAATCGCTCTGAAAAAACGCCGCAAAATCCGTTCGCGTAAATGCGTATTCGCTTGTGCCAATGGTTTGCGTAAACGTTGCAGGTATGCGGTTTAGATAATCTTGTATATTTCTGAAATAGAAACTTCCGTTTGTGCCATCGGCTGAAAAAACCGATTTACGATCAAAATTAAGCTCGCCGCCAAACTTAAAAAGATTTTTACCAACTCCAAAACTTATCATCTCGAAGGCTTCAAAATGAAAATCGTTTGAAGAATTATCAATCCCCGCGCCGCCGCCCGAATAAGCACCGCCTATTGTTATTCCAATCGCATCAGAATTTGATTTCGTTTCCGAATTGTTCCAACTAAATTGTGTACGAAATTCCTGATTATACTTTTTTGCAATCGTGCCGCTATCTGAGAATCTGAAATTGTTTGAATCTGATTTCATCCCGAATCCGCGTGATGGCAGGCTCAAGCCGCCTATTCCTAAATTGGTGCTTTCGGTGCTTGAATTCGAAAAATTGAATCGAAGCGTGTGGTTATCATTTAAGTCATAATTGATTCCGCCGTTAAAACTCATGGAATTCATCGTGCGTGTAAGATCGCGCGATGTAAAACCGCCGCCATTATTTGAATAAACATTAATTTCGCTATTGTTAGACATCCTGCTAACAGAAGCCATATACGAGGATTTTCTCGTCAATGGTCCTGCTAACATTCCCATAAACATTATGTTTTGCTGCGGCAGTTTTTCTTTTGCAAAGGCATTTCGGGCATTGAGCGCGGAGTTTCCATAATTAAAGAACACGCTGCCAACCGTTTTCGGCAGCATTGCTTTAGTTGTGATATTTATATTTGGCGTGCCGAGTTCGTGAAATTCCGCATCAAAACTGCTTCGGTTGACGGCTATCGATTTAATCATCTCCTTTGGCGGAATCATGCCGCCAGTAAATCCGTTTACACGAATTACAAGATCATCGCCGTATCTTCGCTTCAATTCTTCTTCAATCTTTTGCGGATCATTTGGAAGTGAATCAATTTCATCCTGCGTGAGAATCTGGTTAAACGCCCGATCTAATGCCTTATCAATTTCAGATTGCGTTATTTCGACCTTTTCTTCGATTTTCTTTATCTCAAGCTGAATTGTTATGGAATTCTTCCCAGGTTTTAGTTCAAAAACTTTGGAATACGGCTCAAACCCCGGAGATTCAACCGTTATCTTAATTTTAGAAGTTGGTAGGTTTATAAATTTTACCGATTTATGTTCTGAAAAAATCTTCGAAACAATCAAGTGATCATTTGAATCCGTTATATACACTTGAAAATTGTTAACTGAGTTGGAAACAGAATCAGTAATTGAGAGTTCAATTGTAGCTGCCGATTGTGCGTTGATGGAAACTTCTATTAGAAGAAAATTAACAAAAACTAAACAGCAAGATTTTATATTAAAGACAACCATAAACTTAGTTCATATTCTTGTTTACTTTTCTCCAAGACTAAAAGTGCCTGGCGGAAAAACGGGGTTTATTTCAAATGACACGACATCAATATCAGTTATTCTTTCCAAATTGTATTCAGAAATCTTAAATCCCAGCACTTCCATAACTTTCTTCGATTTAAATTTTTCTTCAATTTTGATATGAGTAGGAATCTCAATTCCTCCAATTATTTTAAAATCGCTATAGTATGAGGTGCTGCTTATAGTCGTAAAATTATCTTCGCTAATATTTGAAATCATTAGCAATTGCTTGCTTTTTATGTCAAAGAAATACCTTGTTATACTAGATTTATTGAAGTTAGTTGCTTCACCGTGAAATTCCTGGATTAGCTCTAATACTTCAGCAACGATTCCATCAGATTCGGCATTTCCGATGTATTTAAATTTCCAGTCACTAGCTTTTGGTTGAGATAAAATGAACGGGTGGAATTGTCCAAGAATTTGCAAATAGATTTCATTAGAGTCAAGTTTTGGCAATCCATTATCGTCGATTAATGCCGAAAGATTTAACTGTCTTGCAATGTCTTTAATATTACTAAACGCTTTTCCTAGGTTAAGAGACTTTCCATTTAACTTAGCATCACTTTTTAGCTCGGCAGACTTACCGTTTGTAGTGATATTGACAATAATTTCGATTTCATCATTACGAATTGGGTCCTTTTTCAGAAGTTGCATTCTCGATTTTGCTTGGTAATTGCTGATATCTATTAACGATTCAGCATTTAGTGCTTCTCGGCTTTCAATCGTAATGGGTCTTTTACCCCCAATAATAAGCTTCGTCTTTACATAAGAATTTCCCTGTGTCTTTAGCTTTAATGTGGAAATTTCTTGGCTAGACCCTAAAAAAATTTTTGACCTAGCATTATCTAAAATTTCATTCGCGATTTGGGGACGTTCGGAATCTGACAATTGCGCTTTCGTGGGTGCAAAAAAACAACACAACAAAAATAAAAAACTCCATGGTTTTATTAATTTCATGATAATTCCTAAAAAAAGTCCTTAAAGTGTAAATATCAAAACTCGTTACATTCAAAATCGCCGGTTTCTTTTGAAGTAAATGATAATCACGATCCACGAGCTGATTAAAGCAACGAATGCGAATATTGTAAGCATATTACCGATTAAACCACCGAGCTTTATTCCCATAATAATTGCAAGACAACATGCAATTGTTATGGGAACGACGGACCAGCTTTTAGGTTGCTTCAACGAAATAGAATCTCGAGCCAAAACAAACATCAGCCCCCAAAATGAAGTTATAATTACAATGATACTTGACAGGCTGATGATTTTTTCTAGTTCGGTCATAGAGATTATTAACATTTATTTCTTAAACGAATTAACGGTCTAATTTAAGGGACAATTCCTTTCGGATGCGAATCCAAGGGTGAACCAATTTCGTCTATGCAATCAACGAATGGGTCATTACAATCAACATTGTATTCTTCATCATCTGAAATTTTAACAGTGGTTATATAAATTCCCGTTGCTGTAATTTCTACATCCGTTTCTCCTCCGCATGCCCCTAACTCACCGCAACCAGTTGCAATCCCATAACCGCCGCCTGTAACGCCCGCTACAGCAAGTATTACACAAGGCACTGCAAAGGGACCAGTAAGAGGGCATGCTAATAAACTAGCAAATCCGCTAACGACCCCTAAAACACCAAATATACAGTTCATGACGGCGACGAAGCATTCACCATCGCGTGTACCGCACGCCTCGTTTATATTAATGTTGAATTTATTTCCGATAGCGTTGAGTAACTTGTTTAGCTCGGTTTCCAAAAATAGATTTCTTGCAAATTCTTGGGCAAGTCTTGAACTGCTGAGCTTGTCGAGCTGTGAACTATTTCTACCGTCAAAAACTAATGATAATTCCTTACCTTCCATATCCAAGTTAAACAGAGATTTGCCATTCTTTATCAATCTAATTTTAACTCCTAAGTTTCGACCTTGTCTGAAAAATCATATTTACCGTATTTGGTTTGGAAAGATCATAAAGAATTGTGCCTAGCGTTTCCTTATTACTTTCAAGCCGCTTGCCAACTTGGGAAACTGAAAACCTCGCTTGTGTAGGAGTTTTCATAATCTGAATGATTTCTGTCGATTCAGCTCTATGAGGCTCTTTTGTATGATTGTTAGTAGTCCGGGCTGGTATTGCGGTTACTATGATTAGCAAAAGCAGACAAGAAGTAGACAATCTGTAGTCATCTGAAAACATTTTTTTACCTCACTTAAATTTTTGATGAATTTGTTTGTTTTCTCCAGAATTTTTATTAATTGTTTGGAATCTAATTCATCGAAGAACTTCTTTACTTCTGTTACAAATTCAAATAAAACAGTGCCTAAATGTTTTTTCTGTTGATATTCTTGCAGAAGCAATTAAAACATTTTGGGCTTTGGAGTTGTTCATGCAGCTTCAAAGCTCATTTTGTTTTCTACGCAATATTCCCAAGTAAAATTCTTGAACAAATTTGTTGCGAACTTCTCTTTTCAAAACCACACAGCGGCGCTCATCAGTTACCTACGACCTGCCGAAAGCACTTTTTAATCATATTGCGACAATAAAAAAGACATCCGTGTGTGAAATTATTTGTGCATAACTTATTCATTAATTTTGCCCCGCCTCATTAAAGCCTCGCGTCGATCAGCTCAACTTTCAAAATCGTAAAATAGCCTGCTAGTGACGAATTAACGAACACAACGTTGAGTCCCTGTGAAAGATTCACTATTTGCCGGAAACAACACTACGCGCTAACTTAAAAACTGAGAAACGGTTCATTTATTCTAAAAACGAAAGGAATAACGCAAATACCATAAAGCACAAAGAAACTCCCATGAACAACTTAGAACTTTTCGGCATACGCTTTTGGAGTATAACCCCTACAAGTAAACCAAACAGCCCGATAATATACGCCACGTTGTCCCAGCTTTTGAAATCTTTTGTAAAAATCCCAATCAATAGTACAAGTGCAAGCGAAGTAGTCAAAAGTATTCTTCCTATTTCCATATAAACCTCAACAAATTCCAAAATGAACGATGAAACTACGACCTGCTTAATTTTTAACATTAAGCTGCTCTTTCACAACAACTGTTCAATTCTTTCCACAATTAGTCATTTGCGGCTGCATTTTCAAAAACTGAATCAGGTATTTCAAAATTGAACTGAAACTCTCTCACTAAAAAATCCGAGATTTTCTTAACACGCAAATTCGTATAAGTCTTGTTCATAATGCGAAATGGCTTTTTATACACAATATTCGTTTCAATTTTGATTCTTGTCGGAATTAAGACTCCTGCCCGCTGCTTGTATTCTGAGAAGTACATCGATTCTTCAACAATTGTGACCGTAGATTCATTTCGATGTACAATCATTAGCAGATTTTGTGTCGCAGAATCAAAGAAATATCGAATCACACGCTCTCCCATTTTGGTTTCATTCCTTCCTTTTTCGCTCGCTGGCATGATTCTTTCAAGTACATCTGCTTTTATGCCATCTGATTCAGCCTTGCCGACATATCTGAACATAAATGAATTTTCAATAAACGACGTCAAGAGCAATGGAAAAACTACTTCGTTTGCATCCCTGTAAACCTTTTCGGCGGATAACTTTGCCTCGTTATTCGCCATACCGGAAAGCGCGGATGCGCCCAAAGCCGTTTGCGATTTCGAATTACTAATTGAATTGGTTCGAACCCCATTTACTTCGGTAACATTATTAACAATTACGTCCTTACCATTTGAAATAAGTGTCGCCGATGTTTTCATCGAAAGCACTTTGTTTTTAATTTCAATCGTAACTCCTGATAGTGCTTTATTAGGTTTCGCGATAATGTATTTAAGTTGCAAGGCTCGCCTAGAATTGTATTGCGGCATTGCCGATTTGCTTTTCGCCGATTCAATTGAAGTAAACTCTTCCCCATTTAGTTCAATTTCCA
>JBKEBT010000056.1:0-7323 GCA_047973305.1 Pyrinomonadaceae bacterium
AATGTTGATCCGGGACAAACCGGAACGTTACAACGTTCGGCAGTAGATGGTCCGTCACGTTTCAATACAAATGCTGCGCTTCTCAAAACCTTCAGGTTTGGAGAATCGCGTATGAAACTGCAATTTCGTGCAGAGGCATTTAATTTGTTTAATAATGTAAACTTATACCAAAACACGCAGTTTGCAAATATTAACAGCACGTCATTCGGACGCATTACAAGTGCCGAATCTCCGCGTGAAATGCAATTTGCTGCACGCTTTGAGTTCTAGCTTGTTTCGTTTGAAACAACTTTTGGGGGCTTTCCTTAACCGGCGAGCCCCTCTTTTTGTATAACGGATTTTATTTCGCCGATAAGGTATAGCGAACCGGTAACGACAATAATTGAACCCCGAACTTCTTTGGTAAGCTTCAATGCGGTTCTTAGCGCCTGTTTTGCGTTTTCAGTTACGACAACATCAAATTCCTTTGCTAACTCTGCGAGATCGCTTGCAGGAAGCGCCCGAGGTACATTGGGCGTGGTAAGAACAATTTTTTCCGCCAACGGAAAAAGCAATTCAATGGCTTCTTTGCTATTCTTGCCCGTAACCATTCCAAACACTAGAACTTTCGGCTTGGAAACATTTTCAAGCAAATATTCACGTAGCATCGCCGCGCCCTCGGAATTATGGGCACCGTCAAAAAGTATTCCGTTTTCGAATTCTAATCTTCCGCGATGAACCGCCGTTTCCAAGCCACGAATTATTTCTTTACGATTAATTTCAAATCCGTGGTTGCGTAAGATTTGAGCAAGCAAAATCGCTGTGCAGGCATTTTCACGTTGATGTTTTCCTTTTAGCGAAAGCGAAACCTCTGAATAGCTTTCGGTATTTGATTCGAACGATACTTTATCACCAAAACCCGTTTCTGTAATGCGTATTGAATTTTCCGCATACACCGTGATTGCGCCACATTCTTCCGCCCGATTTCTTATCACATTCAACGCTTCAGGCGCTTGATGCGCAATAGCAACCTCACATTCGGCACGAAACGCCGCAGCTTTTTCGGCTGCAATAAGTGCGAGGGTATTGCCGAGCGTGCTTGTATGATCCAAACCAATCGGGCTTACGCCAATAATTTCCGCTTGTGCCGCCGTTGTGGAATCAAATCTGCCGCCTAAACCCGCCTCCAAAATTGCAATATCCACACCGCGTTCGGCAAAAACAAGCAACGCTATCGCAGTAATATGCTCAAAAAAGGTTGGTCGCGCATCTAATACGCCCTCTGAAACCAATCGTTCGGCAACAGCTCGCAATCGCGTCACATATTCCGCAAAATCCTTTTCGGAAATATCTTCTCCGTTAATACGTATTCTTTCGGTTACCGAAATAAGATGGGGCGAAGTAGTTACGCCGCATTTTATGTTTGCCGCTTTACAAATGGCTTCTAAAAATGCGCAGGTAGAGCCCTTGCCGTTTGTGCCAACGATCTGAACTTTTCTATAGCTTCTTTCCGGGTGGTCTAAGGCGTTAAGAAGTGCGTAAGTGTTTTCGAGCCCAAATTTTCTTACTGAACGCTCGTAACCCAAGGATTCGAGATATTCTTGTGCTTCGCGAAAATTCACAACTAGATACCGCGCCGATGATAATCAATCTGCCCCAAGTGATAATTCAAGTGCGCGTATGTTGAAACCAGCACCTCAAATGTGTTGCGTGTTTCTCCGAGAAATTCTTCCGGATAATCTTCAAAAAGAGCCGTATTTAAGAGTGAAGAAAGTGTGGAAGAAACGGTTTGTGAAACATTCTTGATGCGTTTCACCAATTCCTTACGCGAAACTTCTTTACCTAAAAATTCCAAATCGCGCTCTCGCTTGTATCCGGAATTTCCAAGATTCGCGCCAATATAATGATTGAGGTTTCCGATTAAATGTAGCGTCAAATTTCCCGCAGAGTTTGGCATTTCACCGCGCCGCGTCCAAATATCCGCTTCATTTTCGTATGCGTTAATTTCCTCAATTAACTTACCGAGTTGTTTTTCAAAAAGCACTGCAAACATTCCTAAACCTTCCTGCTATCCAAATCGTGAAGCATAAAATCAAGCACGCGAATAATTGTATCCCGCATTTCACGACGATCGACCACCATATCCAACATACCGTGCTCTAATAAAAACTCGGATCGTTGAAAGCCCTTCGGAAGTTTTTGACGAATAGTTTGCTCAATTACACGCGGACCCGCAAACCCTATAAGTGCCTTTGGCTCTGCAAGGTTCACATCCCCAAGCATTGCAAAACTAGCGGTTACGCCTCCGGTTGTTGGATCGGTCAACACGGAAATAAACGGCAAGCCGGCTTCGTGAAGTCTGGAAAGTGCCGCCGAAATTTTTGCCATTTGCATAAGCGAATACGTTCCTTCTTGCATCCGCGCGCCACCCGATGCCGCAAAAATCACGACCGCCGCATTTTCTTTTATCGCGCGTTCAATAAGGCGCGTAATTTTTTCGCCAACCGCCGACCCCATCGAACCGCCGATAAAAGACATATCCATGGCACCGGCAAAAACAGTATGCCCGCCAACTTTCCCTGACCCCGAAACAATGGCTTCCGGTAACCCCGAATTCTTTTTCGCTTGTTCTATTCTTTGTTTGTAAGGTTTTGAATCTACAAAGTTTAACGGATCAATTGATGTTACTTCTTCGTCAAGTTTTTCGTATTTTCCATCGTCAAAAAGAACATCCAAACGCAATCTTGCGCCAATACGAAAATGATAGCCACAGTGAACGCAAACCTCTAACGATTCCGTAAGTTCCCTTCGGTAAAGTGCGTTTTCACATTCCGGACACTTTTGAAAAATTCCTTCGGTTTTCACCGTCTGCGCTTTCGCCTCAGACTTCTTTTCGATTTTTGGCGCACTTCTACGAAACCATGACATATAACTTGATATTATTGGCGATTTTTCGTTTTTGGCAAATCAAATTACGCAAATATCCGGCAGGTGGTTGCAAACTGTCGAAAGCACAATTTGATTCGCCGCGTTTGCATGGAACTTAAATACAAACCCGAAGTGAGTTCAACCGCGCCCTAACCATTTAAGATTACAAGCATTTCATCGTGAATTAACGAATTGCTGACACATACGGGCGGTTGATAAATGCTGAATTTGGAACCATCATAGTTTGTAACCTTTCCGCCCGCCTCTGTAACAAGCAAAATCCCAGCCGCCATATCCCAAGGGTTTAACCCCTCTTCCCAAAATCCATCAAATCTTCCGCAAGCAACATACGCCAAATCAATCGCCGCGGAGCCGTCTCTTCGAACCGCGCGCGAATTTAAAAGCATTTCGGAAAAATGCTTTGACAAGCGTTCCCGGTTTGTCAAATCATATGGAAAGCCGGTTACCAGCAACGATTCTTTCAACTTATCTGTTTCGGAAACTGAAACCGACTTTTGATTAAGACTCGCACCACTTCCTTTTTCCGCGGAAAAAACTTCATCGCGCGTGGGGTCATAAGTTGCCGCAACCACCACTTCGCCTTCGTGTTCAAGCGCAATTGTCACGCAAAAACAAGGGTAACCGTGCGCATAATTCGTGGTTCCATCAAGCGGGTCTATTATCCATTTCCACGTATTATTTCCATCCAAAATCGCTTCGCCGGATTCTTCTGCCAGAATCGAATGATTTGGATGAAATGTTCGAATTTGTTCGATTATGAATTTCTCTGATGCCAAATCAGCTTCAGTAACAAGATTGATCTCACCCTTTTTTGAGATTTCTATTTTCTTGCCAAACTTTTCAAGTAAAATCGCGCCTGCACGACGCGTGGTTTCGATAGCAAAATTGAGCATAAAATTTACGGTCAAAATCGGTACAATTTTTTTTTGGTTTACCAATCCTGACCGTAAAAAGCGTAACAACGAATGCGCTACTATTCAATCTTTCGAAGCGATTGAGTCGCTAATGCAAATAGATATCCACATAATCAACCACGTCGTCGCACGGGTTTTCCATCTCCTGCAAACGCCAAAAACTGCGTTTCTTCGTTATCGCAAAGTTAAAATCGCCCTCTCTTGTGCAAACTTTGTTCCCGTTGATATGGCTTATCAACATTTCTATTTTCCCGGTAAATTTGAAGTTGTATCTACCAACTTCGCTAATGAAGCCCTCGATTTTTATGTACTCGCTTTTATCGTTCGAAAATTGCGCACCTTTCAAATACAGCACGCCTTTTTTCTCCGCAACCGTTGCCGTACCAAACTTTTCCCAACTAATCCATTGCAGTGACAGCAAATGCTTGCCAACCAATAAGCGTTTGCCCGTTTTGCTTTTTACAACGGTTCGATTTTGCGCGAAAACACAAACCGTAAACAGCACAAGCGTGATAAAAAATGTAACCAAAATTCGAATTTTCATAAGCAACTCCGCGCTTTGAAAGAAATGTTGCAAATTCTTTGCATTCTTTTTGTTATTGCTTCAAACGACGATTTACAACGCGCAGAAATTCATCAACCTGGTCATTCCAAAATTTCCAATCGTGCCCCCCGGGAAGTTCTCTGAATTCGTGCGCGATTTTTTTCTTAGAAAGTAGTGCGGCATATTCCCTATTCGATAGAAGCAAGAAATCTTCCGTTCCACAAGAAACATAAAAAAAAGGCATTTGCGCAACTTGCGCATCTGAAACGGCTTCGGTCAGAAGAAAAACGTCGTTTGCTTTTCTGGCGGGATTTTCCAAATCTCCAAACGCCGCATCAACCGAATCTGTCAACACACGCCATCCCGGAATTGTTGCGGCATTAAATTCGGTTGCTTTTAACGCCCCGCTAAAAGCGCCGATTATCTTAAACTTCTCCGGATATTTTACCGCGAATTTTACGGAACCATACCCGCCCATTGAAAGCCCCGCGATTGCGCGATTTTCCCGCGATCTTCCGGCGCGATAATTTGTTTCTATTTCCGGAAATAGCTCATCGGTTAAATAGCTTTCATATTTTTGATTCGCATTTACGGCACTATCCGTGTACCAGCCATTTTCGCCCTCGGGAGTGACGAGTATGAAATCAAAATTCTTTGAATATTCGACCAAATTTGTGCGGTCAAACCAGTTTTTATAATTGCCCGTTAAACCGTGCAAAAGATAAACCACCGGAAAAATCTTTTTAGGTTGCGATTCATACTCGCTCGGAAGCATTACGCGATACGGCATAACGCGCTTCATAAGTTTTGAATCAAGCTTGCCTTCAATCCACGCTTGATTCGTTTGTGCGCTTACCGAAAAACACAAGGCGAGCAAAATGCCCACGCCGAAAATTAATCTCAACGAATTCTTCCTTAACATTTTAACCTACCCAAAAACTCTGCTTAACCAACCGCTATCTTCATTTTTATCAACAATTTGTGCAAGTTCGCCCGCGTCCAGCCAAACGCCCGAACATTTATTGCAAACATCTATTAATATTTCCTCATAATCGGCTTCGAATAACGTACCGTCACATTTAGGACAATCGATTTCAAGCGCCCGAATTTCTTCCGCTTCAAGCTTTGCCTTCATTTTTTCGATTAGCTCTTGTTCTCTTTTTCGAAAATATTCATTTTCCAGTGCTCTGCCGCGCTCTTCTAATTTTTCACTCATAAATTCCCCTTAAATCACTTGTTAAATTGTTCAACTTGTAACGCCAATGTTATATGCATACGCATTTTCACTCAATCTGATTCGCGGAAATTATTTAGCGTTCCCATCCGCATCGCCCCGCCGATTGTTTTGCTTCGCTATTTTTTCCTCGCGTTTCTTTTTGATGCTTCGCGCACGATTTCTTACACGCAAATTTCTCGAAACACCTTGTAGCGGGTGCCATTCGGCATCCTCGTGCGAACGCACTTCACTTGATGAATCATCCATTCCGAGCGTTCCAAACGCAAAAGCAACTACAATTGCATTAAACGCAATGCCCACACCAATTACAATCCATCCGGGAACCAACCCTACACGGGAACGCGCGAGAAATTCCGCAAAATCGCGTGCGGGAACCGGATGAATATAAACTTTTAATCCCCATGCCGCCGCAAGCAATACAAAAATCGCAAAATAGTTTGCGCGCAATCTTCTTCCGATTGCCTCTCGATGCGTGATGTTGAACTGCGGATTCAACAAATCCGAAGAAATGTGATCAGCCCAACGCCGATCCGGCGGAATTGCGCGGCTTGAAAGCATTGGTGCAAAATAACCTGCCTCGATAACACGAACCCTACGCGCCCAAACGTCGTAATACCTATACCTGCGGGCTTCCATTATCATAAAAATCGCCACTAAAATTGTGTTAAGCGGAATTGCAAAATGCGGACTTTCCGGCGAACTAAAAACAAACGAAAGTGTTGCGCCCGCCGTCAAAACCGCCCAGTTCGTGGTTGTATCGAGCCTCGTTCGCCAAGTGTTTGAGCGCGCCACTTCACCCCTGTAAAATTGAACAATTGCCGTGTTAAAATCGCCGGTGGAAAGCCTTTTCGGTATAACGAACGGGTCGGTTTCAGCGCTTTTGGTCCTTCGCCTTACTTCTTCAGAAAGTGCATGTTTTTCAAGCAATTCTTCTTCTTCAAGTTCGGAATAGGAAGGAGTGTTTTTTTTATCCGTTTTTTCGCCCATATACGTTGAAGCATGAAATGAAAATAGAAAATCTTTGCTTTACGGTGTAACATTTTAGCGATTTTATCACAAAGTTCCGTTTGGAATTTACAATATGAACAAACACGAATTTTTTATGAATATTGCTTTGTTTGAGGCGAATTCCGCCGGTAAGTTGGATGAAGTTCCGGTGGGTGCCTGCATCGTAAATTCCTTTGGAGAAGTAATAGCTGCGGCAGGAAACCGAAGTATAGAGCTAAATGACCCAACCGCCCATGCAGAAGTGCTTGCAATAAGGCGTGCGTGCGAAAAAGTTGATAACTATCGGTTGACTGAAATGACGCTTTATACGACCATTGAACCTTGCGTAATGTGCGCGGGCGCGCTGGTAAACGCGCGAATTGCAACGTTGGTTTTTGGCGCGGACGATAAACGTTTTGGCGCCGTGCGGTCAAAATTTTCGCTTTGCGATACAGGCTCTTTGAATCATCAAATGGAAATTATTCCGAATGTTTTAGCCGCGGAATGCGGTCAGTTGATGACCGATTTTTTCGGGAAAAAGCGCGGGAACAAGTACGAATAATTTTCGCGCAGGTTTTGTTTACGATGGAGAGGTGCGAGAGTGGTTGAATCGGGCAGTCTCGAAAATTGTTGTGCCTTTACGGGTACCGTGGGTTCGAATCCCACCCTCTCCGCCATTAGTTCCGATTAACAAGAATTGCAATGTTTCGGCT
>JBKEBT010000057.1:0-29230 GCA_047973305.1 Pyrinomonadaceae bacterium
AATCAATCCGGCAGAAAGTGCCGTTATCATTGGATGATGCGAAGAGAATCGTCGGCGAATACGTCGAAGAATACAACACAAAACGGCTGCACAGCGCGATCGGATGGGTGACGCCGGAAGCGAAATTGATGGGAAAATCGGCGGAAATCTGGGCGATCAGAGAAGCGAGATTGGCAAAAGCGCGCGCCAAACGGGTCGAAAAATCGGGATTGAGAAATGCTTTCGAAAGCGGCATCGCGGATGAAACCAAGGCAAATTCAGTAGTGCGAGGTGATAAAAATCTGATAAAAACGTGATATAAAAACAGAAGACTTTACCTCACCTCGAAGTGATCAAGAACGAATCAACCGGCTGACGAACGAAACCCCGTCAGACGAAAAAAGGAACCGTTAGAAAAGTGACTACTTGAAAATCCATTCACTGCGTTTGACACTGAACCAGAACAAATCTGCCTCGAAAGCAAGTAATTAGAGACGCATAACTTGTGAAATTATCCAAATTAAATCAAAGTCAAGACTCGTGTTTGCTTGATCTTGATAATTTGCTGGGTAAATCGTAATAACTTAATAAAACATGCTTCTTTTTTTTGTCAAGAGTAAATTTTTGCATTATGATACTCGACTTTGCTCGAATAGATTTGCATTCTCATAAAAAAATCTATTTCCATTGTGTTTAGTTTTGTGTACCTGTGTTTTTGATAAGATTGCGTTTTCCACATCTGAAAGATGTTTAGTGTATGAAAATATCTGAAATTAACATATATCCAATCAAATCTTTAAGCGGAATTTCCGTAAAAAGCTCAATTGTCGAGGAAAAAGGCTTACAAAATGATCGTCGTTTTATGATCGTTGATGCAAACAATGATTTCATCACTCAGAGAGAATTTTCAAAAATGGTGGTTATTGAGACTAAAGATTTAGGTGAGAGTTTGGAAGTTTCGGCAGATGGTTTTGGAAAGTTAAAGATTCAAAAGCAATTTGAAAAAACTAATTTGGTAAAGGTTAGAATTTGGCGGAGTCTCTGCGAAGCAATTGTTGCAAAAGATGAAACAAACGAGTGGTTTTCCGAAGTTTTAGAAACGAAATGCAAATTAGTCCAAATGCCTCTCCAAACCCGTCGGCAAATCAACGAAAGATTTAATCGTGGCGATGAAATTGTTAGTTTTGCAGACGGCTATCCACTTTTGCTGATCGGCGAAAATTCGCTTGCAGATTTGAACTCAAAGCTCGAAAAGCGAATTCCGATGAATCGTTTTCGTCCTAATATCGTTGTCTCCGGTTCAGAAGCTTTCGCAGAAGATAAATGGAAAAAGATCAATATCGGCAATACAGTTTTTCGTGTTACAAAACCCTGCGCGAGATGTGTGATCACAACGATCGATCAGAAAACCGGAATTTCCGACGTAAAAGAACCCTTAAAAACACTTGCGACTTACAGAAGGTCAAGAGATGTAATTCCTGATGCATTTGAAGAATTCGGCTTAGGCAGAAACGATGTTTTATTCGGACAAAATCTTGTAGCGGAAAATTTTGGGGGAGTAGTAAAATTAGGCGATGACGTGAAAATTTTAGAACTAGCTTGATATAAAACACTTAACTCAGTAACTGATGAGTCTCTCGCAAATCATAGCGAAAAAAAAATGCGGAAGTCTTTTCGTTTTATGCTATAATCCGAACATCAAAGAATAATGGGTCTGAATAAAACACCTCAATAAAAGGAGACCTAACTGATGATAATTCTCATACAAAACAATCCTTTTGAAGCACTAACCGATTTTGTAGATTACGAAACGGGTGAGATAACTAAGATAGCCGATGGCAACGATTAGGTTTTCACCGCACCGACAAGAAGTGTGAAGCGTTTCAAAGAGATGCGGGACAATAACAACCTTCCTGAATATGACCGGAGTCTTTATACGTATAAAACAGCGTGGACGAATCTACATCTTACTGTCGCCGAATTTTATAAGCTTGCAAATGCTGTTTACAATGAAAGTATGGGAAGTTTCCGGGAATCTTATGGAATCATAAATGTGCTTAGAAATAGAGCAAACGCTGATAATACTGATTTGATTTCTCAAGTCACCGACAGAAGAGGCTACGGAGTTTATGGAGTTAGAGAACGCAGATATTATAATGAGATAGGTCCAGTTGCTGATAAAAAAGAGACGAGATGTGCATTGAGCAATTGCGATAGCACTTGCTAATCCGAAAAGTGACATTACAAATGGTGCATATTTTTGGCAAGGCAAAGATTTTAAAATTCAAGGAAAAAATGCTTACAAGCAGTATTATTTGACAGGCTTTGATTTCACATCAACATCTCACGACATTTGGAAAATGGGGAGCCTTAAATCCGGCAGCAGTAAGTTTGATTATAAATTTGAGTCGACCGCAGCAGAGGGACAAACGTTATTTATGAAGCTAACAAGTGACTGGATGAAAGCTTCAGGTGCAAACAAATGGAATGGTGAGGTTTGAAAGTGCGCGTATTGACTATAATTTTATTGTGCTTAGTCTTTTGTGGCTGTTCGGCAATCGAGCCTGATAAGCTTCTGAAAGTAAGCAAAACACCACCGCCTGTGGTGAAAGAGACACCGGCAGAGGTTTTATTACCGGCGACTCCACCTACGCCGCCCGAACCTGATGAAACTCCAGAGAATAATGAAACAGTTCCAGTGCAAAAGTCGCCCAGCAAAATCATCAAGGTCAATGGGAAGTTTTGCGAAGAATATTTGTTAAAAAAGATAAAAAGTGAAATAACAACACACAG
Organism: Pyrinomonadaceae bacterium; assembly: GCA_047973305.1. Taxonomy (GTDB): domain Bacteria; phylum Acidobacteriota; class Blastocatellia; order Pyrinomonadales; family Pyrinomonadaceae; genus Aridibacter. The sequence goes on from JBKEBT010000057.1 coordinate 2,773, forward strand.
CAAACTTGTGAAGCGAAAAACTTTTAGCGCGGATGATGGTAGCATTTCTTCAGAACTTAAAGAATGGTTAGAAATAGGGGAAAATCATGAACAACCGAAGACTTATGAACTCAAGTACAAAAGTAAAAAAGCACTTTTACTAAATGGATACATAGTGGGTTCAACAGGAATTGCATCTAATTTTCGTGAATGGTTTATTGAGATAAATAAAAAATCAGCTACTTTTTGGAGTTTGTCTGATAACCCGCGATTGATCTTTTGGGATAAGGGCGGAGAACTTAACTATTATCAAATCGATTTTAGTGAGATACAAAATCACTTTGATGACAAAGAAATTCTTTATCTAAATTTCCGACGGTTTAAAATAGATCAGAACGGAAAACCTCAAATGGTTAGTGAAGAGAAAGATGTGCAATGCGATTGATTTTTTCATTTTAATTTAAGAAAACAATCCTTCATGAGTATATCGTTTTCAAATTTTTACTTAGAGTTTTGCACCCTACGCTTTAAATTTCTCGTTTGATACGAAGAGACTCTTTTTGAAAGTGTGTTTCTATGAATGCCGATCTCATCAGCCGTTTTTGAGATACGATTTTTGTTGCGTTTTAATGCTTTTTCGATAAAAACTTTTTCAAATTCATTTTTTGCTTCATTTAAGAGAATTTGCCCGTCGAGCATTCCTTCGATCAGTTCTTCCATTTGTTTCCGAAGTTTCATAGATTCTTATAAGTCTCGCCCTGTCAGTAGTTTATAAGCCTCTAAATATCTAGAGGTTGTTGCATCAACGATCTCCTGCGGCAATTCAGGTGCGGGCGGCGTTTTATCCCAATCCAAAGTTTCAAGATATTCCCGGACAAATTGTTTATCAAAAGAAGCTTGTGGTTTGCCCGGGCTGTAATTCTCGGTTGACCAAAAGCGGGATGAATCGGGTGTTAGAACTTCGTCTATCAAAAGGATATTTCCGAACGAATCAGTACCAAATTCAAATTTTGTATCCGCGATGATTATTCCGCGAGATTCCGCAAATTTCGTTGCAACATCATAAACTTTTAGCGATATTCTTTTTAGCTCTTGCGCAGTTTCTTCACCCAAAATCGCGATAAATTCAGCTTCGTCAATATTTTCATCGTGCCCACTTTCAGCCTTGGTAGCGGGCGTAAAGATTGGCGTGGGAAGTTTTGCGCACTGTTGCAAACCACTAGGTAAGGCGTGTCCGCAAACTCCGCCGGTTTTTTGGTAGTCATTCCAACCCGAACCTTCAAGATAGCCACGAACTATGCATTCAACCGGAAACGGTGTGGTTCTTTTTACCAAAGATGAACGTCCGCTCAGGCTTCGATCGGCACAAACAGCTTCCGGCATCAATGTAGTTACCGTTGTAATTAAATGATTTGGGGTTATTTCCGAAAATTTATCAAACCAAAACGCCGCAAGCTGCGTTAGCACTTCACCCTTTCGCGGAATCTGATTCGGCATTACACAGTCGAATGCCGAAATTCGATCAGTGGCGACCAAAAGCAGTTTTGATTCGTCGATTTTATATACATCGCGCACCTTGCCACGATGGATGCACTCTAACCCTTGTATTTCGGTAGCTTCGACCGTTTTTGAATCCATTAGTTATTTATATGCGTTTGAATTGTGAAATTTAAGATAATATGAATCACTTGGTTTTTCAATTTATCCTTTTAAAATCATCAACACATTTCACGTGTTAAACAGCGTTGGAAAAAATACTTCACTTTTGTACGCATTTTGTGCATAATGGTTATTGGTGCTATATGTGCCGACCAAGTATTTAGCTAGCGCCCCCTGAAATCTCGCTCGCAATTCTTCATTTTTTGACGTATTGAAACAACACGAATAAATGCAAACCATAACCGCGATAACGAAAAATAGATTATTGTTTACGTTGCTTGCCGTAACAGTTCAAGCCGTTCAGGTGTTTTCGCAGATACCCAAGAGGGCTGTGCCCGGTTCGCAACCGGCTGCCGAAGTTCCGCAGGAAGACAACACGCTTTACTACATATTGATACTTTTATTAGTAATTGGTTTGGTGGCTGCCATTGGGTGGTTATACAAATCAAAAAAGGAAGAAAAAGCCAAGGAAGAAAAGCGAAAAAGCGATGAAAAGGCGGCGTTGGCTGAAACTGACGCAGTTGATTTGCATGCTGAACTGGAATGGTTCAAAAACGCTACACGAAAGAAGAAAGCCAACGAAGGCGAAAACGGCACAAGCAAAAGTTCAGCGAAAAATGGCATTTCAGATTATGAAAAGCGCGAACGCAGGCGTGTTGCTGAACGCAGGGAATTTGATTCATTGCCAATCAGCAAAATAACGGATTTACGTGATCCGGGAGAGTTTAACCAGCTACCACTTTCTAACGATGATGGCTTGTTAAGCGCCATCGAACAAGCACATGATGAATATGAAGAGGATGAAGAAGTAAGGGCACTTGCGGTTCGAATTTTAGCAAGATTTAAGAACCGAAATGCAATTGTAGCCTTAAATGAACTGGCATTGTACGATGTTTCATCTCATATTCGTTCAGAAGCCGTCACTGCATTGGCTGATTTCGATCACGAATCGGTTTTTGAATCTCTTTTGCTGGCGTGTGCAGATCCAACGCGCGAAGTTCGCGCATCTGCCGCACGCGCACTATTTCGTTTAGGTTTCAATCGCGCCGATTCATGGACACGGCTTGCCTCATGTGGCGATGAATTTCGAATTGTCCGCGCGGCGCGCGCGGCAATAGAAAGCGAATTGGTAGATCGTTCAATCGACAGGCTTGTACATGAAGATCCCGGCTATGCTTACGAGGCATTTGCTTTAGTGGCGCTTTTAATAAATGCGGGCGAAACAAAAGAGATTTTTGACGTGATGCACAACCAGCGAAACAAAATGGTAAAGCTTGCATTGCTTCATTGTTTGAAGGTTGTAAAACACCCGGACACGCTTCAAACGCTTTACAATTATGTGGAAAGAAATTCTTTACCCGAAGATCTCAGTAACGCAGTAACCGAAGTGATCAAGAGTTTTGACACGGTACCGGCTTAACGCCTTCGGACATTGGAAACAAGTTTGGCTACGGAGTATTATTTACTTCGTAGCCAAAATAATTTTCGATGAGATTTAAATTAGTTTCAAACCACAAACCCACCGGCGATCAACCGGAAGCGATTAAACAACTTGTCTCCGGTTTAAACGAAAACACAGAAAGCCAAGTGCTACTTGGCATTACTGGAAGCGGAAAGACCTTTACAATAGCAAACGTAATAGATGAAACTCAGCGCCCAACGCTCGTGCTTGCGCATAACAAAACGCTTGCAGCCCAGTTATATCAAGAGTTTAAGAGTTATTTTCCCAACAACGCCGTAGAATATTTTGTTTCTTACTATGATTATTATCAGCCCGAAGCTTATGTACCTGCGGCAGATATTTATATCGAAAAGGAAGCAACAATAAATGAAGAAATCGATCGCCTTCGCTTGAGCGCAACGCGTGCATTGTTTGAGCGTAGAGACGTAATTGTAGTTTCAAGTGTTTCGTGTATATACGGTCTCGGTGATCCCGATGCATATTTCGGAATGTTGCAGTTTATCGAAACGGGTATGCAACTTGATCGCGAAAGTTTTATACGCAAACTTGTGGAAATGCAATATGAGCGTACGAATGTGCAATTTGAGCGCGGAAATTTTCGGGTGCGCGGTGATATTGTGGAAGTGTTTCCGAGTTATCAAGATACGGCTTATCGCATAGAGTTTTGGGGGGATGAGGTCGAAGGAGTTTTTGCAATCGATCCGTTACTTGGCGAAGTTCTGGAAACCTATAAGTCGCGCGTTCCCATCTATCCTAAAACGCACTATGTTATGTCGAAGACAACAATTTCGCGTGCGGTTGAAACGATAAAGGCGGAATTGGTTGAATGGGAAGAACAGCTCATCAAGGAAGGGAAGTTGGTTGAAGCGCAAAGACTTCACCAACGTACGATGTATGACCTTGAGATGATGAAAGAGATGGGTTACTGCCACGGAGTGGAAAACTATTCGCGGCATTTAACAGGGAAGAAGCCGGGTGAGCCACCGCCAACCCTGCTTGATTATCTCCCTCCGGATGCGATTATGGTCATTGATGAATCACATCAAACCGTGCCGCAAATTGGAGGAATGTTTAAGGGTGATCAATCCAGAAAAGGGACACTCGTCGAACACGGTTTTCGCTTGCCAAGCGCAAAGGATAACAGACCACTTAATTTTGGTGAGTTTGAAGAACGAATCGGGCAAACAATTTATGTGTCGGCAACGCCGGGAGATTATGAGCTGACAAAAACAGAGGGCGAAGTTGTAGAACAAATAATTCGACCAACGGGCTTGTTGGATCCGCAAATAGAAGTTCGTCCGGTTAAAGGGCAAATTGATGATTTGCTTGAAGAATGTCGCAAGCGTGCGGAACGCAATGAGCGCGTTTTGGTTACCACGCTTACAAAAAAAATGGCTGAAAATCTGGCGGAATACTTTAGCGAAGTGGGTGTAAAAGTAAACTATTTGCATTCCGATATTCACACGCTTGAGCGCATAAAGGTTTTACGCGATTTACGCAAAGGCGAATTTGATGTGCTGGTGGGAATAAATCTTTTGCGTGAGGGGTTGGATTTGCCTGAAGTTTCGTTGGTTGCGATCTTGGATGCGGACAAGGAAGGGTTCCTGCGTTCGGAACGCTCATTGATCCAAACAATTGGACGGGCGGCACGAAATGCGGAAGGTATTTCAATTTTATATGCGGACAAAATCACGAAATCGATGAAAATCGCAATTGATGAAACCAAACGTAGGCGTGCGATTCAGGAAGAATATAACGTCGAACACGGTATTACGCCAAAAACAATAGTTAAACCGGTTGAAGCAACGTTGGTTACGGCTTATGAGGCAGATTATTTCAAGGTGCCGCTTGAGCTCGAAAAATACGAAGAATATTCGCCAAAGCAGTTGCAAGAAATGATCTTTTCGCTTGAACACGATATGCGCGAGGCGGCAAAGGATATGAAATTCGAACGCGCCGCGGAAATTCGCGATAAAGTGAAGTATTTGAAGGAACGCCAGTTGGAACTAAGTTAAGTTTTAAGAACCGCGTAAGATATTACCTAATTCAAAGAAATGCAGATAAAAACAGAAACTGATGAGTTGCAAGATTATCTTTCCGATGCAAGCAATTTGCCCGGGGGAAATGCCGAAAAAGTTTACCTTCCGGAAACGGTTGAAGATATTTCGCAGATTTTGAAAGAAGCCGAAAACGACGGCATAGCAGTTACTTTCAGCGGTGCGCGTACCGGTACGGTCGGCGGTGCGGTTCCGTTTGAAGGTATTGTGATTTCGACTGAAAAGTTAACAAAGCTTGAAATTGATAAGGAGCAAAAGCGGGCAACAGTTGGGGCGGGTGTGGTTTTAAGGGATCTACAAATTGCGGCTAAAAGCCAAGGTTTGTTTTATCCTCCCGATCCCACCGAATGGAGCTGCCAGATTGGCGGTACGATTGCAACCAATGCGAGTGGCGCGCGGAGCTTTAAATATGGCGCAACACGAAATTTTGTAAATCGTCTAAGGGTGGTGCTGGCAAACGGAGAAATTCTTGCGATAAATCGGGGTGAAGTGTTTGCCGATGCGGGAAAAATCGTTGCCGTTACCGAAAGCGGCAACGAACTAATCGCGAAAATTCCGTCATACGTTTCACCCGCCGTCAGAAAAGACGTTGCCGGGTTTATGAGTGCCAAAAACATTGATTTAATTGATCTATTTATCGGGTCTGAAGGGGTTTTGGGTGTGATTGTTGAGGCGGAACTTGCATTGCTAGAAAAACCGGAAGGCTTCTTTAGCGGAACAGTTTTTTTTGTAAATATGTCTGATTTGCTCGGATTCGTTCGGGATGCAAGAAATCTTACTTTCAAAACTCGTGAAGAGGGAAGAGGAACGATTAACGCCACTTCGCTCGAATTCTTCGACAAAAATTCACTTGAATTTATTGGCTCGAAGTATCCCGAAACTCCGGCGGGAATGAGCGGTGCGATATTTTTTGAACAAGATTGTGATTCAGAAAGCGATGAAGACGTATTTGAAGCTTGGAACGAGTTGCTTGAAAAACATAATGCCGCGGTTGAGAAAAGTTGGTTTGCCGTAGATGAAAGTGATCTTCAGCGAATGCGCGAATTCAGACATGCGCTTCCTGTTGCGGTAAATGAACGCGTTGTGCGAAACGGACAGCGAAAGATCGGCACCGATATGGCGGTTCCGGACAAAAATTTTGACGCGTTTTTGAAGTTCTATTTTGACAAGCTAAATGAAAGCGGGCTAGATTATGTTATTTTTGGGCACATAGGCGATAATCATCTTCACGCCAATATGCTTCCGAAAGATGATGAAGAAATGACACGAGCGCGACATCTTTACGGAAGATTTATCGCCCATGCCGTAATGTTGGGTGGAACGGTTTCGGCAGAACACGGAATTGGAAAGTTAAAAGCACGCTATCTTTATGTGATGTATGGCGAACGCTACATAAACGAAATGATTGAGCTAAAACGCGCCTTTGATTCAAGCGGGATTTTGGGTAAGGGAAATATGTTCATTGCAAAACCATAAGAGAAGCGCCGTCCATTGACTGTTTAATATTTTATAGATGTTTGAGGATTAATTATGAAGAAATTTTCGACCTTGATTTTGGTGTTGATTATGTTGTTGTTTGTTGGCATGGGTTGTGGAATTGGAAGATTTGTGGGTTCAGGCAGTTCAGATGATTCGAAGAAGACTTCGCAGCAAAAGGAAACGGGCTCCGGTGAGACGGCAGATACGGAATCAGCAAAAGAACAACCACCTTCAGGTGAAAAAATTGAGTTGGGAATTCCGGAATGTGATGAGCTCGCAACATATGTTAATGACAATACGGAAGAAATTGAGGGTTCCATAGCCGGGCGTGTTGTGCTTTTGTTCTATAAAAATATGATACTCGACAAATTGCGTGAAGGCGTGAAAGACATGACAGAAGAGCAAAAGGCAGAGATGGGGAAGACATGCAGCAAAACGCTTGAAGACGTTAAGAAATCGGTTGAAAAATAGCATTTGGGGTTAAATTAACGAAAAAATGGGCACTGCGATTTGGCATTGCCCTTCTTTCTTGGTTGCCCGTAAATCGCCGTAATATTAGAATAACAAGCAAATTCAACACTATGATAAAAGCACTTTTATTCGATTTTAACGGCGTAATAATAAACGATGAACCAATTCATATGGCGGCATATCGAGAGGTTTTAAAACCGGAAGGTATCGATTTAACCGAAGAAAAATATCTTCAGTGTTTGGGGATGAACGACCGTGCGTTTCTTTCGGCAATTTTTGAAGTTTACGAGAAAGAACTTCCTACAAACAAGGTTGATTCTATCTTGGAAGCCAAAACCGCAGAATGGAAGAAAATTGTGTCTGAAGGAATTCCGCTGTTTGATGGCGTTTCGGATATGATTCACCGAATGGAATCAGAATTTACGCTTGGTTTGGTAAGTATGGCGCGCCGGGCTGAGGTAGAATTTGTGTTAAACGAAACCGGCTTAAACAAAGCATTTTCGGCAGTAATCACTTCATCGGATCTTTCAACATACAAGCCGAATCCTGAGTGCTATAAATTGGGGTTTAAAGATGTAGATGCGGCGAGAACGCGCGCCGGAAAAGCAGCGCTAACGCACGGACAGTGCGTAGCGATTGAAGATTCGCCACCCGGTGTGCAATCCGCGCTCGGTGCCGGGTTACATGTCTTGGGTTTTGCGGGTACCGTTTCGCGGGAAAAATTGCTCAATGCAGGTGCCGAAGTCGTTACGGAAAATCTTGCTGATTGGCATCCGGATTCGTTTAAGAGAGTTTTTGTATGATTCCAAACACAATTGACGAGGCATGTGAAGATTTGTTGCTTGCAGCTGTTTACGTTGCAGAACGCGTTGGCGGGCGCGACGAAAAAACCGAGGCTTTAGAGTTCATCATCGCTCTCTTTTTGGAGCGTGGCGATATGGATACTGCGGCTGACTTGGCTGATTCAATCGAAGATCCGTTTGTACGCGATCGACAGTTGACGCGAATTGTTGCCAAATGCGCGGAACTGAAGGATGACGAATACGCTTTTCAATTGGTCGATGCAATCGATGAACATTCCGCTCGAAACACCGCGCGTGAATCAATCGCATTTGCGTTGGCAAACCGCACCGAAATCGCCAAGGCAAAAGAGATTGCGGGTTCGTTGGAACATCCTGCAGAAGCAATTTCGGCGATTTCAATATCGCAGGCGTTTTCCGGCAAAATTGAAAATTCGTTAAACACCGCACGTGAAATTGAATTTCCGGTTGTTCGAATTCGTACATTGCGTGAAGTTGCAAGAATTTTTTATAAGAACGGGTTGAAGGATGAAGCCTTAAAGGCGCTTGAAGAAGCCGCAAGCCTTGCGGACGAATTGGATTTTGACGAAGAAAAGATTTTTGCGCTGTGTGAAATCGGAACGATTTATGCGGAAATAGGCGAATCCGGAAAATCTATTGCGATTTACGCACAGGCGCGCGATTTTGCAAACAACGTGCAAAATGCCTCGCGTGATTCACATCTTGTTTCGGTAGCAATAGGCTTTTTGCATGCCGGTTCGATTGATTTGGCTGATCGCACACTCGATCTTGTAAAAGATAAAAACGAAATCGCCAATTGTTTGCTTGGGTTTGCCCGAATTTTCCGCACCGAAGAAGATGAAGAAGAGGCGCGTGAGGCGTTAAATGAAGCGCTGTTGGTATTAGAAAGCCAGCCTGCTTCGGAAGTACGTGATACGGCGGCTCGCTTGCGAACACATCAAATGATTGCGCAGGAATTTGCAAATTTTGGCGATATTGCGCGTGCGCTCGATATTGCAGACACAATTCCGGATATGGAAGCGCGCGATGCAATATGGACGCATTGTGGCGTTGTTGCGGCAAAGAATTCCGAACCAGACTCAATGCAAGAGGTGTTGACTTTATTCGAAGAGGAAACGGCGGAAGTTCGCACGCGTGTAAATATCGCGGAAGTGTTTGCGGGAAGCGGTCGCCCCGAAGAAGCAAAAGCCGAATTTAACAAGGTGCTTCAAGTTATTGATGGAATTGACCAGCCGTTGTTTTGTGCGGAGATTCTGCCGGAAATAATTGTTCGTGTGAATATTTTGGACGGCTCGGAAAATGTACGGTTTTACGGGGCGAAAACAATCGAACTTGTGGGTGAAATCAAGGGGTTGGGAGCACGGGCGCGCGTGCTTGGGAAACTCGCAAGCGCTTATCAACGCAGTGGTTACACACTAAACGAAAGCGAAAAAGTCGATCTTAAAACCGTGCTTCGAACTTCGGATTGGTAAATTTATCAAAGTTGATTCAATAAGAGATCTTCGTACGAATCCTTCTTTCTAACCAACTCAATACTTCCATCGTTTCTTATCAAAATCACAGCCGGCAGTTTTTGCCCATTGTAGGGAAACATTTGTGAAGTTGTGTAGGCACCTGCATTTAGCAGCGCGAAAATTTCGCCGACTTCAACATTTTCAGGTAATAGACGATGATCCGGAAGTTTTTGTTCGCCTTCAATATCAAAATAAACGTCCCCGCCATCGCATAAAGGTCCGGCAACTTTATACTTTGTTTCGTGCGGCTCTTCGGCGCGATCGGCGGAAATCATTTGGTAATACCATTTATATAATTCCATTGAAAGCAACAGGTTAAACCCTGCATCGGTCAAAAGCCAAGTTTCCACGCCTGATAATGTGTCATCGCCGTTAACGGAAATCGGTCGTAGTTTCTTATTTTGAATACGTGAAAGCAATGCGCCGGTGTCCGAAATGATACTTCTTCCGGGTTCCAAAAGAAGCGTAAAATTCTCCAAAAGATGGCTGTATCCGGATTTTTCCGCGTGGGTGGTAAGGCTTTGCCAAGCTGCCGCCATAATTTCGCTCGGCACAAGGTTTGTTGCTATAAGCGAGCGCTGGTTGGCATCCAAATTTTCTGTATTCGAAGAATCACGAAGATAATTTACCGGAAAACCCCCGCCCAAGTTCGCATGTTCAACCTTGATTCCCGATTCTTCGAATATCATCGCGATGCAATCGAACAAGGCAATTAAGGCTTCGGAATATGGTTCCGAACTTGGATTTTGCGAGCCGATGTGAAGATGAACACCACAAAGATTTAAATATTCTTCCTTACCATACTTTACGTAAGTTTCGCGCGCGTCATCCGGCATCATGCCAAATTTTGACGTACGCAGCGCGGTTTGCAACCCATGTAACGTTTCGCTTTTTACTTCGGGAACCATGCGTAACGAAACATTCGCGCGTTTTCGCATTCCGTTTGCAACGCGCAAAATTCTCTCAACTTCGTAAACCGAATCCGCTTGAATTGCGAAAATTTCTGCCTCTATCGCCTCTTGAATTTCATCTTCCGTTTTTGAGGTTCCGTTAAAAATTATTTGTTCGCCGGAAAAACCGGCGTTCAACGCCATAAAAAGTTCGCCTCCGGAATTTACTTCAACATCGCTGCCCGCACGTTTCACGGCGCGAAGAATTCCTTGCAACGAATTTGCCTTCGAGGCATAGCAAACCTTTAATTTACAATTAATTACTTCGGCAATTGAAGAAATTTGTCGGATATTGTAATCGATGCGTTCTTCACTAAATACAAATAGGGGCGTTCCAAATTCATTGGCGAGCTCTGTGGCAGATTTTCCGTCGATGGATAGTGCGCCATCTTGTATTTCGATAAAATTTTCTATGCACCAAGGTTTTGTCATTTGGATATTAAACCGTATGCTTTTAGTTTTGGCAAATATCATAAGCATAACTAATCGCAGCGAACGTTATGTTTGCAATCGTCATCATAAAGGCTTCAAAAAAGCACAGTAATGAAATCAATCAAACGAGAGATAATCCTATTTTTAACCGTTATTTTTGTTTCGGTTTCCTTCGGAATTTTGAATGCGTCGGCGCAACCTGAGAATTCACCCGAACGTGAAAATGTGCGTATGGCTTATACGCTTGTGTGGAACTATGGTTCAAAATCCCAACGAGGGTGGTATCTTTATAAATATTTGATTGCAAACACTTTGCATACCGAACCCGCGATTGATACGCGTGAATTTGCTGAAGAAGTTATGGCTTGGCAGGAAGCCAATTCACTTCCCGAAACTGGGGTTATTGATGAACCAACGTTGATGAGCTTCATAGTGTTTTGGCAATCACAAAGAATTCGTCCGGTTTATGAAGCAAACGAAAATTCTTTGCTAACTGCTTCGATTGAGAACTTTTGGGATTCAACGCGTCCGATTGAGTTAAGAAAGGTCGATTCTGAAGCGTTTCGGGCATATTCCGAGATGGTTGTTGCCGCAAAAGCGGATGGCGCAAATGTCAAATTTGTTCCGGGAAATCCTGCAAACGATGATTCGTTTCTTAAGATTATTTCGTCATATCGTTCGCCGGAATACCAACGAAGCTTGCGCGAAAAATCACCGGGGGCGGGAAGGGCACAAATCGCGGTGCGAAGCCCGCATTTTACGGGAAGAGCGCTTGATATTTTTGTCGGCGGTGAACCGGTTTCAACAAAGGACGAAAATCGTTCAATTCAAACCGAAACGTGGGCATATAAATGGCTTGTCAAGAACGCTTCAAGGTTCGGGTTTTATCCGTATTTCTACGAACCTTGGCATTGGGAATATGCTCCGAAGCCTTAGTTTAACGCGGGCGTAAAACCGGCAACGTTTTTGCAAGGTTTAACTTTCCCATTTTTAGATTCTTTACGGAAATTACAACCTTCGTTTTACCTTTTGCTTTTTTAACGAGTTTTTCCAAAGCCGCATCATTGATTTTCGCGGTCGAAATCTTGTTGAGTCTTAATTCGTTAAGAACCTCGCTTTTTGTGTTAGGTTTATAACCGTAAATATCGGGAAATATCAAAAGTTCACCGCCTCTTACTACCGCTGTATCGTATGTAACTTCAATAGGTGTGGCTTTTGGAATTGTTATTACAAATGTTTTCTTTGTGGATTTTGCTGTCTCAAGGCTTTTTGGCAAGACATCTAAGCTATATGCTGCAATATATTTATCGGTTAAATCGTAAAGATCGTTCAACATAACACGAACGCAACCGTGCGAAACCAGGCTACCCAAATCTTGCTTTCCTTTTGCTTGGTGTAGCAGGTAACCAAGACCGAGAGGGAATTTTACCTTACCAAGCGGATTTCCGGGGTCATCAGGCTTAATTATTTTTCCGCGCATTTCCGGTTTTACCCAATCTGAATCCGGTGGAATCCAAGGGGGATTATAGATTATTTCGGAGAAATCCCTTTTACCAATAAAAATAGGATATTCCTTCATACCAACGCCGACGGGATATGTTGAAATCAGCGCATCATTTTGCCAAAGTGCCAACGTAAATGCCGGAACGTTCAGCGTCATTTTCAACTTTCCTGCGCCGGGTTTTATGTCGGCTCGCGTGATTTTTGCACCCGTTATCGAATCAGAAAAGGCAGATTCGCGCGCGAGATCCTTGTTATAGGTCTGTGAAAACGCAGTGATTGAAAGAATCAACAGAAATGACAATGGAATCAGGATTCTTCTTGTTACGCAATTCATAATTTTGTGATTATACCTAAATTTTAGAAGTAAGCGTTATGGATTTAATCGCATCTTCAATTCGAAACTCAGCATCTTGCAGTGCCTTTTCGGCAATCTTCATTTCCGCATTGGTTTCCGCAACCACCAGGGCAAGGCGCAAATCTCCGTTTGCACGGTTTAAGAGAATAGCCGCTCTTTCAAGTGGAAGTCCGGTTTCGTTTGCCAAGATCCGTAAGCTTCTATCTTTCAATTTTGTATTTGAAGGCTTTAGATTTGTCATACGATTTCCTTTTACATATCCGAGCTTTATCATCGTAACAGTAGAAATCAAATTTAATACAAGCTTTTGCGCAGTTCCGGCTTTCATACGCGTTGAACCCGTAAGTGCCTCTGCACCGGTTTCAACCACAATCGCAACTTCCGCCGCCGCGGTCAATTTTGATTCGGGATTACATGTGATTGCCCCCGTAAAACAACCTATGCCACGCGCAAATTCAACCGCGCCGACCGTATATGGCGTATTTCCAGAAGCGGCAATTCCTATAAGACAATCATCTTTTGTAAAACCACGTGCAAGCAAATCGATTCTTGAAGCTTCAAAATCATCTTCCGATGCCTCAACCGCCTTGTGAAGTGCATCGTAACCGCCGGCAATTACCCCCTGAATCATTTCCGGTGAAACTCCAAATGTGGGCGGGATTTCCGTTGAATCAAGCACGCCGAGCCTTCCGCTTGTACCGGTGCCGATATAAAAAAGCCTTCCGCCCGCGCGTATATTTTCAACGACATTTTCTGTTACTTTTGTAATTTCAGGAATGGCTTTTTCAACCGCAAAAGCCACCGTTTTATCTTCGTCGTTTATCAAACGAATCGCTTGCTCAACTGAAGCGCGATCGATTTCCAGCGTATTTTGATTTTGTTCTTCGGTTTTCGCGATGTTCATATTTAATTATTACCGATCTATATATTCGATGTATGCCAATTCGGCAGCCGCCTGTGCGGGTTCAAGCTCCGGTTCTTTTAGATAAGCCTTTGGCGCGGTAGCATTTACGATTTCAAGCATCGGCGCCTTTAAAATTTCACCGGCTTTGAAAATGCTTCCAACCATACCCACCGGAATTTTTTGGTTTGTAAGTCCTAATTTTCTAATAACCGCGCTTGCGGCAAGCCCAAGTTCATAACCTGCTACGGAAACAATTTCCATTGCAATGTCATCACCTTGCTTTGCTATTTCTATAACGCTACGTGCAAAACCTGCGAGGCGTTTGTTATCCATTTGAGGCGAAGCAATCGCAACAATTAGATCTTCAGGGTTTGAAGCGCGAAAATAATCTGATGCTACCTCAGCCAATCTTGTTTCGGGCGCTCTGCCGTCTGATGCTTTTGCTATTGCGCGAAGAGCATTTTTTGAGATGTTTATGCCGCTTCCTTCATCGCCTGCGATGGGTCCCCAACCACCTGCGACAGCCGCATTTCCATCAGAATCTTTCCCGTAACAAATTGAACCGGTACCGGAAATTACTACAACGCCCGCTGCACCGCGTGTAGAAGCAAACCAAGCTATTTCGGCATCCGGAACAACCGTTACTCTATTTGTTCGCAATTCGCGAATCAGTCTTTCGCGAACGCGGTCACGAATATCTTGCCGGCGAACGCCTGCCAAGCCAAATACGCCGGTCGCTACATCCAGAACCATCCGCTTGCTTTTGTCGCTTGCATCAACAAACGCATGCATTATGTTGTCAACCGCCGCATCTACACCTACGCGCAAAGGGTTTGAAGGACCACCCAATCCCGTGGCTACAATTTGATGATTGATGTCCATTAAAACGACTTTTGTCTTTGTACCACCGCCATCAACGCCAAGAAACAACTTGTCTTGATCACTTCGGCGCTGAGCTTTTTTTATGCGTTTAACCATTTAAAAACTTAAGTTTAACACAATTTACTGTAAGCAAATCTTATGGATATGTAATATTTCGCTTTAAAAGCTCTTATAGATGCGATAAACTCTGCTAATTAAAATTTATAGTTAATTTAACGGATTTTTCACGACTTTTCATTCGAATTGTGCGGAAACGTAATACAAACAAATATGGAAATTAAGCAAATTAAAGCATTTATCGCAATTTCTGAAGAGAAGACGTTTACGGCAGGTGCAAAACGTGTAAACGTAACGCAAGCAGCGGTTTCGATGCAGATTCGTCAGCTGGAAGAAGAGGTTGGCTTACCACTCTTTACCCGCACTCCGCGAAGAGTTTTGCTTACCGAGGCGGGCGATAGATTGCTTGAACGGGCGAGAAGAATTTTGCGCGAACACGATATTGCGTTGGAAGAACTTGCGGAAATAGCAGGCGCGGAACACGGAAGACTTAGAATTGGCTCAGCTTCAGCGATGTTTGCAACCGAACAGCTTCCAAATATTTTGGAAGAACTAAAGAAGAAGTTCCCAAATTCCGAAATTTCGGTTAACTCGGGCACAAGCAGCGCGCTTGTCGAAAAAATTCTGCACGGTGAAACCGATATTGCATTTGTTTCGCTGCCAATCGATACACCGAATATTCAAACGGAATTGCTTTACAGTGATGAAGTTATTGCGATTGCGCATCCATCACACCCGCTTGCGAAAGAAAAATATATAAGCGCGGCACGCTTGGCGGGCGAAACATTGATTTTGGGTGAAAAGGGCGGAAATACGCGCAGAATGGTGGATGACTTTTTTGACGAATTGAGTTTGACACCGACAATTGCGATGGAGCTTTCAAGGCAAGAAGCGATAAACAAAATGGTGGAAAACAACATGGGTGTTGGTATTGCAGGGGCTAAAGGAGCCGCAGAAGACGTGAGAGCCGGTAAAATTGCGTCTTGGTGGATTGAAGGCGCGGAAATTAAATGGAATTTAGGTTTGGCGCGTTTGCGAGGAGGATATTATTCACCGATTGCGCAAGAATTTTCAAAAATTTGTCGTGAAAATTTTGAAGAGCGCGAACAAAAATATCTTGCAAGTTCAAAATAAAGCCAAGGTTAGAACTAGAGATTAAAAAGAATCGCAATTGTTTTTGCGATTCTTTTTTTTAAAGATTAAAGCCCGGTTCCGCGCGGATATTTTCCAATCGTAATTGGAAGTTTGCCGGTAAAATTGCTTCCGCCCGTTATCTTGTTGGCGGTCGCTTCTTGAAGCGAATACATATCACCGTAAGCAACAATGTAGTTTTTCATTGTGGGGAAGTTCAAAATCAAATAGGGGTTTCCGAACGCCACGGAAATTACCGGTTTTTCTTCCGCCAATATTGTATCCAAAACTTTTGCCCCCGCATCCGGAATTCCGACACTGTTTTTTGCGCCGCTTCGAACGCGTCCAAAGAGTCCGGCGACGGTTACATCAGCTTTGTGCGCCGCATCTATTGCGCTCTGAATTTCTTCGGGCGTTGAGCGATCGTCCAGCGCGATGCGGTTAACTTTCAATCCGCGTCTTGAAAGCGCGCCGGCAAAAAAGCGTCCGACAAAATCAATGTCGCGCGAGTTTGTGACGCAAATCAAAGCCACGCTTGTGCCTGATTTCAGCGGCAAAGTTGCGCCATCAGATTCAACCAAGGTTATGGCTTTTTCCGCAACTTGATTTGAAAGATCGCGCGTTTCCTTGTTTGAAACAATTTGATCGATTCGGTCTAACGGCGTAATTCGGTTCTTAAACAACCCGAGTTTATATTTCCAAGCTACTATTTTTCGCGCCGATTCGTTTATGCGTTCTTCGGTTATTCTGCCCTCTGCAACGGCTTTCCTTATTCCGTTGATTGTTGCTTCGGGTCTGGAAGTCTTAAGTAATACATCGTTTCCGGCGATAACCGCACGCGCGCCGGCTTCTTCGTAATTGAAATACAATGTAAGCCCGCTCATGTCCATCGCGTCTGTAACTATAAGACCGTCGAAGCCCATTTCATCTTTTAAGATTCCGGTAACAATTGGTTTAGACATCGTAGCCGGAACCGTAGTTCCGTCGGTTATCACCTCCGATTCGGTGTATTCCGGCGTTACCGAAGTTTTTAATGGCTGTACCTTTTCAGGATCGAGTTGCGGCATGGATATATGTGAAATCATAACCGAACCCACTCCGTTGCGGATTGTATCGCGAAACGGTGCAAATTCAACCGTTTCGAGCCGTGAACGCGAAAGGTTAATGACCGGCAAGCCGCGATGCGAATCAACGGCGGTATCGCCGTGTCCCGGAAAGTGTTTAGCGGTTGCAAGAATATTTGCGCTTTGAAGCCCTTCTGAAAATGCCGAACCAAATTCGCCAACCGCCTTAGGATCTTCGCCAAAGCTTCGCACATTTATAACCGGGTTATCTGAGTTGTTATTTACATCAACCACCGGCGCAAAAACCTGTTGAATGCCTAGCGCGCGAGCTTCACGCGCAGTGATTTCACCGATTCTGCGGGCATATTCGGGGTTTCCAGTCGCACCGACTGCCATATTCCAAGGAAAATTCACCGTTTCCGAAAAACGCATTCCCACGCCCGTTTCAAAATCCGAAGAAATTAACAGCGGATATTTTGCGGTTGCCTGCATACGGTTTAAAAGATGCGTTGTTTCATAAACGCCGCCGGCAAACACCACGATTCCGCCTATTTTAAGGTCAGCCACCTGACTTTGCAGACGTTTAAATTCGTAACTGTCTTGGTTCATAAATTCGGCATTTATTCCGATATGAACCATTTGCCCGATTTTTTCATCGAGAGACATCGTCTTTAAAAGCTTATCTGCATTCTTGTAGTCTTTTTCCGAAGGGCGAAACCGTGTTTGCGCGCTTATTGCTCCCGCAAATGCAATTGTTGTTATCAATAAAGTTAAGAATTGTTTCATCATCTGTTCTATTTAAGATTGATTCGTTTTTACGCTTCTTCGATGGCTGCGGAATTATTTTCTTCATCAATAAATTTCGAAAGAATAAACGCCGCAAACAATACAACCATACTTCCTAAAAGCACATACCACGTCCACGCAAGCGGTGTGAAGAATCTAACCACAAACATCACAACACAGCTGATAATCATCGAAATAAGCGCAACGCGTTCGCGAACCTTAGGTAGAAATGTGCCGACCAAAAAAACACCAAGAACAGGTCCGTTGAATAATGACGCGATTGACAAAGCCAAATCCAGCGCAGAACGCTGAAATGTCATACAAAAAATGGCGACGCCTATTTGAACAATTCCGAACCCGAGCGTGAGCCAATGTGAAAGTTTCAAAAGGCTTCGGTCATCTGCCTTTGGCTTAAAGGGTTTGTATAAATCGTTTACAAATGTGGCGGCAATGGAATTTAACGATGAAGAAAGGGCAGCCGCAAAAATCGCCGCAACAACCAAACCGCTAATTCCGGAAGGCATATGCTGTGTAATAAAATCCGGAAAAACTTCATCACCGCGTGCAAACGGAAAAGTCGGCGGAATGCCGGAACCGGCGACACCCGCCTGTGAGTATTCAGACGAAGTGTAAGGATGATAAAACACAAACAACAAAACACCGATAAATAAAAAGCCTACGAACTGCGCAAACACAACCGCTCCCGAGGACAGGAGTGCGAGCGACGCGCGGTTTGGCTTATCTGTACACAAATAGCGCTGAACCAAATATTGATCGGTGCCGTGTGTAGACATAGTCAAGAAACACCCGCCAATTAAGCCAGCCCAAAACGTAAATGTCTTTGTTAAATCAAAGGAAAAATCGAATAGCGAAAACTTGTGATATTGCTCGCCAATTGAAATTACCGAAGCCATTCCGCCATCAATTTGACTCAAAATTACATAAGCCGCGGCAATAGCACCACCGATGTAAATTCCGAGTTGAACAACCTCAACCCAAATTACGGCTTCCATTCCGCCAAAATACGTGAAGATAATCATTATCGCGCCAAGCAAAATAATCGAAACTACAATCACGGTTGCAGAATTGGCGTTTGGTTGAAATGCTACGTAAACGGCTGCTAAAACAATTGCGGTAAGAAGAAGGCGAATTCCATCAGCTATGTTGCGCATTATTACAAACAAGCCTGATGCCAGCATTTTTACGCTGTTTCCGAACCGTTCGCCAAGCAACTGATAAACCGTTTGTAAATCACCTTTGAAGTAAAGCGGTATAAAGAATATCGAAATCACGATGCGTCCGAGCATATATCCCATCACCAACTGCAAAAACTGAAAATTTCCGCCCTTGGCAAACGCGATTCCGGGTACTGAAATAAACGTGATTGTCGAAGTTTCGGTCGCGACAATCGAAGCCGCGATAGCCCACCACGGAACATTTCTATCGCCCACAAAATAATCGTCCGTGGTTTCCTGATTCTTTGAAAAGTAAACGCCAAAAAGCGTTACACCAATCAAATAGCCGAAGATTATTACTAAATCAAGAGTTTGCATTTAATCAATAAGATTCTGATGGATATTTGTAAAAATTGATTAGTAATTTTTATCGCGAATTGATTACTCGGTCAATTTGATTAATTAATATCCTCGATACGGACAGTCGATAAATCAGCATAAATATCGTGTTTACAATTATTTACGCTGAAACAAGTTTTGCAGCATCGTTGCGCAAATTCGCGGTTTGTGTAAGAAGTATTGCATTGCCGAATGCCAAAACCAATTGTTTTTGCCGAAAAGTATTATGCGTTTTACCGCAATAAGTTGTCTCTAAATATAAAAGTGCAATTTAAAAACTCCGTTGCTTTAGGTTAAATTGCTTACAGCAAATTTACCGACAATAGAAAATTCTTATGAAAAACTTTTCGAAATTATTTATCGCAATCACTTTTATATCCATCGGGTTTTCGGTTTCGACTGTTGCCCAGCGGTTACCGTTTGCTTCGCCGGAATCAGTTCAAATGTCGTCGGCAAAGCTTCGTCAAATAGATACGCTCGTTGAAAAATCACTTGCTGAAAAGATGTTTCCGGGTGCGGTGGTATTAGTCGGGCGAAAAGGGAAGGTTGTATTTAAGAAAGCGTATGGAAATCGTTCGTTGGTTCCAACCGTTGAAAAAATGACGCCGGATACGGTTTTTGACCTTGCTTCACTTACAAAAATAGTTTCTACGGCAACATCGGTCATGGAATTGATTGAACGGGGGAAGGTTAGGCTCAATGATCGAATCGAAAGATATATACCCGAAATCGAGGATCCGGAAGCGCGAAAAGTTACGGTGCAAGAACTTCTTACTCATATTTCCGGTTACAGACCCGATTTTGACCTGGGGATTAAGTGGCAGGGACGCGCGGGACTGATTAACGCACTGAAAAGCGAAAAGTTGATAAACCCGCGAGGAACGAAGTTTGTTTACTCCGATATAAATTACGAAATTTTGGGTGAAATAATCGAAAGGGTAACAAGGATTGATCAAGCCGATATTCTACTTGCGCGTTCAAACGATTTGAGAATGCCGGAGACGCAATTTTATCGGTTTGATCCAAACAATTTGCGATTTGAAAATCAGACGCTTTGGGATCCGACCGAGCAAACCGCCGAATCAATAAGAAAAATTGCACCCACAGAATATTTTCGTGGACAACAATCGTATCTTGGTGAATCCTACACGGGTTCTACCGAGCAGGCTGATTCGGTTTTGCGTGGGCTCGTTCACGATCCAACGTCTTTCAGAATGGAAGGTGTTGCCGGGCACGCCGGTGTATTTTCCGATGCTGATGATCTTGCAAGGTTTTGTCAAATGATATTAAACGGCGGCATATTAAACGGATACCGCGTGATGTCCGATGCAACCGTTGCCTTGATGACGAAGCCGTTTGTAGTTTCTGATGCAGGTGAAACAAGGGGGTTAGGCTGGGATATTGATACGGGTTTCTCTTCGAATCGTGGTGAACTCTATCCGTTGGGTTCGTTCGGACATACAGGGTTTACCGGCACTAGTTTTTGGATTGATCCTGTTTCGCAAACGTATGTCGTGTTTTTGTCGAATCGCGTGCATCCAGATGGAAAGGGAAGCGTGGGAGATGTACGTGGTGCGATTGCAACCGTGGTTGCATCTTCGGTAATTGATGTTACCGCAAAACAAGTGAGCGATTTCGAAGCCAAGTATTATGCAACGGTTGCAGGCGAACTTGCCAAATTTAAAGCACGATTGGCGGAAGTTAAAAAAAAAGATAAAACGAACGGAATTGCATTAAGAAAGCCGGTAACGGTTCTAAACGGAATTGATGTACTGGAAAAAGAAGGTTTTACGGCGTTGAGCGGATTGCGAATCGGACTTGTAACCAACCATACGGGGCGTGATTTGCAGGGAAATGCGACAATTGACGTGCTGCACAACGCAAAAAACGTAAAGCTGAAAGCACTCTTTTCTCCGGAACATGGGATTCGTGGCGAGCTAGATCAAGAAAATATCGTTGATACGGTTGATAAAAGAACAGGGCTAACGGTTTTTTCGCTCTATGGCGAAACTCGAAGACCAAAGCCCGAACAATTAAAGGATTTAGATGCAATCGTTTTTGACATTCAAGACGTAGGCGCGCGCTTCTACACTTATATATCGACGTTGCGTGCTGTTTTGGAAGAAGCCTCGAAAGCTGATTTAAGGGTGTTTGTGCTGGACAGACCAAATCCGATTAACGGAGTGGAAGTCGAAGGACCGTTGGCTGATAGCGATATGTTGTCGTTTATCGCGCCTGATGTTCTTCCGGTAAGACACGGAATGACAACCGGTGAGCTTGCGACGTTTATGAATTCACAAAATAAAATCGGCGCAAAACTTAACGTTGTAAAAATGCAGGGCTGGAAGCGGGAAATGTGGTTTGACGAAACGGGGCAGACGTGGGTAAACCCATCACCAAACATGCGTTCGTTGACGGAAGCGACGCTATATCCCGGAATCGGATTGCTTGAAACAACGAATTTGAGCGTAGGCAGGGGAACGGATACGCCTTTCGAGGTAATCGGTGCGCCGTGGTTAGATGGGCGAAAGCTTTCCGCCGATCTCAATTCAAAGGGATTACCGGGAATTCGTTTTGTTCCAATCAGGTTCAAACCAAACGCTTCAGTCTTTAAAGACGAGAATTTAGGCGGCGTAAATTTTGTTATAACCGATCGGGAATCCTTCGATCCCGTCTTGACTGGGTTTTCGATTGCAAATTCATTGCGCGTTCTTTATCCAGGTCAGTGGCAATACGAAAAATATCTTAGATTACTTGTGAACAAATCAGTTCAAAAGATGATTGCGTCCGCAACATCAGCTGAAAATATTGTGAAATCCTACAATTCCGAACTTCAAACCTTCAAAAAAGTTCGGGCATTAAATTTGCTTTACTAGCGACAGAAATCGCAAGTGAATGAGTTTAAAATGTTTTCAATATTCATAAATTATTGTTCCTATTCGCTTTAGCGTGCAGGCAAATTAATCCTGTAATTATTGCCATAACGAAAATTTGGAGATTTCTCCATAAATCTAAAGAATTCTTATGGCAAATTTCAAAAATTTTAAGAGGAGAAGAATCATGAGATTGATAAAAGGAATTTTTTGTGCGTTTGGAATCTCAGCTGTTCTGATGATCGGCGCGATAAATGCACAGGAGACCACCGGATCGATTTTGGGAACGGTAAGAGATACATCCGGAGCGGTTATTCCGGGCGCAAATGTTTCAATTGCTGATGAATCGAAAGGAGATTTGATTATTCGTACGACCGTAACTAACGGTGACGGCGAATTTGTAGCGCCAAACCTTCCGGTAGGAACATACCGAATTACAGTGGAAGGAAACGGATTTAAGCGTGTTGCCAAAACCGGAGTTAAGCTGGATTTGGGTGCCCGAAGAACGGTTGATTTTAGCATGGAGCCCGGCGAAGTTACGGAAGAAGTAACGGTAGAAGCTGATCCGGTTGCGGTCGATTTGGTATCGGCAACGAGTGGCTCAATCATTAGCGGTGAACAAGTTCGCGAACTTTCGGTAAACAACCGAAATTTTGTACAGCTAGTAACGCTTTCAACCGGTGTAACAAACGATCTTTCCGATCAGGTTTATGTTGGAACCGTTAACCCTGATGGACAGGCAAATGTTGTAAGCATTTCGGTTAACGGCGCGCGAAGTAGTTCGAACACTTTTACTGTTGATGGCGCTGACGTAACGGATCGCGGATCAAACTTAACGATTCAGGCATATCCGAGCCTTGATTCCATCGGCGAATTTAAGGTTCTTACCGCGCTTTACCCGGCAGAATCCGGAAGAAGCGGCGGCGGACAGGTCAATGTTGTAACACGTTCGGGCGGAAACAAGTTTCATGGTACTTTTTATGAATTTGTTCGTAACGAAGTTTTCAACGCCAATAGCTATTTCGCGAATCAGACGGCTCCGAACGGTTATGATTCGGATGGAAAGGCGAAGCGTTCACCCTTTAGATACAACAATTATGGTTGGAACGTTGGCGGACCCGTTTATTTTCTTAGACTTGGGGAAGTTGACCCGGGTGCAAGCACATTTGCAAAGATTCCACGTACATTCTTCTTCTTTTCACAGGAATTCAGACGCGATATTCGCTACCCAACATTGAGTTCAACGGTTCCGACGAATGCCATAAAAGGTGGCGTTTTTCCGGTTAATATTTGTTTGCAGGCAACCGGCACCACGTGTTCCAAAGTGCTTCCGGCGGGAACGCCGCTTTCATCGATGACGCCGATTAACTCGGTTTCGCAGCAATATCTGAATTCGATTTATTCCGGAATTCCTGAGCCTAATAATGGAACGTACGGTTTATTATTTCCAACACAATATGATGCAAAATTCAGACAGGAAGTACTCAAGCTTGATACATCCATAAATGACAAGATGTCGATGTATTATCGCTTCCAAAACGATACAATTCCGACGGTTGACCCGAATGGATTATTTTCGGGCGGAGGTGGAATTCCTTATGTTTCAACAACAAACACAGATTCACCCGGCAAAACGCATACTTTTGCATTTAACTGGGTTCCGACATCCAATGTGATTGTTGATGCCGGCTACACATACGGATATGGTGCAATCCTAAGCCACAACGTGGGACTGATTTCGCTTTCAAACTCAAACATTTATCCAAACCTGCCTTACGACGTGCAGCGTGACCGCGCACCAACAATCAGCGGAAACGGTTTCAGCAATATTTCGGGTTTTGGTCCATACGACAACTTCTCTTGGAAGCAAAACTGGAAGGGAAATGTTTCGTGGTTGGTTGGCAACCACACCATCAAAAGCGGGCTGGTTTATTCGCTATATCGCAAAAACGAAAATGCACTGGCGGGAAGTAACGAAGGAATTTATTCGGGCTTTCTTACACCCGGTGCAACCTCAACACTTCTTGCACCCGGCGTAACAGGAACGACTAATACAAATTTGCAGGCATTTGCAAACTTTTTGATGGGAACAAATGTTTCATTTACGCAGGCAAGTTATGACTATACCGCCGATTTGAGGCAAAAAACGTTTGAATGGTATGCGCAAGATGAATTTCGCGTGCGCCGAAATCTAACGCTCTATTATGGCGTAAGGTATTCATTCTTTGGTTCGCCGTGGGATAAAAACGGACGACTTACAAACTTTGTTCCTGATTTGTTTCAACAATCGGCGGCGCCGCTTGTTACGGGTGCGGGGAACCGAGTTTACGCCACGGGAACAAACTTTTGTAATGGTTTGATTGCAAACACTCAAAACTATCAAACAGGACCTGCAAATTTTTATTGCACGCCTGACGAATCACCTTGGGGTAAGTTTGTAATGGATGCACCGAAGACGGATTTTGCGCCGCGTGTTGGTTTGGCGTGGGATCCCTTTGAAAAGGGAACTACCGTAGTTAGAACAGGTTTCGGAATGTATCATGACCAAGTTCTAAACGGTACGTTGTTGCAAATGATTGGTTATAACCCGCCGTATCAACAGACGTGTAGCGTTTCAGGTGTTAATATGTCAGATCCGGTTCCGGGGGGCAATTGTACACTTGCGGCTTCAACCGCGGCTGCAAGTTTGCGCGCAATCCAACCTGATTGGGAAACCCCTTATGCATTACATTGGTCGTTGGATGTTCAGCATCAACTATTTAAGAATGCATTGTTTACCGTTGGATATTACGGTTCGCGGGGCGTTCATCTAATCGGCTCGTATGAGCTAAATGAAGTAAAACCCGGTGTGGCAGTGTCAACACAGTGCGCGGTGGGTAATTCAACCACGGCAACCGCTGATTGTTTAACACCCGGTACAGGGTTTTTCTCTTCAACGCAATCCCGTATTTTGGATCAAATAAGACCCTATCGCGGGTGGCGTTCGATTAATATGATTACACCGCAGTTCAGTTCGAATTATCATTCATTACAAAGTTCGTTCCGATATCAGATGAAAGATAGTTCATTCGTGAAAATTGCTTATACGTGGGGCAAAAACCTTACGAATAACCAAACTGACCGATCGACTGCACCGCAAAACTCGTATGACTTAAACAGTGATTATGGGCGTGCGCAGCTTGATAGAAGACAGGTTTTGACCGGTAACTGGTCATATATGCTGCCTTTCTTCCGTAAGCAAGAAGGATTTACCGGCGCCGTTTTAGGCGGTTGGCAAATTTCCGGAATTGCGACTTATCAATCCGGATTGCCGTTTACGGTTACAACGTCTAGCTATGATCCGGCAGGTCTTGGATTTATTCCTGCTTTGGTTGCCGGAGGACGTCCTGATTTGTTGTGTGACCCGAATGCGGGTGCGGCACATACTGTTGATAGTTGGTTTAACACCGCGTGCTTTAGCACAAAACCCGCGTCAACTGCGACGGATATCGTAAATGCTCCGGGCACAGCGCCTCGCGGTGTTGTAAACGGACCTTCGACAAAACGTGTTGATTTAACACTTATGAAAACTTTCCGCTTTGGTGAATCAATCAGACTTCAGCTTCGCGCGGAAAGCTTTAATGTTTTCAACACAACCAACTTTAGAGGTTTAAGCACAAATAATACATCTTCGACGTTTGGACGCGTTACTAGTACCCGTGATCCGCGTACGATGCAGTTTGGAATTAAACTTTTCTGGTAATTAGATAAAACGCTAGGAGTCTATATTGACTCGTCCATTCATCGGACGGCAGAAGCATTTGTTTCTGTCGTCCTTTTTTTGACCCGAAAAAAAATAAGTGTTCTCCCATACTGTTTATATCAACGATGAAGAAAACAAACCGCTTCACCTTCCACTAAGTTTTGGGATGGAACGTAGCACTTTTCGAAAGTCCCGGCTGTCTCTTCAGACCGCCTTCAATTCGCAATATTTAAATCGACTTTGGATATTCCGAAAATATTCATAAAAATCAATGAAATCGTAAATTTCGGAATGATATTTGCAATTCCATTTAGAATGTAGAATTTAGGCATCTTTTGCAATAAGCACAAATTCCCTATAACAATCGTAAAATTAATGAGTTAGCAGAAATTATGGGGCGTTCTGAGGTTAATGATATAACGAAACTATGGATAAATATCCAAAACTATAGAGATGGCTTATGGAAAATGGTGCAATAAGGGAGAGAATTATATGAATCGAATTGGAAAAACGATTGGTTTATTGATGTTAGCAGGAATTTTTGTTTTTTCTGTTTCCGGTCAGGAGATCACGGGGTCCATTGTAGGAACAGTAACTGATTCAACAGGAGCTGTAGTGCCTGGTGCAAATGTGAGGATTGCGGATCAAGCAAAGGGCGATCTTGTGGTACGTACTGTTACAACAAACTCAGCGGGCGAATTTTCCGCACCGAATGTAGCCCCGGGAATTTATAAGATTTCAGTTGAAGCAGCAGGATTTAAGA
>JBKEBT010000058.1:0-32387 GCA_047973305.1 Pyrinomonadaceae bacterium
AACCGAAGTATAGAGCTAAATGACCCAACCGCCCATGCAGAAGTGCTTGCAATAAGGCGTGCGTGCGAAAAAGTTGATAACTATCGGTTGACTGAAATGACGCTTTATACGACCATTGAACCTTGCGTAATGTGCGCGGGCGCACTGCTAAACGCACGAATTGCAAAGCTGGTTTTTGGCGCGGACGATAAACGTTTTGGCGCCGTGCGTTCAAAATTTTCGCTTTGCGATACAGGCTCTTTGAATCATCAAATGGAAATTATTGCGAATGTTTTAGCCGCGGAATGCGGTCAGTTGATGACCGAATTTTTCGGAAAAAAACGCGGCAGCAAGAACAAATAATTTCCACGCAGATATTGTTAACGATGGAGAGGTGCGAGAGTGGTTGAATCGGGCAGTCTCGAAAATTGTTGTGCCTTTACGGGTACCGTGGGTTCGAATCCCACCCTCTCCGCCATTAGTTCCGATTAACAAGAATTGCAATGTTTCGGCTGGAAAGGTGCAGGAGTGGTTGAACTGGCAGCATTGGAAATGCTGTGAACCTTTACGGGTTCCGTGGGTTCGAATCCCACCCTTTCCGCCATCAGTTTTATGGCTTCAGGCTCCGCACAAATTTCGTGTTGTGAAACCCGCTAGGCGAGGAATCGAGCAACGGTAGCAATTACAAGTTGTGTTGCGGTTAAGTCTGAAGCCGCCTTATTTTAAATCAACGAAAGTAGGCATTAAGTCTCCGGCACCAATATATTCGGCAGTGTCCGGATTATGTAACCAAACGCGTTCACAACCGGCTACATTTGTGATAGCTTTTCATTACGCAAAATGGCTTATCAGGTAATAGCAAGAAAATGGCGACCTCAATCATTCGAAGACGTCATCGGGCAAGATTCGATAACAAAAACCCTTCGAAATGCAATTGAGTTTGAAAGATTGCATCACGCATATCTTTTTTCCGGTGCGCGCGGTGTCGGCAAAACAACCACTGCACGACTTCTTTCAAAAGCGCTAAATTGTCATAAATCAAACGAACCAACGGTAAATTTCTGTGACACAACCAAACCTGATGCCTGTGTTTCGTGCTTGGAAATTTCTGAAAGTCGTTCGATTGATGTTCTTGAATTTGATGCCGCTTCGCACACCGGAGTTGACGAAATCAGACAAATAATTCTTGAAAGCATAAATATAAACCCCGCACGCGATCGGTATAAGGTGTTTATTGTTGATGAGGTTCATATGCTTTCAACCTCTTCTTTTAATGCGCTTTTGAAAACTCTTGAAGAACCGCCGGAACGTGTTGTTTTTATCATGGCTACAACGGAATTGCATAAAATTCCGGACACCATTGTTTCACGTTGCCAACAATTCACTTTTCGCACAATTCCGCTTGCAAAAATTCAATCGCGTTTGGAAGAAATCGCAAAAGCCGAAAAGATTGATATTTCTGAAGAAGCCATTCGTGAGGTGGCGCGTTCCGGAGATGGCTCAATGCGCGATGCACAAAGCAATTTCGATCAAGTTATTAGTTTTTCCGGTGAACGAATTGAAACAGAAGATGTTGTGCATGCGCTTGGAATTGCGAGTGCGGAAAATCTTTCTAATACGGTAAGGGCAATTTCTTTACAAAATTCGGCGGAAATTCTAGGCGTAATAGAAGATCTTTCAAATCGAGGACAAGATTTACGTAATTTTTGTCGTGATTTGCTCGGTTTAATTCGTGATCTTACCGTTATGAAGCTTGCACCGGATAGCGAATCACTTTTTGATTCATCGGTTGTGTCGCGTGAAGAATTAGCAAAACTTGCGGAGCCTTTCCGAGAAAACGATTTGGTTAGAATTTTTAAATCGATTTCCGAAACGCAGATTAAACTTCGTGAAACGCCGGAACCCAGATATTTGCTGGAAATAGGCTTGATAAAACTTACCGAATTTCAAAATCTTGCAAAACTTGAAGAACTTGCACAACGCGTTGCAGAAATCTCGAATAATACGAATTCCATAGACGTTCCGGAATCTGCGCCAACGCAAACTTCGCAGGAAAAAAAAACTCTAAAATCTGAAATACGCCCCCCCCAAACGGCTGTGGCGCCAACAGATACGCCTTTTCCGGTAAAGCGTCAAACAATCGAACGCGATTATACTTTACCCGAAGAGCCCGCCTTTTTAGGTGAACGTTTTTTTTCGGAGCCGTTCCAACGGTTTGAAGACGTAGAACAACATCTCGAAAACGATGAAGAGCGCGATGTTGCAAAATTTGCCGACGGTGATTTTCAGGCTGCGCGTAAAGCCCACAAATCACGAAAAATGCCCGTTCGGCTTGAACCTATTCCTGCCGAAGATTTAAAACACATTGAAGACGCAAAACTTGACGAAGACTTTGAAACGCGTTTGGAAAAGGAAGGCGACAATTTACGGCTCTTAGAAAATGCAAGTGAATTGGTACAGCAACTTTTTGGCGTAAAGATTGAGTCTCCCGCCGCGGGTTCGGCGATTGCATCAGCAGAATTTACCAACAGCCGTGCGGCGGAAATCGCAAAAGAACTAAGCACTTATGGAGATATTCCCAATGTTATTCCGCGTCTTGCGGAAAACCCCACAGCGGAAAACTTACGCGAATTTGCCGAAAATCACCCACGCATTATTAAGCTGAAACGTTTGTTTCGTGCAAAGATTGTTGATGTTAAGCAAAAATCTTAGTTTTTTGGGAACCTTTTTTCCGCAATTTCGTTTAAATATCCGGAGATTAAAAAATTATGAGAAATCCCTTATTGGCAGGCGTTTTGAGTTTTCTTGTTCCCGGAATCGGTCAAATTTATAATGGTCGAGTTTTAGTCGGTATCATTTGGCTGGTTTTGACGGGTATTTCCTGGATCGGGTCAGCGGGAATGCTTGGATGGGTAGTGCACTTGGTTGCTGCATGGTGCGCTTACAGCTATGCAAAGGATTTCCCTGTTCGATAATTTTTGATCGTCATACACAATCCTCCTTTTTCGCCCGAAGAGCGTTCTTCGGGCTTTTTCATTTTCAGAACAAAGAATTTTACCGTATTATTGCTAAATCAAACGGCAATTTTGAATTTCACAAGAAGGTTTTTTTGTCGCTAATTATTTATGGCTAAAGAAGGTTTTCCGTTCGTAATCGTTCCGCTTTTGCTTGTGGCATTGTTCGCATTTTTTGGTTTCTGGGTACTTGCGGTCTTATTTTTGCTTTTAACGGCATTTATGATTTATTTTTTCCGTGATCCGCAACGCGAGACGCCTGAGGGGGATAATCTTATTGTTTCTTCGGCGGATGGAAAGGTTACAAGAATCGAAGATCGCGATGACGGTAAATTTGTTAGCGTGTTTTTATCACCCCTTGATGTTCACATAAATCGTGCGCCCATTTCCGGTAAGGTAACTGACGTAAAACTTTTTAAGGGAAAGAAATCGCCCGCAACAAGCAACGAAGCGAGCAAAACAAACGAAAGAAATGCGATTACAATTGAGGGCGAAAAAATGACGGTTGTTTGCACTCAAATAGTAGGTATAGTTGCGCGCCGTATAGTTTGTCGAAGCAAAATTGGCGACAAACTGCGTAAAGGCGAACGCTACGGGCTAATAAAATTTGGCTCCCGAACCGATTTATTAATGCCGAAAAACGTTGAGGTTTTGGTAAAAATCGGTGACAGGGTTCGCGGAGGCGAAACAATAATTGCTAAAATGCTTTAAATACGGATTTTATGGATAACAAAACTTCCAAATCACACAAGGGTCTAAAGAAGGGGCTATACCTAATTCCAACATCCTTCACCGCGGCAAATATCGGGATGGGTTTTTTAGCTGTGCTTGCATCGCTCAAAGGCTTTCAGCTCGCCGGAATTAATGGCGCAGACGCTGCTGTTTATTTCGATTACGCCGCAAAAGCAATCGGGTTGGCGATATTGTTTGATACGCTTGATGGAAGGCTTGCGCGAATGACCAAGACATCAACAGAACTTGGGGTTCAGCTTGATTCGCTTGCCGATGTGCTCACGTTTGGAATAGCTCCGGTTGTTTTGGTGTACGGATGGGGAATCGCGCCAACTCTCGCCGAAGGCACATTTTTGCATAACTTGGGCGTTTTACTTTTGTTCACATTTCTGATGTGCGGCGTTTTAAGGCTCGCCCGCTTCAATCTTCAGGCAACACGTCCGCGCGTGCTGAAAGAAGGCAAAACAAAGGTTGATAAAAAAAGCTTTGTCGGTTTACCAATTCCGCCCGCCGCGGGTCTACTTGCGGCAATCGTTCATTTTACGCCATTACCGCTAAATACATACGGAGAAGTTGCCGGGGAATCTTACGCGACCCTGATGATGATTTTACTCCCGATTCTTGGTGGTTTGATGATAAGCACAATCCGTTATAGCAGTTTTAAGAATACGGCTTCCGGAAAGAATAATTTTCAACTGGTGCTTTTACTTGGCGCAATTGGAATGTTAATTTGGCTTTATTCACGTTACGCGTTGCTTTTGTTGGCGTTGGTTTACGTTTCGCACGGCGTAATTTTTTATTTGTTTAAGCTGTTTTCCGGCAAGAAAACCGTTGAAAACGAAACTAGCCAAGAACCGGAAATTGATGCGGGCTAAAGTGTTGCATATGTCTATAAATACCGTTTTGGTTTGTGTTTTGATTTTCATGGCTTGTGCACTTTCCGCAAATTCTCAAGATTCCGAACGTTTGCGTGCACGCGAATTGGGTATCAAACCCGGAATTTTACCCACCGGAAAACTCAACGCCATTACAGATGTTCCGGGCGTTTTGGTTGGAAACACAACAGTTATTCGAGGTAAAAATATCAGAACCGGGGTAACCGCAGTCTTGCCGCACGCGGGAAATATGTTCTCACAAAAAGTTCCCGCAGCAATTTTTGTCGGAAATGGATTTGGAAAACTGATGGGTTACACACAGGTTCGCGAACTCGGCGAAATCGAAACACCTATTCTTTTGACTTCCACATTGGCTGTGCCAAAAATCGCTGATTTCTTGATGGATTATATGCTTGCGCTTCCCGGCAACGAAGATGTGCGTTCGATAAATCCGATTGTTGCCGAAACAAATGACGGATTCCTTAACGACATTCGCGCAAGGGAAATTACGCGGGAAGATGTTTTTCACGCAATCGAATCGGCAAAAGGCGGAACAGTTGAAGAAGGCGCAATTGGCGCAGGAACAGGAACGGTGGCTTTTGGTTGGAAAGGCGGAATCGGTACTTCATCCAGAAAATTGCCCCAAAAATTGGGTGGTTACACTATCGGCGTTCTTGTACAAACTAATTTCGGCGGCGTACTTTCAATTGATGGCGCGCCCGTGGGAACAGAACTTAATAACTTTTATCTTCGTGATTCGATTTCCGGAAAATTAAGTTCAAATTTGCGTGACCTTAACGATAACGCAGATGGCTCGATAATAATCGTTGTCGCAACAGATGCACCGGTTGATTCACGAAATTTAGAGCGAATTGCGGCACGTACAATGGCAGGCTTAGCGCGCACGGGTTCGGCTTTTACAAACGGTAGCGGCGATTACGCGATTGCGTTTTCTACCGACACGGACACGGCAAAATTACTTGGAAATGATAAAATTTCGCCGCTTTTTCTTGCGACAATTGAAGCCACGGAAGAAGCGATTTACAATTCGTTGTTTATGGCAACAACGGTTACCGGGCGCGATGGCAACCGCGCAGATGCGCTTCCACTTGACGAAACAAAGAAGATTTTGCGGAAATACGGAAAGCTAAAATAAGTGTTAAGGGTTTATTTGTTCCAGTAATGTTTTATCTTTAAATCAAGCATAGGAAACGCAACGTATTCAACTTGTCTGTCAGCTTTACGCAGCAATTCAACCATTTTCAAACCCGCATCACCATTTCGCGTGTGCACAATCAATGTAGCGGCAGGCTGAATTTCCGGATTATCGCTCAAGAACTGCGCAATCGCGTAACCGGTGCGGTCGAAATCATCATGAGAATTCGATTCGTAGTGGTGCGGAAGCAAATCGTGATCGAGAAAAATCGCATCAAAATTACCTAATTGCAGCAAGCGGCGTGCTTCTTCAACATCCTTTGCAATATCTAAATGATCGCCCGCAAAACGTTTGCGAAACCAACGATGTCTTCGTTCGTCATCATCCAGCAGAAACACGGAAATCGGCGCCCTTGATGCCTCAAGGTTTGCAAGCCCGAACTTTATCAAAATTGCTTTTACAATGCTCATTCCAATGGTTTCTCACTATCAAAAGTGGTTAGTTTATCACAGCAAATTCGGTTGTAACACCCTTCGGCGAGGTTCGAAAGAAGAAAACTCACGAAACGTATTTTCTTTTGCAAATAGATGCACGCGGCTATTCAAATTCAAAATCAAGATGCTATAATCTTCAAAAAGATCATCAATGCCGTCAGGCAAAATTCCAGATTAAACGTGCGAAATGTCGAAAAAATCCGTCGAAATTAACCCTCTTTATGCAGTTGCGATGCAAAAAGAAGAAAAAGAAAAGAAATTCATTTCGCCATACAAATGCGATTTATGTAGCGATACCGGCTTAGAACGAGTTGAAGACGGCGTACGCACGTGTATTTGCCGTAAATCAAACGATCAAACAAAGCTTATTGATCGCGCGAGACTGCCGAAAAGATACGAAAAATGCCATTTCACAAGTTATGAAGCCGCAAATGAATCGCAACAGGCAGCCTTCGGCTACGCGTGGCAACTGGTAAAAGATTATCCGGCAGTTGAACGTGGATTGTTGTTGATGGGAAATGTGGGTGTTGGTAAGACTCATCTTGGCGTTTCTATACTAAAGGGACTTACGGAGCGCGGATTCTCCTGCTTGTTTTATGAATTTGGTGCGCTACTTAAGGAAATTCAAGATTCATATAATCCTATTTCCAAAACATCGGAATTTTCCGTGCTTATTCCGGTGTTAAATGCTGAAGTGCTTGTGTTGGACGAAATTGGTGCCGCAAAACCGACCGATTGGGCGCGCGATACAATGGCGCACATTATAAACACGCGCTACAACAATAATAGACTTACAATTTTTACGACAAATTACTGCGACAATCCAAAAGACGCAAACGAGGAAACGCTGGAAGATAGAATCGGCACCAGAATTCGTTCAAGGCTCTATGAGATGTGTAAAACGATTATGATAACCGGTGAAGACTATCGACGCACTTTTGATTCACAACGCTGATTTTGTACGTTGAAATTTCTTCAAACAAGGTTGGTGTGAGTTCATCACACGGTATTTTCGGCTTGGCAAAATCATCAAAAGAATGCGTCAAATTTGGTAAATTGGAATTCAGGCGAAGATCGGCGTAAATTCCGAATGTTGCAGCCGTGCTGCCTATCGCATCAACTGAACGCTTTACGAATTTTCAGCGGTTTAGATAATCGCTTTCACGTGTAATTTCAGATGATTCTATTTCGTTGCGCATCATTATTGCAGAAGATTAACGTACGCGTTGCGACCTTACGCCCTTTTGCGATAAGTTTACGTCAACTGTGTTCTTAAGAAAAAACAATTTTAATCCGAAATATCTAAATTTTGTAATAATTCGGGTTAAGGTCTTTAACCACAAAGAGTGAGAATAAGGAAGAAATGTTAACTCCGGAAGAAATCTTGCGTGATAGATATAAGGTTTTACGCCTTTTGGGACAGGGCGGAATGGGTGCAGTTTATGAAGCGCACGACAGCGTTTTTGATACCTCAATCGCGCTAAAGGAAATTGTCGTGGATTTTTCAAACGTGAACAATACCAACGCGCAAGATTTAGTGCATGCCGCATTTGAACGCGAGGCAAAATTACTTGCAAAAATTAAGCACGAAACATTTCCACACGTAAAGGACTATTTTCAGGAAAACGATCGTCAGTTTTTGGTCATGGAGCTTGTTGACGGTGAAGACCTTGCAACGCTTCTGAAAAAACGTGGAGCGCCGTTTCCGGTATCGGACGTTGTAGATTGGGCAAACCAGCTATTAGATGGGTTGGATTACCTTCATAATCAAAACCCGCCGATTATCCACAGAGATTTAAAGCCGCAAAATCTTAAGTTGAATACGCGCGGGAAGGTGAAACTTCTTGATTTTGGTATTGCAAAAGGAACTGAAACGGCGAATAAGAACACCATCACCGATCAAACATTTATCGCCGCAACACTAAATTATTCCCCAATTGAACAAATGTTGCGCGTAATCGACCCAACGTTTTTAGCCGTAATCGCTCATAAATACGAAACACAAGTTACTGCGATTTTGGAGCAAAACGCGGACCCGCGCAGTGATATTTACGCACTCGGCGCGACCCTTTATAATCTTTTAACTGCAACACCGCCCGTTGAAGCGGTTAAGCGCGGTGTTGAAATTTGGGATGGCAAACCTGACCCGCTCACAAATCCTTCGCAGCTGAACCCCGCGATTTCTGCCGAACTTTCAGATTGGTTATTGAGATCTATGCAGGTTTCACGGGACTATCGGTTCGCATCTGCAACAGAAATGCGCGATGCCTTATTGAACCTAGGCACCGGAAATTTACCCGCATCAGCTTTAAAAACTGAAGTTTTGGAGGCTTCAAACACCCCCATTGCACCGCCGATAAATCTCCCTTCATCCACGGTGGCGGCAAACACAGGCGGGCAAACGGTTCCACCGCCAAATGAATCCAGAAGCGTTGAAACTATTGCCGCGCCAAAACAATTTTCGCAAAATCCGCCGCTTTCGCAACAAAATCAGAATATTCCGGGCGCACAATCTGCACCGCGTCAAAAGAAGGAGCGCGGCTTCAATTTTCTTTGGCTGATTCCGATATTCGGCGTTTTATTAATCTTTTTTGCCGGCGCGTTAGGTGCCGGAATATGGTTTTTCGGCGGTTTCAGCGGCTTCGGCGGTTCAACCGAATCAAACTCAAACGTTATTGAAAATTCAAATAAAATGGTTGAATCTGATTCGAATTCGAATGCTACAAGCCTGCAAAATTCGGAATCAAATGCAGATTCATCTGAGGTCGGTTCAAGTAATACGCTGCCTGATACGGTTTCCAATACTTCACCCGGCAACACACCTCAACCGGTAGGCAAGAAAACGGTTTCCGTAGCACCTACCCCAAGACCCGTTTCAACAACAGTGCGACAGCCAACCCCAAAACCTTCGGTTCGCACGCGCTCGACGGCACCAACACCTAAACCGGCTACGCCAAAGCCTTCAACCAAATCGAAGGATATGAACTGTATATTTACCGATAGCTGTTAACAAAATCAGAATTGTGCGACCAACGGATGTGCAAAATAATCTCAAAAACGCGTCTATATTTTGTTTGCTTGCGATATTTCCCTAAATTTCAACGGCGAACCGAATGTGATAAAATCTCGTTTAATTAGGAAAAACCAATCATTACGTAAGGAAATTGATTATGATTCGAAGATATTTTGTTTGCTTTGTGTTAGCGCTGACGCTCGTTACTTCAACATCGCTGAATTCATTCGGACAAAACGGTCCGCTTGGTTTGGCAGAAGTTCTGACAGGCTTACAATCGCGAAGCGGGGGTCTTTCAATTGCTGAGAAGAACGAATTCATTACCGCACAAATCAATAAACGCGGAATAACCTTTAGAGTTACGACAGATATTGAAGGCGAACTGCGCCGTGCCGGTGCCGGTGACGCTTTAATTGCGGCGGCGAAAAAGAAATCCGGAACTACAACAACTGCGCCGAGTCGCAATCCGAATGCGGTTGTTGAATTTGGCGAGGCGTGGGTAAATTATGATGTAACTGAGGATGGTATGCGCGGAATGCGCGTTCACACAAAGTTTACATTGCGAAACATGCTGAATGAGGATCTTGAATTAACAATGCGCGTAATGCGTAAAGATGGAGACCCGCTTAAAACTCCGACGGCAAAATATCAAAATAATGCCGGTCAGCTTGCGGTCTTCAAGGCACTGCGCCCGGCATACGTTAACGCGGTTTTTAACGATATTTCAGTTTTTATTCCTTACTCAGAAATAAAAATCGAACCCGGTAAACATCGACTTCAAGTTGACGCCGATATTATTTATCCGGATGGAGAAATGGTTAAACACCTAACACTATATGATTTTGAATTTACCCAACCGGAAACAAAAACAGCTGCGACGCCTTCAATTAAGCTCGACAAAATATGGATTGATTACAACGTCACCCGCGACGGGAAATCGGGAATGGTTGTTCATACAAAAACCGATGTAAATAACCTAATGGGTGAAAATATTCAATTTGCGGTAGGCATAGAGACCGCAGACGGAAAATCGGTTAACGGCAAAACAATGCGCTCTAGCACGGGTACGCTGGTTAATTATGTCGATGCGGTTCCAAAATATAATGCAACCACTTTTAACGACGTTTCAATGTTTATTCCTTACGATGAAATTCAGCTTCCAAAGGGAAAACACAAGTTACGCGTTCATGTGGATATTCTAAAACCGGGTTCCGATTTTAATTTGCACGTCGGTTATTATAATTTCGAATTTTCACGATAGAGTTTAATAACCCTCTGCAACCAATTCTGTTTTAACGCCGGAGGCTTCCTTGGCAATTTTAACGCCAACGGAAGCCCCAATTCTTGTTGCACCGGCTTCAAACATTGCACGTGCGTCATCTATTCCCTTAACCCCGCCTGAAGCTTTAACGCCAAGCGCTGCACCAACGGTTCTTCGCATTAGATTTACATCGTGAACTGTTGCGCCACCGGTAGAAAATCCGGTCGAAGTTTTTACAAAATCAGCACCCGCGTTTTTTGCCGCCAAACACGCTCGCACCTTTTCATCATCGGTTAAAAGAGCGGTTTCAATTATCACTTTGCACAAAATTCCGTTTTCGTGTGCGGCTGCAGCCACGGCGCGAATATCGTTTTCAACCGTGCAATCATCGCCCGATTTCATCGCGCCCACATTTATTACCATATCCACTTCCCGCGCCCCATTAAATATCGCACGGCGTGTTTCATAAGCCTTTACATCCGCAAGCGTAGCACCCAGCGGAAAACCTATTACAGTACAAACCGGAACCCCACTTCCCTTCAAAAACTCTGCCGATTTCTTCACCCACACCGGATTTACGCAAACAGATGCAAATCCAAATTCGCGCGCCTCATCGCAAAGTTTTTTGATGTCTTTTTCCGAAGCATCCGCCTTAAGAAGTGTGTGATCGATTAAACTTGCCCAATCATGCGCCGTTGCGGTTTCACCAAGTACCAGCCCGATGCGTGCCGCGCCCGCATCAACAATTCTTTCAACATCCGCAGCGCAATAGCTTCCGTAAGTTTCTTTATTGAGCTCTTTAATAACCAAATCAGTAATTTGGTCAATTATCTCATCGTAATTTCCGTTATTCATCGTCTCTTTTCTCTCAGGCAATACATAAATTACCCTTTTAAAAACTGTCGTTCTATCGCATCTATTTTTTCCACACGACGTTTATGGCGCGGTTCAGAAATTTCTGTTGTGATAAATGCGTGCACAATCTCCTTAACATCTTCAAACGAATTTTGCCCGCTGCCAAGCGTTAACACGTTCGCCCCGTTGTGTTCACGCGAATTTTTCGCAAGCGCGATATTGTAGCAAGCCGCGGGGCGCACACCGGACACTTTCCCGGCTGCCATTGCCGAGCCAATTCCGGCGCCATCAATTATTATACCTATATCAACACGTCCACTTGAAACGGCATCGGCAACGGCAAATGCAAAATCGGGGTAATCAACCGAATCGGTGGAATTTGTACCGAAATCACGTACCTTAACACCCGTTGACACAAGATAATCCTTCAATCTTTCCTTGTATTCATAACCGCCGTGGTCACATCCGAGCCCGATGCTTGCAACTTTTAATTCCGGCTTTCGCGATGCTTTGTAAACTAGCTCGATATTGTTGGCTTCAATAAAATCACGCGCCGCAGCCGTAAACTTTACTCCACCGGAAACGCGAACTCTTTTTCCGCGTTCAAGCCCCTGTAAATCATTTTCGGTAAGTAAGTTAAGCTCCGATTCATCTCTATCAAAGCCGTCATTGGAATTTTCCTTGAGCGAATTTACTTTTACGCGAATCGGAAATTCGGAATCTTCCTGTTCAACGTTTTGCGAATTCTGCTTTGGCATCCCTTCAAATATTTGTTTTACAACCGCCCTAATTTTCTCGCGTTTTACCATTAAATAACTCTTTTGTGCGTTCTTTTTCTGTTTCCGGCTTGTCACCGTGTATCTTTTTTAGAATACTATTGCCAAAATAGTATCGGAGACAACTGATGGAAACACAAGCAGCCACGGAATTTACGGAATTTTCCAACCCAAACCTTGAAGTAATGTTTACGGAAGATGAAATTAGAACGCGCGTAAAGGAACTTGGTGCAGAAATTTCGCGTGATTATAAAGGAAAAGATTTGGTGCTAGTGGGGGTTTTAAAGGGTTCTGCGTTGTTTATGGCAGATTTGATGCGTTCAATTGATTTGCCTTTGGAAATCGATTTTATGGCGGTTGCCAGTTATAAAGATGGAACCGTTTCTACGGGTGATGTTGAAATCATCAAAGACCTTATGAAGCCCATACGCGATAAAGACGTCATAATTGTTGAAGATATTATCGATACCGGACTTACACTGACACGTTTGGTTGAACTTTTTGAAACACGCGGCACCAATTCAACAAAAATCGCGACACTTCTCGATAAACCCGAACCACGCATTAATAAGGAACTAAAGGTTGATTATTGCGGATTCCAAATTCCAAACGAATTTGTGGTAGGTTACGGATTAGACGTTGCCGGAAGATTTAGAAATCTACCGTTTATTGGTGTTGTAAAAGACCCGAGTTTGCTCTAATCAAACACATTCGCACAATTACAAACCGCGATAGTATCGCCAGCCGGTTTTGAAATCTTTTGTCAACGGTTGATTGGTTAAGATTGCGCGCACCATTTCCACAGGTATTGGTCCCTGCTTTAATATTGCATCGTGAAACTGTTTATCCGTCATC
Organism: Pyrinomonadaceae bacterium; assembly: GCA_047973305.1. Lineage (GTDB taxonomy): Bacteria > Acidobacteriota > Blastocatellia > Pyrinomonadales > Pyrinomonadaceae > Aridibacter. The sequence continues at coordinate 13,011 of JBKEBT010000058.1, forward strand.
TTTCCGCTCGCAACCAATTCTTCATGAAGTGCATAAAATTGTAGCCCGCCCATCATATACGCCATTTGATAAAGGGGTCCGTAAGAACCGATAAATGAACGACGAACTTCCGCCGTGGCGTTGTCACGTTCGTGCCCGACACGTTCAACCAAGAAATCCACCGCCTCTTGCGGAGTCATTTTCTCAAGATGAAAGTTCAAGCTGAAAATTATTCGCGCACATCGGTGCATTCGCCAAAAAAGCGCACCAACGCGGTCTTCCGGAGTTTTGTTAAAACCGCGATCCCAAAGCAGAAATTCCCAATAAAGTGCCCAACCTTCAACCGAAAACGGTGTGTAATAAATTTGCCTGTAAGGGCGATATCTTCGGCTCATAAACCCCTGTAAATGATGCCCCGGAATTAATTCGTGGTGCGTAACCGCGCGGGTAAAATGCTTGTTGTTCCCACGCATCGACATCATCTTTTGTTCTTGTGTCATCGTATCGGTTGGATATGAAACAAGAATAGTTTCGCCTCCAAGAAAAAACGGTGAAATAAGTTGCCGTTCAGGCGACATCATTTCCATCCGCCACGAATTACGCGCAATCTTGTCAACGGTAACCAAGTTGTTTTTTTCTACATATTCAATAGCTTCATAGGCTTGATCCCTTATCAATTCGGGCTGTTTTCCGGGTTCTACATAATCATTCTTTACTTTTTCAAGCGCCTTTTTCCAATCATCACCAAACCCCATCTCGCGCGCTGCCTTTTTCATTTCCACTTCGCACCAAGCAAATTCCTTATCAGCAATTTCCACAAGCTGCTCAGGTGTGTAGGGAATCATCTCGTATTGCAGTTCTTCGATTAGTGCCTCGCGCCCTATCGGGTCACCGATGATTGTGGTTTTATCATCCGCCGCAATTCCCACAATTCTCTCAGAAATTGCCTTTTCATATGTGCCAAGCGATTCAACCAAAGCCTTATAAGGCGCGGAGTTCCACCAAGTAAATTCAGGATCGTAGCCTTCGTAAAACCGATACCAGCTTTTTAGATTTGTACGAAGAATTTCCAAATTGCGTGCCGCTCTGTAAGCAACTGTCCGCTTTACTTTAATTTTTCCGGCTGTTACTTCTTGAATTTTGACCTTAACTTCGTCGTTTATCCGATTAAGATTTAACGCAGATTGTGCCGGATTGATTGGCAAAAGCTTCCGACGCTCATCTTCCAAATTGCTGATTCTTTGCATAAACGGAAGCAAAGGCTTCATTTCATCCAATTGCGTCTCAAAGCGAACGGATTCCATTTGTTCATGCTCCAAATAGTTTCTAAACAAAATATAGTCAACCTTTTCATCGTGGTTCAATTTCGAAAAATCTTGCTGTGTGAGCCACGTTTGCCAGCTACCATAAAATTCGCGAAAGCGTGCGAGCCGGTTAGCGGAAGTTCGCGCCGTATAAAACCGATCGAGACTTCCGAAATCTTCACGAAATTTTTCAATAACGCCGCGAAATCTATCGGGCTCGTCGTTAAAGGCTTCCAAGCTTTCAGAATCTTGCGCGTACAAGTTTACACACAAAAATACCGCTAAAATCAATTGGAAAGTGCGTTTCATATCGGAAATAATACAATATGAGTTAAACAAGTTAAATAGGGTAAAAGGGTTGACTAACCACCATAAATGGCTTATCTTAGAATTATTCTAAATCTAACACAAAGGAGAACAATGTTATGGCTGAATTAAAAGGAACACGAACTCATCAAAATTTGAAAGATGCATTCGCGGGCGAATCACAAGCAAATCGCAGATATTTGTATTTTGCAAAAATTGCTGATGTAGAAGGCTATCCCGAAGTTGCGGGAAATTTTCGCGATACGGCGGAAGGTGAAACCGGACATGCACATGGACATATGGACTACTTAAAGGCGGTTGGCGACCCGGCAACTGATTTACCGTTTGGCGATACGGTTGATAACTTGAAATCGGCGGTTCACGGTGAAACCCACGAATATACAGACATGTATCCGGGCATGGCAAAGGCGGCGCGTGAAGAAGGTTTTGATGAGATTGCAGATTGGTTTGAAACGCTTGCAAAAGCTGAAAAATCACACGCCGGAAGATTTCAGGCGTTCTTGGAAGAAGTGAGCTAGAAAACATATTCGCTTGAATCTTTTTCGCGGCGTCGAAACACGCAAGTTTAATGCAAACGGAACAAGTTAAACTTTCAGGCGTCGCGTTTTCTTAACTAAATCGAACACGGAACACTTAAAATTATGTCCAATCAAAATATTTCATATGAACCAAGCGATGGGCTTTCATACGATCCGGATGAACCAAAGTATTGGGATAAAGCCGGCATGGCAAAAGAAATTGAGCGAACATTTGAAATTTGCCACGGTTGCCGAATGTGTTTTAAGTATTGTGATTCGTTCCCTTCGCTGTTTAGCTTTATTGATGATAGGCACGAAGGCGATGTTAGAAAGCTGACATCCGTTGAAACCGAACAGGTTATGGATGAATGTTTTCAATGCAAACTTTGCGAAGTAAACTGCCCATATACGGAAAGAGATCACCACGAATTTAAGCTCGATTTTCCAAAGCTGGTACATCGCTACAAGGCAATTCGATTTAAGGAAAAGGGCGCGAGTATCAGAGACAAGATGCTTGGTGACCCGGACAAAATGGGGAAAATGGCACGCATTCTTCCGGTTTTTGTTGCAAATGAGGCAAATAAGAATTCCCTTTCACGCCTGGTTATGGAAAAAACCGTAGGAATCCACAGAGAAAAACTTCTGCCAAATTTTACGGGTGAAACCTTTGAAAAATGGGCTGAGAAGAACGGGAAGATTTCGGAAAGTGGCGAAGCTGTTTTATTTCAAACCTGCTTCGTACAAAATAACGAACCCGAAATTGGTAAAGATGTTTTAACGGTACTCGAAAAAAACGAAGTAAAAACAGCCTGCACAAAAGGTTTAAATTGTTGCGGAATGCCTGCATGGGAACATGGTGACATTACAACATTGCAAAAGATGGCGAAGCGAAATCTCGAAATTCTTTTGCCCTTTGTTGAAGCCGGTTCAAAGGTTCTGGCTATAAATCCCACTTGTTCGATGATGCTTCGGCGCGAGTACCCGACGTTGGTTGCCGAAGAAGATCGCGAACGTGCACGTAAAGTTGCCGCTGCAACAATGGACCCCGGCGAATTTCTGTGGAGCATTCGAAACGAAGAAAGATTTAACACAAACTTTAAATCCACACCGGGGGCAGAGGTTTCTTATCACGCGCCGTGCCATTTGCGCGCATCGGCTGTGGGGTTCAAAGGACGCGATTTACTCAGAAAAATCCCCGGCGTTAAGCCTGTAACAACGATGGAATGCTGTGGGCACGATGGAACCTATGCAATGACGGTCGAAGGATTTGAACCCTCGCAAAAGGTAGGCAGAAAGGCATTTGACGGCATGAAACAATCAAACGATGCTAAAGTTTGGGCTACCGAATGTCCGCTGGCTGCCGTACAATTTCAGCAATTTACCGGAATAAAGCCACTAAATCCGCTCACAATTTTGGCACGTGCTTATCGTGAAGATGGATTTGATGAAAAGCTTGATGGTGAAGCCTGACAAATTTTATCGTTTTTCGGAAAAAGGAAAGAATCAATGAAAAAGGTGGCTCGAAGCGAAATTTTAGACTATTTAACTTATGACGAACAACGTGTGGAAATTCGTGCATCTGCCATGCGGGCAAAAGAGCTACGGCGAGTTCATCTTGGCGAATTTTTAACGTTTTTATTTGAAAACCATGAAACGGTAAGGTATCAAATTTTGGAAATGGTTCGCGTTGAACGCCTTGTAAAAGAAGCTGATATTCAGCACGAGGTGGATACTTACAACGAATTAATCGGGGAAAATGGCGAACTGTGTTGCACGCTTTTGGTAGAAATTGAAGATGAAGCCGAACGCGCGGAAAAATTGAAATTATGGGTTGGCTTGCCGGCGCAGCTCTATTTCAAGTTTGAAGATGGTTCAAAAGCATTTGCACAGGTTGATGAACGCCAAAATGATTTGGAAAAAATTAGCTCGGTTCAATTTCTAAAATTTGATTGTGGCGACAAACTGCCTGTGGCAATCGGTTGCGAAAACAAATTTTACAAGCACCAAGTTACCCTTGAAAAAAGAACTGCAGATGCACTAGACGCAGATTTGGCGTAGATTCTTACCATTCTATTGCGAAACATCATTCAAAAAACTTACACCATCCGCGATTTCCACATCGAAATTCTCCGCGATTGTTTGCCCGATATCTGAAAGCGATTGCCGCGTACCCAAATTAACACCGCGCGTGGCATTCTTACCGTACACCAACAACAATGCGTATTCCCGTGTGTGATCCGTTCCCCGAAACGTGGGGTCATTTCCGTGATCCGCAGTTATTATAAGTAGGTCATCTTCACGCATTGCATTCATTATTTCAGGTAACCGCGAATCAAAATGTTCAAGCGCACGCGCGTAGCCTTCCACATCCCGCCGGTGACCAAACAACATATCGAAATCCACAAGATTTGAAAAAATCAGCCCGTTCGAATTTTGCGCTAAAGCAAAGATTGTTTGATCGATTGATTGATCATTATTTTTCGCCGGTAAATCCTCCGTAACCCCAAGTGAATCATAAATCGAAGCCACTTTTCCGACCGCAACAACATCGTGCCCTTTTTCCGAAAGTAACGGAAGAAGATTTTCATTTGGTGGCGGAACTGCGTAATCGTGCCTGTTCTCGGTGCGTCTAAATGTTTCGGAAGATTCGCCAAGAAACGGGCGCGCAATCACGCGTCCGACCTTGTTTTCGCCATCAAGCAGATTGCGTGCTATTTCACAGATTTCGTATTGCCGTTTTATCGGAATTACGCCTTCATGCGCAGCTATTTGAAAAACAGAATCGGCTGATGTGTAAACAATCGGTTTGCCTGTTGCCACGTGTTCTTCGCCAAGTTCCTTAATGATTTCAGTGCCGCTTGCAGGCACATTTCCCAACACACCGGGAACCTCACTTCGCTTTATGAATTCGTCAATCAAACTATCCGGAAAGCCTTTCGGATACGTGGGAAACGCCTTTTCAAGAATAATTCCCGCCATTTCCCAATGTCCGGTTGTCGTATCTTTTCCGTTCGATTTCAAAATGCATTTGCCATATGAACCAATTGGCTCCGATGCGGATTCAAAAGATTCAAAATTGCGAATGTTTCCAAGTCCCAAAGCCTTTAAGTTCGGCAAGTTTACTTTACGTGATGCCAGAATGTGACCCAGCGTATCCGCGCCTAAATCACCCCAAGCTTCGGCATCGGGCATTGCACCGATTCCCACACTGTCCAAAACCATCAAATTGATTCTTTTAAATTTGCTCATAACTCGTTCCAATTATTGCAGAACAATCGCCTGAAACCGATATGTAGATGGCTCAATTAGACGCATTCATTACAACAATTCAGCCGGTCTCACAATTTTGCGCGCGAAATATTCTAAAAGAAAAATATACCTGTAAATTTTATATTAAACAAAGATGAGGACTTTTGAAGAATTGGGGGTAGTTTTTTGGGGAGACCCTATCCTAAATTTTATTCCGCCAAAAGGCTTTTAATGTCGCTTCTAAGAGTTGATTCTAACACTATTCCGTCGTATTTTTTTGCAAGATTTCCGTTCTTATCATAGAGAAATGATGTCGGCAATTTCATATTGCCCGTATTAACATTTGAATCAAATCCGGGTAGCATTATACGATAATTTATACCGTATTCGCCAATAAAACTCGGTACCGCTGTTAAATCGTCATCAACCGTAACGCCAATCAACGCAAAATTCTCGTTCTTAAATTCGTTGTTGATATTTACCAAGCCGGGAGTTTCAAATCTGCAAGGACCACACCACGTTGCCCAATAATTAATCAACAACACCTTGCCTTTTGCATCCGCAAGTGAAAAAGCGCCCTCACCCTTGTAACCGTTTAATCTAACTTCGGAAGAACTCACACGTTGTGCGAACGGCTTCACCCCGAACTGAAACCAACTGCGCGGCGCAAAAAGATAAATTATCCCAATCATTAAGATTAGAAATATGCCCCATTCTTTCAGCAATTTAATCGCTCTTTTCCGTAACATTCTTTTCTTTCTTACGTCGAGACTCGACGTCACATGCTCCGCGCATTCACGTGTTAAAGCCTAAACGAGGCAGTATCACCAGTTGCAACAAAAGCCAAAAACCCACTAACCCAATTACAAAAATTACATCCTTCATCTTATAAAATCTCACGAATTACCATATATAGACCCATCACCAAAACAAACCAGCCGAAACCCTTTTTTAATTTTCTGCCATCAACAAAATGGCTCAACCATACGCCGATAAATATTCCGGCGATTGAAAACCCTGTAAACAACAACAAAAAATTCCAATCAATCGGTCTACCCGTTTGGACATCACCAACAAAACCCACGAGGGATTTTGCGGCGATTATGAAAAGCGATGTTCCGACGGCAATTTTCATTTCAAGACCCGCAAAAAGCACTAATGCGGGAATTATTAGAAAGCCCCCCCCGGCGCCCATTAAGCCGGTTATAAAACCCACAACGACGCCTTCCAACAAAATCAAACCGTAATTGTGTGTTTTTCCATCGCGATTAATTTCTGCCGCTTTGTCCGCTTTATCCCTGATCATTGTTATTGACGTAACAATCATCAAGATTGCAAAAAGTATCAGCAGCAAAGTTCCTTTTTCGATTGAAAACCCGGATAACGTGATTTCTTTCGGAATCGCCGTCATCACAAACCTGCGCGTTAAATAGACCGTTATTATTGAAGGTGCGCCAAAAACCAATGCGGTTCTTAAATCAACTCTGCCTTTAATAAGATTTTGAACGCCGCCTACAAGCGCGGTTGTGCCAACCACAAACAGTGAATATGCGGTTGATAGCACCGGATCTACATGAAGAATGTAAACCAAAACCGGCACCGTAAGAATGCTGCCACCTGCACCTATTAATCCGAGCGAAACTCCAATTAACACCGCTAAAATATATCCAAAATACTCCATCTTGTATTTTTCTTTGCAATTAACGGTTAAACCGAAAATTCAAAATCGCATTGTTTTCGATATGGAAGAAGTAAATGCCTTAAACGCAATAAATGCGCCTCGAGCCGGCAAAACGGGCGGTCAGAGCCGCCCCTTTTGTGTTTAAGATGATGATGCGCAAGCGGACGAGCTTTTTTCCGTTTCAAGCCCGGCTTCAATCCAAGCGTTTGTACCGCCTGTTACGTTAAGCACTTGCTTGATTCCGGCGTTTTCCAAAACGCTTGTTCCAATGCTTGAACGATACCCGCTTTGGCAAATGACATAGGTTGGAACATCCGGATTTAGCTTATCAACTTCACGCGGCAAAAGATCTAGCGGAATATTTATCGCACCCTTTGCATGCCCGTTTGCGTATTCCTGAACTCTCCGAACGTCAACCAATTGAATTTCATCCAAATTCAAAATTGAAACCTCGACAACCGGAACCTGCAACACCGCTTTTTCCGTCTCATCAAACACATCCATGAGGATGTATCCGCTTACGGTTTCGATTCCCACACGCGCCAGACGCATAACGGCTTCATCAACTTGATCTTTTGATTCCGCCGCAATAGCTATGCTTGTTCCGATTGCGATAAGCGTGCCAGCCCACGATGCAAATTGTGATTCCAACCCTATGTTTATCGAATTCGGAATATGTCCTTCGCCATATTCAACCCGCGTACGAACATCTAAAACAACGCCGTCAAACTCCGCTACTTCTTCCGAACTCAGTTCTTTTGGTTCGCTAAGCGAATCTAACGAAACAGAACCTTTTAAATTTTGCGATGCGCTAACAGGAAAATATGCCGGAACTTCAGGCTGATCCGCGGCAACAACCGCTATAAATTCATCTTTCGTCATCGGCTTGAGCGCATAATTTGTTTCTCGCTGGTTCCCTAGCGTATCCCATGTTTCCTTTGAAAGAGATTTTCCGCAAAGGCTGCCCGCACCATGCGCGGGATAAACCACGGTTTCATCCGGAAGCGGCAGTATTTTTTCTTGCAGAGAATCGAACAACATCGCGCCCATTTGTTCAGCTGTAAAGCCTTTAGAACCAACAAGATCAGGACGACCTACATCGCCGATGAATAAGGTGTCTCCGGTAAACAGCATTCCGGGTTTGTTCGGGTCTTCCGTGTCTTTTGCAAGAACGGTAATGCCTTCCGGCGTATGTCCCGGCGTTTCAAAAAATTCAAGCGTAATTTTTCCAACCGAAAGTTCGTCGCCATCCTTTACCTTATGAGTCGGAAATTCAGTATTTGCCCGCGAGCCAAAAACTATTTCCGCACCCGTTTTTTCCGCCAGTTCGATATGCCCGCTCACAAAATCCGCGTGTGAATGCGTTTCGATGATGTATTTAATCTTTTCCCCACTTGCTTCGGCTTCATCTAAGTATTGTTGAATATCCCGTTGCGGGTCAATAATCGCGGCTTCGCCTTCAGAACCAATGTAATAAGACGCGTGTGAAAGACAACCTAAATAAAATTGTTTGAAATTCATTTTCTCCTCTCCCGTTTCTGGTTCTACGCGGCGTTATCGTTAACTTCGCAGTGAACCGTATTATTTCTCCTGTTCCAAGGCATTTTTGCCAAAAGCATTCCCATTCCGCACGTGTTCGTTAGCGCAGAAAACACCAGCCCGGCGCCAACAAACACTGAAATAGCAATAAAATACCGGTTTACCAAAACACTTAACAAAAACCCGAATAAAACCAATGAGCCAGCCGTAAAGCGTACTTGGCGTTCCAAATCCCAAGGGGCGACAGAATCTTGTTCAAAATCAAACCCTTGATTTTGCCAAGCATTGAAACCACCCTTTACGTTTATCACATTTTCATACCCCAAACCGCGCAACTGTTGCTGCGCCTTGCCTGAACGATTTCCAGAACGGCATATAACATAAATCGGCTTCGATTCATCAATTTCACTATGCCGGTTCGCTACTTCGCCCAAGGGGATTAATTTTGCATCTGCGATTCTGCCGGCTGCGAACTCAACCGGCTCCCTCACATCCAACAGAAAAATTTCCTCATTCTCTAATTTATTTTTTAACGTTAACACCGTACATTCGCTCATTCTTTCTCTCCGAATTGTAATTTCTTGCATAACTATATAGTTATATAGTGCGCATGTCAAGTTCTAATTTTGTTTTGTCGGACGTTTGCTTTTACGCCCTTCCTTTTAACATTCCATTCCAATACAGTTGCGGAAGCAGATACCGCTTAACCAAAAACATACTGTAACGTTCTTTGTTTTGATCGATTGGAAAGGTTTCATTTGGCATGAGATCATAACCAAATTCAGCCATAATCAAGCTGTCATAACCGGTAACAAGCGGACACGATGTGTAGCCATCATATTTAGCCGTCAACGGTTGATTTTTTGAAAGGTGTACCAAGTTGGAAACCAAAACCGGCACTTGTTTTCTAATTGCCGCACCGGTTTTTGAGGTGGGAATATTGCTCGAATCTCCAAGCGCAAAAATGTTATCGAATCGTACGTGCTGCAAAGTTTCCTTATCAACCTCAACCCAGCCCGCCTCGTTTCCTAATCCGCTCTTTTTCAAAAAATCCGGTGCGGACATAGGCGGCGTAACGTGAAGTAAATCATATTTTTCGATGTGTTCATCGCCGGTTTCCATGTGATGAAAAACGGCTTCCTTTGATTCTGCACGAACCTCTTTTAGATCAAGCTTAAATTTTGTATTTATGCCGGTGTCCTCACAATGTTTCGTAAGCGTAGAAGCGTAGTGTGGCGATGTAAAAATTGTGGGTGTCGCCGTTATAAAAGTCACGTTTGCCTTATCTCGAATTCCTTCTTTACGGAAATAATCTTCCGCCAAATAGCATATTTTTTGCGGAGCACCTCCGCATTTTATAGGGGTCGAAGGTTGCGTAAAAATTGCGTTGCCGCCTTTAAATTCGCGTATGAATTTCCAAGTGCTGTCAACATATTGATACGAATAATTCGAACAAACCCCGCTTTTTCCGATTGCCTCCGGCAATCCTTTTACCTTACCCCAATCAAGCTGAATTCCCGCCGCAACAACCAAAAATTCGTATTTAACTTGTTCGCCGTCGTCGGTTGTCACAAAATTATTTTCCGGATCAAATGAATCTACGCGCGCTTTTATCCACTTTGCTCTCCGTGGAATGTAATCGGCTTCATCCCGTTTCGTTTGTTCCTTGCTTACAATCCCGCCGCCCACAAGAGTCCAAAGAGGCTGATAAAAGTGATTCTCAGATGGTTCGATTATTGCTACATCAAAGCCTTTTGTACACAAACGCGAAGCAACACTAATGCCCGCCGTGCCTCCGCCGACAATTACAACTTGAAATTTCTTTTCTCCCATTTTGGTTTCCTCCTTTAGATACACTTCGATTGAAAGGTTTTGCAATCTAAACCACAACCTTCAAAATATGTGAAACAACCGTTATCCGGTTTGTTCCGCAACTACCAAACTCGCGCTTGAATTCTTAACTTTAACTTTTTAAAAAAGCTACCGAAACATTTCTGCTCGATCGGAAAGGTGGGTTTCAAGTGATCCGCAAACCACCTCACACAAAGTAAAAATGCTTTCATCCGCAATGGTGTAATAAACCGTGTTTCCGTTTTGTTCCCGATTTAAGACACCGGCTTTTTGCATATATTTTAAATGTTTTGAAACATTTGGCTGGCTCGAATTTACCAGCCCAGCCAATTCATTTACGCTTTTTCCGCCGGATTGCAAAGAATTCAAAATCTCCAGACGAAGTGGTTCCGAAAGCACTTTGAAGCGTTCTGCCACCAATTCCAAAGCATCTTTTGGCAATGTTTTTATTTTCATAGAATGAATATATGCCTAATTAGGAATATAGGTCAAGAAGAATTTTATAATTTTAGCAAAAAGGAAATGTCGCAACGCGGTGTGTGTCTTTCTGATGTTTCGATAAAACCGAAACGCCGATAAAGATTGACGGCGCGTTCCAATACCTGCGCTGATTCAAGAAACATTTCCGCATATTGCATGTTGCGCGCGTAATTAACCATACGCTCAAGAGTAACTTTACCAATTCCACTTCCACGAATTTCAGGCTTAAAATACATTTTCCGTAGTTCGATTCGGCTCTCATTCAACGGAAGAAGCCCGCAACAACCCATTACCTTGCCGTCACCATCGATGATTACTTCAAACCTTCCACCCTTTTCGATATAGTTTGTTTCTATATTTTCAATGTCTGAATCGGTTCCGTTAGGGTCAGGCTCGATTCCAAATTCCCGAAGAGCTGCGTAAATAATTTCCCGCACAACATCAATATCATCGTTTGTGGCTTGCCGATATTTATAAACTCTATTTGTTGACATAATATACCTTTACATCGCGCTCATCGGTAATTAGCCATTTGCCTTCGACGTTCTTGAAAGTTACTTCACTCATCACTTTTCCGCTCGAATCTCCGTTTATTCCCGTATTTTTAAATTCTTTATCAAAGCTCGCTGTTGCCGTTTTACCATCACTACTTGAGGCTATTCTTATGTTTGAAAATTGGGTGCGAACCGAATCAAACTTCTGAAAACCTTTTTGCTTGTCAGCTCTTACAAACGCTTTTGTTGCGTTTTTCTTAGAATAGTAATTTACGTTATTCGCGTAATTTGACATAACCGCATCTAAATTCCGCGCTTCCAATGCCTTCTTCCAACGAGCTAATGTAGCGTTTACTTCTTGACTTGTTGTTTTTGCATTGTTACCCGTAGGGGCAGGCGAGGGCTTGCGACTGTCTATATTGGTTTCTGTTTCGTCGTTTTTGCCAATGGGTGAAATAACTTCCTCACTTCGCTGGCTTTTCAAAAGGAAATACGCTAAAGTTCCGCCCAATACAACCACAAAAAGCACGGCAACGAAACCTAACAATACGAGTTTCGCGTTTCGCTTACCTTTATTTTCCGAATCATTGCTTGAAGCTTGCGCCGGTTGATTCAAATAATTGGGCGGGGTTTTAAATGCCTCGGTTTGTTCCTCAGCAGAATTTATCTGTACGTGTATTCGATTCGGATTGATGTTTGATATTACCGTTTCGGGTTCGGTATCGTTTGTGATTTCATTAGCTGAAATAAGCACCGTTCCATCTTGTATGCAAAAATTTAATGAATCGTCTTTGTATATAACGTTACATTGCGGACAGCGTTTCATAATTCCAATCTACCTGATTGAAGTTTACAACTTCAAATAAAAGGCGAGAAAAGATCGCAAGACATATTGCGATACCTTCCCGCCCTTTTTCAGCAAAGTTAAACTTCACAAACTAGTGTTACATCATAAACGACAACCGCAAATTATTCCGCGTTTGGATATTTCTTCAAATCGCGTTCGCTAATAATCTGCCATTTACCGTCAATATTTTTGAATACAAGCTGGGTTTGTGCCTTCCCACTTTCCATTTTATCGGATCCTTGATATTTCCAAGTACGATCAAAAACAACGGTAGCGGTTTCGCCGTCACTTGCCGGGGTAACTTTTACGTTTGAAATTTCAACATCAACCGAATCATATTCCGAAGCAAGTTTTTTTCGCATCTTAATAATTTCGGATTTTGCCGCGCCTTCGTTTCCGTAAAAATCTACTTCCGTTGCATATAAATCGTTCAAAGCATTTGCATCCGCGGTTTCCACTGCGGCTTGCCATTCATTTACATCGGCATTTATTTCCGCGTTTATAACTGTCGGGTCCGTAAGCGTTACACTCTTATTTTCATTGAGCAGGGGCTTTTTTTCGTCCTGCTTGTCCTCCCGCGCAGGTAATTCTTTTGTTTCAACGGTTTTTTTCTGTGTTTCATCGACCCGAATATTTATATCGCTCGGCTGTGCAAGATTGGAATTATCGGAATTGCCCGTAAGCAACGACGTGCCAAGCCAAATTCCGAAGGCGATCAATGCAAGTGTGCCGATTATGGTCAAGATAACCATTCCAAAACTGCTGGAAGCGGAGCTATCCGCGGCTTCTTGTGCTTCGTATTGCAATTCACGTTCTCTTCGCTCTTCTTCTCTTCGTTCGCGCTCAACCTTTTTTTCGTGTTCGAGTTGTTCTCGCTGTTTTTCCGTAAGTTCGTGTGAAGGTTCATCATTTGAATCCGGAACTTCAACAAGTAAGGTTCCATCATTCGGGCATACATCAACACTATCATCATATTTCGTTTTGCAATTTGGACAGACTTTCATAAATTTCTCCTTTATAAAACTTTTTGTTAAAAACAAATCGCTTACGCAAAAGTATTAATTTGTTATTGAATAAACTTTTGAAACGGTTTTTTGGCTTAACCCCGCCGAAATCAATCGTAACCCTAGGGTTTTAAACCTGCTTCCTAAAAACTTCTCAAGAGATTGCGCTAATTCTAGCACAAAGTTATACCTTTTTGTGGAAAGAATTTGGAAGATATTCAGATAAATTTAAATATATTTCGCTGCGGATAAGCGTAACACCGGCGGTTAAAATATTCGATGGCGATTATTGCATTAAACGTTTGGCACACAAAATTCTCCGGTTGCCGTATCAATGCATTTTAGCCCCAGCCCGCTTAGCTCATCTTTTGAATACCCGAGATAAGTAAAATGCGGTTCATCACTTTCTACGGTTCGAAACCAGCCGTGGCGCGCGAGAATTTCCCTCACGTTCCTATTTCCATACTGTTTTACATCAAGCGCTAACATTGATATGTGCTGCGAGGCACCCGGGGCGGCGACCGAATATAAAATAGATTTATCAAACTGCGTACTAAAATAAATGCCAAGTTGTTCTAATTCAAATACCTTCGCAACCTGCGCTTTTAATGGTAACGCCCGAACCTCATCAACCGTTACCTGATCTATTTTTCCGTTCGCACGCCAATGTGCCAGCGCCTTGTTTACGCGTCCATCCCAAAGTTCTTTGGTTTTTGCAAAGCTTCGTTTTGCAGCCCCTTCCTTTCCGCGTGGCGAAATTGAAAGTCCGGCGTTGCGTGCCTCTTTTTCGGCTTCCAAGATGGCTTGTGCCGCTTCCGTCTGTAGTTCAATTGAAATTCCACCCAAATTTATCCGTCTTGAGCCGGCTTTATTCTGAAACGCAATAACTTCTGCTTCATTTTCAAACATTATCTTTGTAGGCGGAATCGCTTTGGTAAGAAAAACCGCACCATAATCGTTTACGAGTCTCTTTTCTACCGCATTTGTTGGGTCATAAACGCCCGCATAGCCCAACTCGTCAAAACGCGTTCCGATTTTTGCATAAAATTCGTTTTGGCTCTTTTGTTCGGTTTTCACTTCTAAGGTATCTCCCACGCTGTTTGAATTTTCCTCAAACGGCTCCGTTGTAGCCGTCGGTTCCGGTTCGGCGGTTTGTGATTCGTCAACAGAATGCTGTTGCGCATCGACCCTGCTGTTTGAAACAGGCTCATAACAAGCACATAAAGTTGCAATAAGAAGCAAAAAAAGTAATGAAGCGATTTTTAGAAGTTTATTTAAATTCATTTACCGGAATAATATTATGAACTATTCGTATAGTAAATTAAGATAATGTATTTTACGTAAATAGCATGAGTTTGAACGAAAATGATTTAAAAGCTGTATTCGAATTATACGCTAAACATGGTTGGAAACCGTTTCGTATCTTGCTGAAATCTTCCGAAAAGGTTTTTGGCGCATTTAGCGGTTTGGACGTGCGCAAGTTCTCTTTGAATGCGGCTTGGTTTTATCGGGCTTCCGGTGACGAAAAAACCGCGTGGGAATTACGCCTTCTCGAATGCACCCCGCGTGCGCTTGTTCAAACGCTTCCAAATAAAATTGTGGAATCTGAACGCGAAGCGTATTTTGATGAAATGCAATTGAGATTAATTGAAATGACAGCAATTAAGCATTAAAATAGAATCGCGTAAGCACTTTTATTTGTGATAGTTTACGATTTGAGTTAGATATTATTTGAAGTATGGCGAAACATTCGGGAAAACCGCTGGAAACCGCTTGGAAAAACCTTCGTCCGATGACAAAGGAGTTTTTGGAAACGGCATTTCACGAAAAGAATTATCATCTTGCCAAAGTTAGATTTTCATTTGACGCTCACGCAGATTGGGAAATTGGAAAACTTTTGGCTGCATTGGATAAAGAGGTTGAAACCAACCGATTTAAGATTGCTTGCGGTAAAACCTTGTATGGTTTGGCAGAAATCTGTGCCCAAATACTCGAAAGCCGAACCTCCTCCGCCGAAACATTTATTCAACTTGCAACGCGCGCAATAAAACGAAACAACTATGCGGGAATCGACCGCCTTGCAGATATTTTGCTTACGCGTTTTACGGCGGCGGAAATTGCCGAAATAATTCGCCAATCGGAACTCGTGCAAATTCGCGCAATCGCGTTTGAAACATTGGCGTTGTTTCCGGTTAAATCAATCGAAGTGCTGGTTCGTGATCCGTTGTATTTTGAGATTGGGAGTGCCGTTTTAGATCAACAATATACTGAATTTGAAGTTGAAGAAGCGGGCAAATTGCTTGAAGAACTTACCCCAAATTCTTTGTTTTAACGGCAAATTTTGCCTGAAAGCCAAAAACTTCCGCTAACAGTGCCACCGGCTTCAGGCACGATTTTAAAAAGTTTAGGGTCTGCAACCACATCAATTTCCCCGCCGGATGTTCTTATTCTTAAACTATAAAAGTTTTCATTTCTAAGTGTGTTTTTGCGTAGTTCAACATTTGAAATTTCGCCGGAAATATTTGCGTGCGATGGCGGAAAACCATCATCGCCAAGCGAACCAATTGCCTCGAAAATCGTCATCGAACCTGCCGGCAATTCGTGTTTTACCTTGTATTCAAGGTCATTTGAAGCAAACGCCGTAAGATTTACGCATTCGATTGCGAACTTATCCGAAACCGTACGGTAATTCGGAACGTCAAAAACAATCTCAGATTGATCGTCCGCGGAACGGATTTTGGCACGAACCGCGCCATCAAGTACCGAAGATTCGCGTTCGAAGAGTTTTGCGTTTGAAATCAAGAATTCCGTATCGCCACGAAATGAAGGGTTAAACCCGATTAAATCTTGCGCACCGTTTGTCTGCAGGTAAAGCTGCGCGCCGGATTCATCTTCAAACAAATAGTAATAACCGTACGGTGGTGCGGGAAACTGTTTAAGATTTCCCATAACATCCATTATTACTTGATTTACATCTTCTTCACGTGCTATCGGGAAACCTATGTCCGAAAGATTGCTCATTTAGCTTTTGTAATTATTTGCTTTAATTGGCTTTAATTTTTGTTCTTTCCAGCGACGTTTTTTGTTTCTGCGCTTTTTCCGGCTCAGCTGATTCCGCGCTCGGTTCAAAATCCTTTCCAAACCCCCAACGAAATTTTGTGGGTAGCCAAGAAGTTCCAAACACGCGAACCCCAAGATACATCATTGTGGCATTTATGGTTCGCTTAAATCCGCCGATGCCTTTTACGCATTCGTAAAGTCGTTTATCCGAATTTCTTCTATCGGAAAAACTTCCGCCGCGGAAATAATCTTTATCGTGCGCAATGCAACAGTTCCTATAACTTCCATCCGGATAAGCGGTGCAACCATCTGAAACAAATCCTTCGGGAAGATTCTTAGGAGCTTCGCTACGGTTTTGAGCATTTGCAAAGATTGAAAAACACGCAATTAACAATGCGATTAAAACAAAACGAATCATACAGCACCCAGTTTCTCCTGTGATTTATAACGTTTCGGATACATTGGAAACTCTGACGTAAGCTCGCGTACACTCATCCGAACTCGTTGCTTAGTTTCTTCCGAATCGGCATCAACTATTACTTCGCTAATCCATTTTCCGATTTGCCGCATTTCAGCCTCCTTCATTCCGCGTGTTGTAAGCGCGGGAGTTCCAATCCGCACACCTGATGCAATAAACGGCTTTTGCGTATCAAACGGAATCGTATTTTTGTTTACCGTGATGTGAACCTCATCCAAAGCTTTTTCAGCCTTTTTGCCCGTTATTCCCTTACCATCGGCATAAACATCAATCAAAATCAAATGATTATCGGTTCCACCTGAAACAAGACGTAACCCGTTTGCTGAAAGCTCATCAGCCAACGCCTTTGCATTTAACAAAATTTGCTGTTGATATGCTTTAAATTCCGGTTTTAACGCCTCACCAAACGCAACAGCTTTTGCGGCAATAATATGCACCAGCGGTCCGCCTTGAATTCCCGGAAACACGTTTCTATCTAAATCCTTTGCAAACTCGGCTTTGCACATCGAAAGTCCGCCACGCGGTCCGCGTAAGGTTTTGTGTGTTGTTGTTGTTACAAAATCGCAGTCAGGTACCGGCGATGGATGTAAACCCGTTGCAACCAAACCCGCAATATGCGCAATATCTGCCATTACGGTTGCGCCGATGGAATGTGCAATTTCAGCTATTCGTTTAAAATCGATTGTTCGCGCATATGCCGATGCGCCACAAATAATCATTTTCGGTTGCTCACGTTCGGCGATTCGCTGCAACTCATCATAATCAATTTGCTCAGTTTCGCGCGAAACACCGTAAGCCGCAACAGAATAATTTATTCCCGAAAAATTTAACGGATGCCCGTGTGTGAGGTGTCCGCCGTGCGAAAGATCCATTCCCAAAATTTTGTCGCCGTGGTTAATGGCGCTTAAGTAAACGGCGGTGTTTGCCTGTGAACCTGCATGTGGTTGTACGTTGGCGTGCTCCGCACCGAAAAGCTGCTTTGCGCGCTCAATCGCCAGATTTTCGACAACATCGGCAAACTCGCATCCGCCATAATACCGCTTACCCGGATAACCTTCGGCATATTTATTCGTAAATACCGAACCCATCGCCTGCAAAACGGCTTCGGACACAAAATTTTCCGAGGCAATCATCTCAAGCCCGTCAGCTTGTCTGCGAACTTCATTATCAATGGCGGCTTGCACATCCGCATCCGCCTGCGAAAGATCATCTGTAAAATAATTACTCATTTTTTTTCTAATTTTATCTTGCACCAAAAATCGCGGTGCCGATGCGTACAATTGTCGCCCCTTCTTCAATTGCGACCTCAAAATCGTGGCTCATTCCCATTGAAAGCTCGCCGCTTGAATTACCAAAACCACCGTTTTTTCTGATTTTATCACGAATCTCACGCAGTCGCCTGAAATACGGACGCACTTTCTCAAGATTCGCAGAATATGGCGGAACAATCATTAACCCCTTTAACTTCAAATAATTACACGTTTGTAAATATTCTATGAGGCTAGGTATTCCATCTTCCGCAATGCCCGTTTTTGTTAACTCACCGGCAAGATCTACTTGAATTAAAACACTCAACGAAGCGCGCTTTTCTTCTTCACAGATTCGTTCCAAACGTTTTGCTAAGTCAACGGAATCAAGAGTTTGAATTACATCAAAAAACTGCACAGCCTTGCGGGCTTTGTTTTTCTGAAGATGCCCAATCAAATGCCATTCGGCAGAATCAACCCCAACTACGGAAATTTTTTCTTCGCCTTCCTGAACCCTATTTTCGCCAAAAACACTCATTCCTGCCTCGATTGCTTGAGAAACCGTTTCCGCCGTGTGAGTTTTTGAAACCGCAACTAACTTGATAGCGCCCCCATCGCGTCCAACGCGTTCCGCCACTGATTCAATCTGTTTTGTTATATCCAAGAAGTTTTGCCGGAGACTCATAAATCTATCTTAGACGAAATCATTTGCAGTAACGAACCTACTAAAGCATTAAAAAACCACGGTGCAATATTATTAACTTGTAACAAACAATTTCAATCGGTATATTAAGTTTCGCTTCAAATGCGGACGTGGCGAAATTGGTAGACGCGCAGGTCTCAGAAGCCTGTGGGCATCGCGCCCGTGGAGGTTCAAGTCCTCTCGTCCGCACCATTAACTTTCTCTATATGCGGTATTAATTAGACTTACGAGAATACATAATTTGCAAGTGTCGGTTTTTTGCCATAAAAACGAAAGAATCATTGCCGGCAAACTATTTATACAGAACCAACGCCTTTTGATACAGATCTTTATTGTATTCATTTTTTGCACGATTCTTCTTGCCAGATAATGCTCGTCGTAGTCGTTTCTTTTCATCTTCTGACGCGGAATTCATTGCGTTACCGAAAATTTCAACGACTTCCGCCGGATTTGAAGTTGATGAAAGTTCGTATTCGGCTTTGCTCATTGTGCCGTTTGCTACCTGTTTCAATCTCACCGCATCCGGCTTCTGAATTGTCTTATTTTTTAATGCCGCATCAATATCTGCGTAAGCGGCTTTCTTTTTACTTAAAACAATATCAACCAAAGAACCGGA
>JBKEBT010000059.1:0-55197 GCA_047973305.1 Pyrinomonadaceae bacterium
ATTCCGATTAATGCAACAATCATTCGGTTGATTAGCAAGCCTTTCTTTTCTGACCATTTTTTCTTTCTGAACGGTGCGAGAATATCGTTGTAAATAACGCTACCCCAAGTAAGCATATAGCTCGAATCAGTTGACATATCAGCCGCCAGCATTGCCGCTACGCAAAGTCCGGTAATTCCAACCGGAACAAAAGTGGCGAGAAACATCGGCATCGCCTGCATTGTGTCAGTCATTTTTCCGAGCGTTGCGAGCGCGGCGATTCCCCAGATGCCCGGAATCAAGAATCGGCAAACAAAAAAGAAGCTTGTGCGCGTATAAATCTTTTGTCCTGTTTTTGTGTCTTTTGCGGCAAGCACGCGGGCGATTGTGGTTTGCCAAGTTAAAACAGCCGCGAAGTTTAGCAATAGATTAAAAAGCACAAATTGCCACCCCAATTCAGGATTTACAAATGGATTAAAACCACCGGCACCGTAATTCGCATCAACGGTTTGGATAAGTGTATTCCATCCAAGCTTGTAAAGAACTAGGAAAGTAACTACAACAAGACCGGTGCTCATCACAACAAACTGCAAAAAATCAGTTACAAGCACGGAAAGCATTCCGCCGAAGATTGTGTAAAGCGCAACGCCTATCAAAAGGATGGTCATTGTAATTTCCAAATAACCCGGATTTATTCCGGCAACCGTTACAAGAAATTGACCGCCAACGCGCAAAAACACACCCATATTAAGCAAGCCGCCAAGCACGATCACAACGCCGGCTGCCCATCTAACGCGTCCACCAAACTTTTTTTCAATCAATTCCGGCAATGTAATTACGCCGGAATCGCGAAGCGGTTTGATGCAAAAGCCCGTGTAGCCAACCACAAGCATGGCGAGTGCCATCGCTATTCCCGGCACTGTTCCGGAAAAGCCGTACTTGTAGCCGGCTTCAGCCGTGTACATGCAAGTTACGATGCCAAACTCAGTAGCCGCCAAACTAGCAATCCCCAAATAGAGATTCATTTCGCGTCCGGCGACAAGAAAATCCTCCACCTTGCTGACATACTTTCTTACATAAAGCCCCGCTGCCATTGTAAGTAGCAGATAAAGCCCAACGATGCTACCGTCAATTGTCCAATCAAAATTTGAAGACATTTAGTTACCCGAATTTTTTATTTTTTATTGGAAATCACTAAAAACATACGATTCGAACCAAAAAACCGAACCGAATACTTGGAATCCGAAAATAGCGTATTCAAAAAAGAGTTCGCATTGGGAGCTTTTCGAATTCACATCGCGTGTTTTTTTACATATCTTATACGAAGTAGTCAAAAAATGTACAAATAAATCAAGATTTTTTTGAAGCGCTTTGAAATCGGCGTGCATCAAAGCCTAAAATACCAAAGATTAGAATATAACCGATGAAGCGATTATTGCTTTTACCAATAATATTGATTACTACGTATATCGGGTTTGCACAATCCGGGAGGCGCGTGGCAAATCCGGCGCCTGTTGTTCCAACAACGGTTGTCCACGACGAAAATACTTATTCCGAAAGCAGACCTTATAAGCCCGTACTAGTTTATCCACGTGAATATGTACAACAGGTTACACGCACAAGAGCGATAAAGAAGGTCGATTTGGATGACTCTGATCCGGATTTGATAAGCGTTGATTCGACGTTGGTAAGAATTCCGGTTTCTGTTTTTAACCGAAACGGATTGTACGTTTCGGATATAAAGAAGGACGAGGTAAGAGTATTCGAAGACGGAACGGAGCAGGAAATTGCATATTTCGGTGTTTCAGAAAAGCCGTTTACGGTCGCGCTTCTTTTGGATACCTCTCCTTCAACGGAATATAAAATTGAAGAAATTAGACGCGCAGCGAAAGAATTTGTCAATGAACTTAAGCCCGAAGATAAGGTGCTTGTGATGGAATTTGATAATAATCCGCAGGTTCTTGCGGAAGCCACCACTGACCGTCGCGCCATTTATCATGCAATTGATCAGGCAGATTTTGGCTTCGGAACCTCGCTTTACGATGCGGTAGATTTCGTTTTGAACAAAAGACTAAATGAAATTGAAGGTCGAAAGGCGGTTGTGCTTTTTACGGATGGAGTAGATACGGTTTCAAAAAGAACTTACGATGATACACTACGGGTTGCAGAAGAATCAGACGCAATAATTTTTCCAATCTATTACAACACGATCGGAACAACCGGAAACGCAAATGGTTCGATTCTCAATCGTCCTTTGCCTCCTTTCGGCGGGATGGGTCGAACAGGCGACACACCGGAAGAAGCGGCGCTGGGAAAGAAATACCTTGAAGATCTTGCGGCTTACACGGGTGGGCGCGTTTTTGAACCCGAAAGATCATATTCCGGGCTTGAACAGGTTTTTCGAAACCTCGCACAGGAACTTCGCGTGCAATATGATCTGGCGTATTATCCTTCGAATCCGGGAAAGCCCGGCGAACGAAAGAAGATAAAGGTTCGCATTTATCGCCCTAATCTTATTGTGCGGGCACGTGACAGCTATTTTGTCGATGCGAATCAATAAATTTATTAGAAATCTATTATTCACGGGCGGGCTTTAAAGCCTAGCCCGTTTCGTTTATTTTCATATAAACCGTAGATATTATGGAAAAAGAACAATCATTTGGCGTTCGTTGGTTGTATTTGCTATGGGCGGCATTATTGATTTACGGAAGCATCGTGTTTAACTTCGGTGTTTACCCCGCAATAAGACTTGCAAATAATGGAAAGGATTTACCCGAAGAAACATTCGGATTGAGTGCAAACGACTTTTACGGATTTTTGCAAAACATTGGGACTTCCGGTAGATACAATTTTGTTGTTTTTGAGTATCTTGATTTAATAAACGCGGTGTTGCTTGCACTTGCAGTATTTTTTGCGTTGAATAGTTTCTTAAAATCTATACAGGCAAGCGATTTTGTGTCATCGGTAAAAGTATTTCCGGTTGTTATGGGCGTTTTGGATGTGTTTGAAAACTTTGGATATATCTTTCTTACACTTCGATATCCGCATAAATTCGATTCGGTAGTATCTACCGTTTTGTTTGCAACAAACGCAAAACTCGTTTTTGGAATGTTCGCATTTCTAAGCTTCGTTTCTTGTGCAATTGTTCTTGTATTGCGGTATTTTTTCAGGGCGGCAAATTCGGGAAGTGAATAAATTATGAAAAGAGTTTGTGTGTTTTGCGGTTCAAACATGGGGTTAAAGCCCATTTATGCAGAATCTGCGAAGAAGCTTGGTAAAGCATTGGTAGAAAGAAACTTAGAGCTTGTTTATGGTGGCGGTAGGGTTGGCTTGATGGGGGTGATCGCAGAAACTGTTTTAGAATTGGGCGGCACCGCGATCGGAATTATTCCAGAATCGCTAGCGAAGAAGGAAATTGCATACCACGGTCTTAATGAATTGATTGTTGTGGAATCAATGCACAAACGAAAGGCAATGATGGAAGAATTTTCCGATGGGTTTATTGCGTTGCCCGGCGGGTTCGGTACTTTTGAAGAGCTTTGCGAAATGGTAACTTGGGGACAGCTTGGTTTTCACCGTAAACCCTGTGGTATCTTAAATATAGACGGATTTTATGATCCTTTGATTCAACTGTTTGATGAATCCACATCTGAAGGATTTATTCGATCTGAACATCGTGAAACGGTGCTAATTGAAGCCGAACCGGAGAAGATTCTATTGCAAATGGAGGAATACATTCCACCGGTACTTCCAAAGTGGTTAGATAAAGACGAAAGTTAATGGAAAAAGTTGAGTTAATTATCTCCGGCGCTATTCAAGTAATTACTTGTGCTTCCAACAGTAAACCAAAGAAAGGAAAGCAGATGTCCGAGCTGGGTATTCTGCAGAATGTAGCTATTGCTTGTAACGAAGGTAAGATTGTTGCCATTGAAACGGAAGGCGATATTCAGCAAAAGTTTTCTGCAGAAAAGACATTAAATGCTGAAGGGTTTACCGTTATTCCGGGGTTTGTAGATCCCCACACACACCTAATTTATGGCGGAAATCGGTTTGCAGAGTTTGAATTACGAATTAAAGGCGCAACGTACCTTGAAATTATGCAGGCTGGCGGCGGAATTGTTAGTACGGTTACAAAAACGCGTGCGGCTTCCGAAGCAGAGCTGGTTTCATCTGCTAAATCGCGGTTAGATGATATTCTTAGGTGGGGAACGACAACTGTTGAAATTAAAACCGGTTATGGACTTGATATTGAATCCGAAATGAAGATGTTGAGAGTTTCGGAAGAACTTTCAAAAACTCATACGGTTGAAATTGTACCTACTTTTCTTGCAGCCCACGCAATTCCCGCAGAGTGGAAGGGAAAGGAAGATTTGTTTACCGAATTAATCTGTGACGAGATGATTCCCAAAGCGTGGGAATGGTACGCAAGCTCGGAATTTTGTAGAAAGGGAACGCCGTTTTTTGTGGATGTATTTTGTGAAGAGGGGGCGTTTAACTTACAGCAAACAAAGCAAATAATAAATGCTTCAAAATCATACGGGTTTCAGATTAAGGCACACGTGGATGAGTTTACAAATTTGGGTGGCGCGGCGTTTGTTATTCGTGAAGGAGCTACCTCAATCGATCATCTCGATGCAACAAGTGACGACGAAATAGCGATGTTAGCTGCATCGGAAACAATCGGAATTGTTACGCCAACCGTTAATTTCAATTTGGGGTCGAGTAAATTTGCGAATGCGCGCAAAATTATAGATAAAGGAGCGGCGCTGGCGGTTTCCACCGATTTTAATCCGGGATCTGCACCGTGTCCTTCGCAACCAATGGCAATGGCGATTGCGTGTCGTTACCAGAAACTGATGCCGTCTGAAGCGTTAAATGCGGTTACGATAAATGCGGCTTTTGGTGTTGGTTTGGGTAAAACCCACGG
Source organism: Pyrinomonadaceae bacterium (assembly GCA_047973305.1). GTDB lineage: Bacteria > Acidobacteriota > Blastocatellia > Pyrinomonadales > Pyrinomonadaceae > Aridibacter. Next base: position 4,907 of record JBKEBT010000059.1, read on the forward strand.
TTCGATTGAACTTGGAAAAAGTGCCGATTTCTTGTTCTTGGAAACTAAAGATTATCGGGAATTGTCTTATGAATTTCCTAATAGTTGTATAAAGAAGGTCATAAAAAAGGGGAAAGTGGTCTATGAATCGGCTTGATTTAGCTTGAAGAAAACATTGCATTCGCCGGATATTGAGCGCAGAACCGTAAAGCGATGCGTGTTCTGCAAAACAGGTGTTGATTAAATATGCGAAAAGGAAAGGAATCTATTTGCCTTCCTTTTTCTCAACGTCGCTCTTCTTTTTGTTATCTAAGCGTTTATCAATCTGAAGTTTTTTATCGCCCGTTGCGGTTTTTAAATTTAAATCAAACTCGTCATTTTGCAGCACAATACCCCGATCTGAAAAATATTTATAGATTTTGCGGTTCAATTCGTGCTTAATGCCACCGGCATGTTCCGGTTCCGTAACCCAACATAAAAGCGTGTAGTGAATTACGGTGTCGTCAAATGAACGTAAGCGACAGCGTGGTGTTGGTGTTGAACAAACTCTTTCATTTTCATCAGCAACTTTAAGCAGAATTGATTCGATTTCATCTATATCAAAGCCGTACGGAATCCAAATACGAAGGTGAATTCGATATTTATTGTCGCCACCAATAGTTTCGTTAATAATAGAATTTGTTGAAACCAACGCATTGGGAATAGATATTTCGACCGAATCACGGGTAAGAAGCCGGGTGCTACGTAAGCCGATGGCGGTAACCGACCCGCGCTCGCCCGTTGATAGTCGAATAAAATCACCTACTTGAAATGGTTTGTCGGCAAAAATCGCGATACCGCCGAAGATATTTGCAAGCGCGTCTTTAGCGGCTAAACTTGCCGCAAGTCCGGCGATGCCGGCTGATGCAATCCAAGCTGTGACATTGATGTCCCAAATTACGAAAATTGCATAGGTTGCAACAGCAAGAAGCAGCAATATGCTTACGTTTTTCACAATTGGGGCGGTTGTTTGTGTAACAAAAGAAAGATTTGGCGTAGAGCTCCGAAGTAGGCTGTCCACCGTCATATTTATCATCTGCCGAGATGAATTGAACCAATAAAACGTAAGAAATGTTTCAATTAAACTAATGCTTATTTCGGCAGATTTTGGAGTGATGTTTAATAGCCCAATCGCCCAAATAACCCCAAGAAACAAAATCGAAACAAAAACCAAAGAACGTATTTTGCGTTCTAACTTCTTTCTATCTTCAAGAAGCACAGGCGCAAGAATTTTCGAGGAAATCTTAGAAAAGGCAAACGATGTTGCACTTGCCACAACTACCGCAACCGCAATTAAAATCACGGCTGAAATTATTTCGCTTGAACCGATTTTGCCAAATATGGTTTTAAAAAAGTTTGCAATTGCATCCATAGTTCGAATTAGTAAATTAAACTGAATGACATTATCATAATAGAGGTTTGGGCTCCGTAACAAACTTTTGCGATCAAAAAGCCCAAGCTTTTATAGTTTTTTTTCTGTTTTGAGAGGATTTAAAGAAATTGATAAAAGAAATAGTTATTGATGGCTCTTCGCTAACCGCCGAAGATGTATTGACCGTGGCGCATTCCGCGCCGGACAAGGTTAGAGTATCGCTTTCGGAAGCCGCCAAACAAAAGGTCAACATTGCAGCTGATGCGGTGCAGGTTTTGCTTGATCGTGAAGAAGTTGCGTATGGAATTACCACCGGTTTTGGGGCGTTCAAAAATAAAATCATTTCAACTGATGAAGTAGAGGAGCTTCAGCGAAACATCATTGTGAGCCACGCTGTTGGCGTGGGAGACGCGTTTGATGAACCAACAACGCGTTCTATTATGCTAATTCGCGCAAACACACTTGCGAACGGACATTCAGGAATTCGCCTAAGAACAATTGAGTTGCTGCTGGAAATGTTAAACCGGGGAATCCACCCTGTTATTCCGTCAAAGGGAAGTTTAGGTGCGAGTGGTGATCTTGCGCCACTCGCGCATATGGCTTTGCCGATGATTGGCGAAGGTGAAGTGATTTTTAACGGCATGAAGATGGATTCCATTGAAGCGCTTGCGATTGCCGGACTTTCCAAGGTAGTTTTAGCGGCGAAAGAAGGATTGGCTCTTACAAACGGAACCACGATTATGACTGCCGTGGGGTTGCTTGAAGTTGAACGAGCTAAAAAGCTTGCGGAACTTGCCGACATCGCCGGATGTTTGAGCCTTGAATCCTTAAACGGTACGAAGCTGGCGTTTGACCCCCGAATTCATGCGCTCAGACCGCATCCAAGGCAGATAGAAACAGCTGCGCGACTGCTTGAAAAGCTTGAAGGAAGCGAATTTACGCGCGATTATGATCCTTCAAACGTGCAAGATGCATACACGTTGCGCTGCATTCCGCAGGTTCACGGCGCATGTCGCGATTCAATTGCATATGCCGAGTGGGTCATAAGTATCGAACTCAATTCCGTTACGGACAATCCGCTAATATTTATTGATGGCGAAAATATCGAAGTGTTATCCGGTGGAAATTTCCATGGCGAACCGATTGCGATTGCGATGGATTATTTGGCAATTGCACTCAGCGAATTGGGCAATATTTCAGAGCGACGCTTAATGCGTTTAACCGATGAGGCATCGAATGCACAGGTTTTACCGGCGTTTTTGACCGAACGTGGTGGGTTGAATTCCGGTTTTATGATTGTTCAATACACTGCGGCGGCGCTTGCAACTGAAAATAAGGTGCTTTCGCACCCGGCAAGCGTTGATACGATTCCCACTTCTGCAAATGTTGAAGATCATGTTTCGATGGGCGCAACCGCCGCCTTGAAATTGAGGCAAGTTTCAAAAAATCTGGAACAAATTCTATCAATGGAATTGTTTGCAGCCGCACAGGCGATAGATTTTCGAAAAAAAGAATTAGGTGAAGAGAAGAAATTAGGACGTGGAACTTCCGAAATTTATAAAAAAATTCGCGAAAAAGTACCGTTTATAGAACAAGATTTGGTGATGTACAAACAAATGCGCGCGGTTGATTCAATTGTAAGTGCGTATGTTGCAGCTTAGCTTTCCGGCAAAATTCAGAGTTGCAAAAGGTTTACGTATTTTTCCGGTAAACGGGTTACACGTTTGTTGCTATCGGTAATTACGTGTTTTGTGGTTCCGAACGCCAATCTTTTGTCATCGGCTTCACGAAATATTTCGTATTCGAATGTTAAACCGCGGCTGCGCAAATCGGAAATTCTGGTGCGAACCGTTATCAATTCATCATATTTGGCAGGTGCAACGTAACGGCAGTTTGTTTCGGCAACAACCATCATTAAGCCATCTTCCGCTTCCATTTCTTGATATGAAAAACCGCGGGTGCGGCAGAATTCACTTCTTCCAAACTCAAACCAAACATAATAATTGGAATGGTGTACAATTCCCATCTGATCGGTTTCGGCATAACGAACACGAATTTTCACATTGTCCCACATAAACATTTAAGTTAGTTACGGCACGAGGGTAAGTCAAACGTAGATCACAGCGCACGGTTGCACGAATTAAAACCGCAAGGCAAAATAGTACGAATGTCCGTTTCCGATAAAACAATTGTTAAAAATCGTAGCGCGTTTCATGAGTATCTTATTGAAGATTCCTTCGAAGCGGGAGCGGTGTTGCTTGGGATGGAAGTTAAAAGCATAATGGCAGGTAGGATTCAATTAAAGGAATCGTATGTTTCGATAAAAGATCATGAAGTTTGGCTGCTAAACGCGCATGTTTCACCGTATTCACACGGGAACATTCAAAATCACGATCCGCTTCGCGCCCGCAAACTTTTGCTGCACAGACGTGAAATTGAAAAGCTTGAAAAAGCAACTGCAATAAAAGGAATGACACTAGTAGTAACCAAGGTCTATTGGAACCACGGGCGAATCAAGTTTGAAATTGGTGTTGCACGTGGTAAAAAACTTTTTGATAAGCGCGAAACGTTGAAACAAAAAACCATTGATAAAGAAACGAATCGGCATATAAAGGAATCGATTCGCTAAAAGAAAAGTTTTTGCCCACTTTACTTGTTGATGTGGATTAATTAAAGAAGGAAAATTATGAAATTTCAAGGAATAAATAAGAATTTCAAAGATGCCAAAGTCGATATATACGCAGTTTCGGTTTTTACCGGTGAAAATGCAAAATCAGGAATTCTTAACGAACTCGATAAAGTTTCGGGTGGATTGGTCGCCGAAACCTTGGCGGATCCGGGGTTTGAATCATCCGTAGGAAGTGTAACGTTAGTGCGATATAAAGGCGGTAGAATCTTGTTGACAGGTGCAGGGGATAAAGATTCATATACTCTTCCGAATGTTGCAAAAGCAGCCGGTACCGCAGCCAGAGCGGTTCGCGCGAATAAATGTACATCGTTTGCATTTGCTTCGCGGTTTGAGGGAAATGATTCCGGTGCAACCGCCTCCACGGTGCAGGGGGTTATAACGAGCCAATTCGAACTCGGAAAGTATCAAACTGTTGAAGAAAAGCAAGTTGATATTAAAACCGTTGTAGTGTTTTGTGAGAATGCGAAACCGGCGGATTTAAGAAATGGTATTGCGCGCGGTGAGGCACTTGGGGATTCGATGAATTTTGCACGCGACCTCGCCAACGAACCACCGAACATTCTTACGCCAACCGAAATCGCAAACCGTGCAAAAAAGATGGCGAAAGAAGTTGGTCTAAAATGTGAAGTGTTGGATGAAGCTCAAATGAAAAAGTTGGGAATGAATTCAATTTTGAGCGTTTCACTTGGTTCAACGCAACCGGCAAAATTGATTGTTTTGACTTACACTCCCACAAAAAGCACGGCTAAAAAAGGTGAAATGACGGCGTTTGTGGGCAAGGGTGTAATGTTTGACACCGGCGGAATATCGCTAAAATCTCCTGCCGGAATGGAGGCAATGAAATACGATATGTCGGGTGCGGCAACCGTTATCGGCACGATGCGTGCAATTGCGCTGTTAAAACCTTCAGTTCCTGTTATGGGGGTTTGCGGATGTGTTGAGAATATGCCGGATGGAAACGCTTCACGTCCGTCTGATGTTGTAACGGCAATGAACGGTAAAACAATCGAAATTCTAAATACCGATGCGGAGGGGCGCCTGGTTTTGGCAGATGCCGTAGCATACGCGGAAAAGCGTGGGGCTACAACAATAGTCGATATGGCAACACTTACCGGCGCGGTAGTGGTAGCCCTTGGAAGTTACAACACCGGGGTTTTGGGTAACAATCAAGAACTTGTGGATGCAATTATCGAAAGTGGAAAAGAAACAGGCGAAGGATTTTGGCAGTTACCGCTCGGCAAAGATTACTCGAAGATGATTAAATCTGATATTGCCGATGTTGCAAACATTTCAAGAAAATCCGGTGCGGGAACCATTATCGGTGGCGCATTTATTGAAGAATTTATCGATAAAGCAAAATGGGGACATCTCGACATTGCGGGAACGGCTTGGGATGATGGCGGAAAGCCATATCAATCGAAGGGTCCTACGGGCGTTGCCATTAGGACTTTGGTTAATTTGGTTGAGAAATCACAATAAGCGAACGAGCTGAATGTTGTGTCGAGCCTCCCAATGTGTTGATGCGGGGGGCTCTACTTTTGTGCAAAAGTTCGTTTGCGATTCCGTCTAAATCGCCATGGATTGCAAAAAATACCGAGTGCAGGGAATGTGAAGATGCAAATGATTTCGAAAAAGAATCTTTGGAACTTAATTTCTGTAGCATTTATTTTGTTCGTTATAATCGGCTGTACCTGCAATTCAACGGATGATGAAACCGGGAACAACCGCGTGAATTCGGAAGAAACCAACAATTCTACACAAAATACGGGTGAAAATGCCGATAACGGTGATTTTGTGGTTGAATACGTTGATGTACAAAATCCGCGATACCGCTCTATAAATAAGTCGATGCGTGAAAACGGCACGCTGGATAAAGCTGCGAACAAGCTGAACCGAACGCTTAACTTGCCTTACGACATAACTTTGCGTGCAAAAGATTGTAACGAGGTGAACGCGTTTTACAATCCGGAAGACCATTCGATAACTGTCTGTTACGAGTTGATGGAATTCTTCTACAAGACATTTCGCGGCGCGGGAGATGATGAGCCAACCGCGAATCGGCATATGAACAGCGCGATAACGTTCATTTTTTTGCACGAACTCGGGCACGGGTTAATCGATGCCTATAAGTTACCAATAACCGCAAACGAGGAAGATGCTGCTGATAGGTGTTCAAGCTACATCTGCATTGAAGAGCTGGGCGATGAGGGCGTGCAAGCCGTTATAACCGCCGCACAATTTTTTGCGATGCAAACAAATGCGAATTCAAACGATGCACGTGTGATGGCAGATGAACACTTGATGGATGGACAACGATTTTTCACATCGCTTTGTATGATTTATGGCTCAAACCCAAACAAATACAGCGATTTTGTGACGAAAGGGATGCTTCCAGAGGCGCGCGCGGTACGATGCCCGGACGAATATAGGCGAACCTCGGATAGCTGGCAGTTATTGCTAAAACCGTGGCGAAAACAATAAACCATTTTTTCACAAAATACGGAGGGCTAAAAATTGAATGATAAGACATAAAGGTTTTAGGGGCGGCAATTTAACAAATGGCGCAATAGCGCTTCTAATCGTCGTGGCGATAGCCCTTGGCTGCACTTGCAACGACGGCAAATTTAAGTTCGGTTCTAAGAATGAGAATTCGAATTCGTCAAAATCCAGCAAGGATGGAGATGGAACGAGTGCCGAAAGTAAGGATACCTCAAACGAGTTGGATTCCGAAGATACGGTTCCATCTGATGAAAGGGCGACTGAAATTGCCACAAAGACGTTGCTTGCCTTCAACTCTGCCGTTAAATCAGGCGATTTTACAAACTTTTACAACGAACAGGTATCGTCGTTTTGGAAGAAGCAAACAACGCCACAAACGTTTAATGAAGGGTTCGCGGAATTTATTACAAAGAATGTGGATATTGGATCGATTGAAGGAAAAGAACCTACATTTTCGCCACCTCCGAAAATTGTTACTCGAAATGGCGTAAAGGTTCTGATGCTATATGGAAAATACAAGACCTTCCCGCGACCGGTTAATTTTCAATTGGAATATATATTTGACGGTGATGCGTGGAAGCTAATAACAATAAAGGTCGATACAGTTTAGTGTTGAAAGTTGAGATTTTAAAGGACGACTCAAAGAAGTGGGTCGTCTTTGCTTTTTTAAATCACGGCAGTTAGAATTTTTTCATTATCAAATAAGAAGAAAGAAATTAACACGTTATGAAAATCCATGAATATCAGGCAAAGGAACTATTAAAAGCGCTAGGAGTTCCGGTGCCTAACAGCAAAGTGGCTCGAACGCCCGAAGAAGCAGAGACTGCCGCTACGGAACTGGGAACCGATGTGGTTGTTGTAAAAGCTCAAATTCACGCCGGTGGGCGTGGAAAGGGCGGTGGTGTAAAGATCGCAAAATCGCCGGCAGAAGCAAAAGAAATTGCTTCGCAGATGTTGGGAATGAAGCTTGTAACGCATCAAACCGGACCCGAAGGCAGGGAAGTAAAGACGCTTTTGATCGAAGAAGGCTTACCTATTGACCAAGAATATTATCTTGGTATTACACTTGATCGTGCCACCGGCAAAAATGTGTTTATGGCATCATCTGAAGGTGGCACGGAAATCGAAGAAGTAGCGGCGAACACACCCGAAAAAATTCTAAAAGAAACAATAGAACCCGGTCTTGGTTTGCAAGGCTATCAGGCAAGAAATCTTGCGTTCGGCTTAGGTTTGCCGAGCGAATTAATCGGGCAAGCCGCAAAATTTATGATTGGGCTATACAATGCGTATGAAAAAATGGATGCAACAATAGTTGAAATAAATCCGTTTTTGAAAACAACAGATGGGCGCTTGATTGCGCTTGATGCAAAGGTAAATTTTGACGATAACGCTATGTTTAGGCATAAGGATTATGCCGAATTGCGTGATTTAAACGAAGAAGAACCGTTGGAAATCGAGGCTTCAAAATTTGATTTGAACTACATAAAACTTGATGGAAATATCGGCTGTATGGTAAATGGCGCGGGTCTCGCAATGGCGACAATGGACATAATAAAGCTCAGTGGGGGTGAACCCGCTAACTTTTTGGATGTGGGTGGCGGAGCTTCGCAAGAACGAGTTGAAAATGCCTTTCGCATTCTTTTGGCTGATGAAAACGTGAAAGCGGTTTTGATAAATATTTTCGGCGGAATAGTTCGTTGTGATATGGTCGCAAACGGTGTCGTAGCCGCTGCGAAAACTCTCGGAATCAAAATTCCGATAGTTGCACGTCTCGAAGGAACAAACGTTGAAGAAGGAAAACGTGTTTTGAACGAATCCGGCATCAATATTATTTCGGCGGATGGTATGCGAGATGCTGCGGAAAAAGTGGTTGCGGCAACCGCTTAGTTTGTAAAACTCATTTGATAAAAATCCATCGTTACCGAATTGGTGACGATGGATTTTCTAATATCAAGCCGATTTGGTAAACAGTTTTCAATAGTTAACATTAGGAACACGGTTCATATTGTAAATCATCTTGAATAGATGCCAGTTGCAGAATATACAGCTGCCGGACCACCGCTTAACCCAATGGGCGGAATTATTACGGAAAGTTCTTCGCCATTGACAGTAAGTTGAACAAGATTAGCTTCAGCTTCCAATGAATCATCATTGAATGGTAAATTCGGCGAACGCCGATTAACCCGTTTCAATTCGTCAAACTTTGAAAGCATTAAGTTTACGTCAAAACCTTCAACATTTACACTTACATTTGTCGCGTTCGGATAGTCGATTTCCACGGCGATTTCACCAACAAGCGAAGGTGCTTGTTCAAAAGGTGTGCCAGCAAAAATGTTCGAAGCAAAGTATTTGCCTATTGCCTCGTTTGATGAAACAAACGCCATAATTTTTGGTGTGCCGTCTTCATTCGGAACCAAAAGCATGCCCGAAGGCGCAGAACCAAACGGCGTATGCACCATTCTTGCAAAATGCACAATAACGTTTGGCATTTCCAAGCCCTTTTGCGAAAAACCTGCCAAATCAATTCCTCCTTCCCAGCTCATCCAGTTAACAACGCTCATAATTTATCTCCGTTCTATTTGATTTTGCGGAAACGATGCCGCATCTTAAATCGCAAAATTTTGATCGAAACCGGGTCAAAATTCATTTAGAAATTTTGCTCGTCCGGGCGAAATATCATAAAATCCGCGAGTTTGGCTAGATTTAGATTAGGAACTTTGTTCCCGAAATGTATAAGGTTCGAAATCGAGTTACAAAAAGAATTCGGACGGCGTTTGGAATGCGCCGTCCGAATCACGTTTTGAAGGTTTTAGAAAAGAAGTAAACGAAATCTTTACGTTCAATTGCAAAGCAAGCAATTATTTTTACTACTAGCTGAACCAGTAAGGCGTTTGCGCTGTCCATTTAGATTTGGGATATCTGCTATGCAGAATCTCAAATGCTTGTTTTGAAAAAGTGCCCGTGTTTCCATCGGTGCAGCCATAGCGTGTGCTACGAACCGCAAGATGCAAAAGTTGTGGTGTAAGTGGATTTCGCGGGTTAGCCTGGGCAAACTTTATTGTGCGCCGCGTAAGATATGTTGCGGAATTGCCTGACTTTTTCATCAATGCAATCTCCGCGGAAGCTTTTTCGCGGTCGGCGGCTGATAAAAATTGGGGTTCGGGAATAAAACCCGTGCTTTCATCGTATGGGTCAACAAATTCGGAACACCACCAATTCCCGCGAAAGCTATCTATTTCGGTTGCGCCAGTTGTTCCACGCCCGGTCCCGTATCCAACATCTATATCTAAAATCGGATAGCTTAAAATGGTCAAAAGCCTATAAGCTTCGCGTTCGGTTTCATTCTTTGCATTCAGATATTTTACAAACGAGCTTCCGTAATTCAACGAAGTTTGGGAAATTTCTTTTGCCAACGGCAATTCATCTTTTTGGTCGTAAAGAACAACTGCGCGAATCCATGCCGCCGGAAGCACCATTTCGCGAAGGTATGGGGGCAAAGCTTGCGATTCCGCCGCTTTGCGAAGCTCCGCAATCGGCATACGTGAATTAAAAAATGCCGCAGAATCTGCATCAAACATTTCGCGTTCACTCCACAATTTTTGCACAGGTTGTTTTGAAATATCGTCGCCTACTTCGTTAAAGTCGTCGCTCCAAACAAATGCCACCGCTTTGCGTTGTGCGGTTTTTAAGAATTCATCCATATTTGTTGCAGTACCCATTTTTAACGACAAAAAGCGGTTTTTTGCAGCTTGTGAAAGATGTGAGAAATGTTTTGTAAAGAATGTATCAAGAATAGTTCTTGCTTCGGTTGATTTGCCCAATTGAAGAAGCAAACGCACCTGTGATGCAACAATAGTTGCGTAGCCCGCATAATTTTGATCAACTTTGCCTGCTTCACGAATCAGTGATTCAGCCTCGGGTGATTTTGCGTCAGCCTTGGTAATTGCAACAACAAACCAATGTAAGGCATTTGTAGTTTCGTACATTGCAAAAGCGTGGTCTGCGCCATCGACGGCTTGATATGTGTAGAGCCAATCGGTAAGGTCATCCGCACGTTTGTTTTCCGGCACATCGCGTAGCTTTAAGCGGTATCCGAAGTATTCGTTACCTGCTGCTTCGGCAGCCTGTTGATCAATCTCGTATCCCGCGTCATAGGCGGCTGCTTCAGTTTGATCCAAAAGCCAAATATAATCAGTCAAATCATTGTAAATGTTAGAATTTTCTTCCGAATCCGAAAGACGTTTTGCAAGCGTTACGCGACGTTCATCCGGCGATACACGAAAGTTTACATAGCCTAAAAGTCGTTTTGCAGATGCGTGAAACGCGTTCATATTTGGATCGGCGACTATCGAATTCAATTCGGTTAGTGCCGTGTTAAAAAGGCTGGTTTGTTTCGATTTATTTTCCGGCTTGTCTTCCGTGTCCAAAAGCGACGCATCGCGAATAAGCGAACGCGTTGCAACAAAGCGTGAAGTCGCTTGCCATGGGGATTTATCATCCGCAGCGATCTCCAAAAAGTCTTTTCGTGCTTGCACAAAATTACCTGCATAGAAATTTGCTGCTGCCACTTGATAAGCCCGATCGGCTCGTAACCAATATGGCGCGTTTTCAGGTGTTGAAGCCGGCATTGTGCCGCTGTCGTTACAGTTTGTGAAAACGGAATCCTGCGCGGAAACCCAAGACTTTACATCATCAGATTTTCCATACTTGGCGATTCGAGCCTGAAGCGTTTTTGTTGCGGTTACAAATGAATCGGGTAAGCAGTTTGAATAGCTGTAATAGGAATCTCTTATGGGTTTATCTGTTTCGATCGTGGTTTTTTCATCAAAAATCTGCGACCGCGCCCTTTCCCATGCCGCCTTCGGTGTATTCTTTAAGTCTTCAGAATTGGCAGCTGTTTCGGGCTCGTAGCCAATTCGATGCTCAATTGCCGACGTAACTTGAATCCGTTCGCCTTTTGTAAAAGGCTTATTGTTTAACTCGCGATAGAATGCATATAACGAAATGCGCCCGTAAGAATTGGGAACAACTCCCGGTTGCCCGGAAGTATATTGTCTAATCGGATAATCACCGTGTTTTGTGAATGTAAAAATCGGATCAATGCTGAATGGACCACAAGCCAAGATGGCGGGTTGTCCCGCAAAAAACATTATGGATAGCAATATCAGTGAAATAAATTTATTCTTCATAATTGATGCGTTCTAAATCGGAAGCCCTCCACCGTTTCGAACTAAAGTAATAGGTTGTTCTGCCACGTCTTAGCGTTGTTTGTAATTTTTGATCGATTGAAAGTCCGTAACTTTTCTTGCAAGCTTCCTCATTCCAATCCTTGCCTTCGGAAAGATATTGTTCAATTTTTGCTTTATCCGTGCCCATGTCAAAAAGCATCGGAATTGCTTCATTTACCGGCATTAGTCCAAACCATTTATCAAATGAACACCACGAAGCAAGTGCAGTAATAGTTAAGACCGAATCACTCGGAAGATTTTGTCGAACTTTTTCAATCAATTTGCGATATGCAAGTCGTTCGGCTACGACAGCATCAAAATCTATCTGAATTTCCTTTATATTCTTGAACTTCAAAGTTTTTAGAATAGAAGATGAAACTGAATCAACTTCTGAATCGGAAAAGCGATAATCGGGCGCAGATTCAATTCTTGTAACCGCAATCAAATAAGTGTTGGGATTCACATAAAGCTGATTTCTTCGTGGCAACACTCTTACGCCGACCTTTTCGATGACCAGCGTTTGCGCGTAATAAGCGACACCAATCGAATCATCCTTTAGGAATCGCAAATCTTCCTTTCTTTCCCATGCCCAAAGAAACGTTTTGGGGCGGCTTGAGCCCGTGTTTACAGATTGTTTTGTATGGCAACCCGGAAAGTAAAACATCACAGAGAACAAAATTGCGGTACACACAAATTTCAAGCCATTTTCCATCGATAGAAACTTTTTTCCGGTTGTTTAAATTCTGAGCCAAATGGCGAAAACGCCTTTAAGCAGTTATAATTGAAGCATATCAGCTTTGATTATAACAAAAGGAAACACAGCAAATGATTGAACGCGAACAACTTGAAATGGATTTTGTTTTTGTGGGTGCGGGACCCGCAAATCTTGCCGCTGCGTATCATCTTAAAAGGTTGATTTTAGAGCACGATGAAAGGATTGCAAACGGAAAAGCCGAAGGTAAAGGGATTGGGGAAATCGAAATTGCCGTTATTGAAAAAGGTCCGCGAGTTGGCGCACATATACTTTCCGGCGCGGTGATGGATCCGCGCGCGATTCGTGAATTGATGCCCGACTTTTTGGAGCAAGGTTGTCCCGTTGATGCGCCCGTAACAGCCGATGCCGCTTGGTATTTGACGCCCACTAAAAAGATAAAAGCGCCAATTACCCCACCGCCGTTAAAGAATAAGGGTAAGTATATTGTTTCTTTAAGCCGCGTTTGTGAATGGCTGGGCGAAAAGTGTGAAGAACTTGAAGTAAACATATTTCCTGAATTCCCGGGCGCAGAACTTCTATACGATGAAAATGACGCAGTAATCGGCGTGCGAACAGGGGACAAAGGGCTTGATAAAGACGGAAAACCAAAGGGAAACTTTGAACCGGGAATAGAATTACTTTCAAAAGTTACGGTTCTAGGCGAAGGTTCGCGCGGTTCATTGGCAAAAGGTGCGATGGAACGTCTTGATTTGATGAAAGAAAGAGATTCGCAGGTTTTTTCGTTGGGAATAAAGGAATTGTGGGAGCTACCTCCCGGAAAGTTTGAAGAAGGGACTGTAATCCACACACTCGGCTTTCCTTCCGATAACGATACATACGGCGGTGGGTGGCTTTACGGCATGAAGGACAATATCTTAAGCATCGGTTACGTTACAGGGCTCGATTATCTTGACCCGAACATCGATCCACACGCAGAGTTTCAGAAATTTAAAACACATCCTGAAATCGCCAAAATTTTGGACGGCGGCAAAATGGTGAAATACGGGGCAAAAACAATAAATACCGGCGGATTTTACACAATTCCGCGTTTGTATGCAGATGGATTCCTTATGATTGGCGATAGTGCGTCTTTTTTGAACGGGCAGCGAATAAAGGGCATTCATACCGCTATGAAAGGCGGAATGCTTGCGGCGGAAACAATTTTCGAAGCGATTCTGGCAGATGATTTTTCCGCGAAAACGTTGAAAGCAATCAAAAAGAAGTTTGACGATAGTTGGATTCATGACGAACTATACGCCGTAAGAAACTTTCACGCAGCGTTTCAAAATGGGCGATGGTCTGCGCTTATAAACTCAGGTTTGCAATATGTAACCGGCGGAATGGCGTGGGGATTTATGCCCAAAGAACATCACATAGCCGGGCACGAAAGAATGGAAACGCTCGAAGAATATAGTGAACTGCACCCGAAAATGGAACCAGAAACCAGGTACGCCGGCTTAGATTTCGATAAAGAACTTACTTTTGATAAAACTACTGATGTATTTCATGCCGCGGTTTCGCACGACGAAGATCAGCCTTGTCATCTGCACGTATTGGATGCGGATATATGCGCCACGCGCTGTGCCGAAGAATACGGTAATCCGTGCAAGAATTTTTGTCCTGCTTCGGTCTATGAGATGGAAGAGAATTCAAAATCGAACAGATTTGAGCTAAAAATCAACTTTTCAAATTGTGTGCATTGTAAAACCTGTGACGTAATGGATCCATACCAAATAATAAATTGGGTCACACCTGAAGGGGGTGGTGGACCCGATTACAAGGGTATGTAAGCCAATATGAACCAAGGTAAACTATTCATTATCAGTTCGCCATCAGGCGGCGGAAAGGGAACTTTGATTAGCAAACTTCGCGAAAATCTTCCTGATATTGGCTATTCGGTCTCGTTTACCACGCGCGCCATGCGGATGGGTGAAGAAAACGGTCGGGAATATTTTTTTGTTGACGACGCCGAATTTGATCGAATGATTGCGAATGATGAATTTCTGGAATTTGCCGTAGTGCACAAACACCGTTACGGCACATCGAAGCGGGTTGTGCAGAATCTGCTTGATTCCGGAAAGGATGCGTTACTTGAAATTGATGTTCAGGGTGCAAAAAATATTTTTGAATCAATGACTGATGCCATAAGCATTTTTATTTTACCGCCAAGTTTAGAGGTGCTGGAAGCGAGGTTACGTGAACGATCAACGGAAACGGAAGAAGCAGTAAATGTGCGGCTAAGTAATGCAAAACAAGAAGTTACAGCAGTAGGAATGTTTCAATATGTGATTATTAATGACAAACTTGAAACCGCGACAAAAGATTTGCTTTCGATTTTTTTGGCGGAAAGGCTACGACCCGATAGACAAAAACGGCTAATTCGCGATATTCTTAACTCTTTTGAGAACTGATATACGACGGAGAGCATTAAAATGGTTACAGAAAACGAAATAGACGAAGAACTTGAGGAACAAGAGGTGGATCCGGTTGAGGTTGATCCGGAAGAGATTCCTGAGATCGATTCAAAATACAGGCTTATTCTTTTGGCGGCACAACGTGCAAAACAGTTACAACGCGGTGCGCTTCCGCGTGTGGAGTTGGATAAAGAACGCACCAAGCCAACAACTGTTGCTCTTAAAGAGTTTAAGAATCACCGAGTAAACTTTAGGATTACAAAAGAAAATCAGGAAGCGTAGGTGCAATTTATTTCAGTTGCCGATGCCAACTTAAAAACTGCTTGGTAAGGTCGCGAGCTTCAATTTCAAAGGGAATTTCCGAATAAGCTTCAAACCAGCTTTGGAAATTCCATTGTCTTTTTGCTCTAAATCTTCGCAAAAAGTCTCGAACGTAAATCTTTATAAAACCGAAAAATCCAAATTTCCTATATTGCCAAACATGTACGAATTCATGGAAAATGAGCGTTTTTGATACCCTCAAAAGATCATCATTCTTGCGTGTTACAAATCGCGGATTTAGATAAACGCAATTGCCGAGAGTAATTCCTTCAACCATCAAAATTCGGGTCAAAACCGTTGCGCCGCCGCGTGCATAAATTTTTACGTCTTTGAGCGGCACATCTGTTTCTATTTGATTTTCCTTTAGAAATCGCTCAATTAACGCTTGTGATGCGGCGGCTAATTTCATTCTATATTCTGAATTTGTTCACGAATTTTTTCGATATTAGCTTTTAGATTCAGTGCGGTTTCTTTAATAGCGATACTATTTGTTTTTGATGCAATCGTGTTCGATTCGCGATTTAATTCCTGCGTAAGAAAATCCAGCTTCTTGCCAATGGCGCCTTCTTCATTCATTATTCCGTAGAATTGTTCAACATGGCTTTTGAGACGTGTGATTTCTTCCGATATGTCGCTACGCTCAGCCATTATTGCCACCTCTTGCGCAATTCTTCCTTGGTCCACTTCAACTTGGAGTTCTGATTTGGCAAGCAAAGTCTCTATCTTACGTGTAAGTTTTGCGCGATATTCGTCTGCAACGTCATCCGTGATTTTTTCAATCTCGGGAATGGCATCTGCGATTTGAGTAAGAATTATCGACAAATCATTTTTTAGGGCTGTTCCTTCCGAAGCGCGCATCGATTCAAGATTATCAAGCGCATCGGCAAGTGTCTGTTTTATTCCAGAAAGAAAGGCTTCGCTAATTTCTTGACGCTTAATTTGAAGCGCGTTCGGTAAACGCGCAACCAAATTTAAATCGGGTTCGCCGGATATCGAAAATTCGGCACTTATACGTTTTAAAGCTGAAATGTAGCCGTTTACAAGTGATTCGTTAAGTTCAAATTCAACGTCTCCGGTTCGTTCGAATTGCAAGTTGATGTCAACACGCCCCCTTGAAAGTCGTTCCGAAATCATTCGCTTTAATTCGCCTTCAATCTCTTGTAATTCAGCAGGAAGTCGTAGGTGAATGTCCAAAAACCGATTGTTTATAGTTTTTATATCGATTGAAATAACAAATCTATCGCCGGAAGCTTCGCCGCGTCCGTATCCTGTCATTGATTTCATAAACTTCTTAAACCGTCATTTGTTGTAAATAGGATTCTATGCGAAGTTGGGAATTCAACGCATTTCAAAACCAACATAATATAACAGGCATACGCAAAGCGCGAAATGTCGGCGGCTTTTAACGTGCCGTCACATTTAACGCTAAATTGCCAATTCAACTTCTGTTCCGTAGGTGCCGAAGTATACGCACCCAACCATATTTCAAAAGTTTGGGTGAGAGTTGCTCGGAGGTTCCGATTCCGCTTAAAATTTTGCCGTCGCGTAACTGCAGAGTAAATTCCGAAAAAAACTTCAGATAAAAAAAAGTTGAATCGATTAAACGGTTTTGTCTTACGTTTAGTGATTCGATTTCCGGTGCTTCGAAGTTTATGATTCCGGGATGCTTTAAGCCATACAAACTTCTTCGAACCTCGCTTTCCGTTGCAACCGCATCTTCAAGGCGCATTCCTTCTTCATCCACGAGCACGAGCTTGGTTTCTGGACGGCTTTTACCCGTTTCCAAGTAGCGGTAAAAAATTACGGTCGCCTCGGGAAAATGCGCGCGCCCGCGTTGCCATGTGGTGACGGTTTCAGGCAACCAACGGTCATCCAAATTATGATCGTGATAACCGGTTCCGCGAAAGTTTATTTCTCTGTGTGGTTTACCATTTCGGTTAAAGACCCTTATTCTTCCGGTTACATCGGCACGCGGTATCGTTAGATTCCACCGGTGTTTTCCGGGTTCGAATAGGTTTTCTTCGCAATCAAAATTGCTTTCAATCGCAAGCCATTCAATTTCCGCAGAAAGCGTTCTTCCGTTACGAAGCGGAAGGGATAAGTTGATCAAGAAACCGGAACCATACGGCGCCGATTCAAATCGAAAGCTGTTTTTGCCGATACTGCACGCGGGCTTTTCAGTTTCCGCTTCAAAATCACCCGTTCCGAATTCTTGCAAAATTCTAAATTTTGGCTTGCCGTTTTTATAATATGCAAATAAAACGGCGGGTGCGCCTACCGGTCTATCTTGATTTGTCGCATGATTTCGGGTGGTTCCGGCGAGTGCGTATTCCTTTGAATAAAGATGATTTTCCAGAAATGTTATTATTATCGCTTCATTCGCATCATCGCTGATTGCATCAAAATACCACCATTCATAGCCAACCGTAGACTTTTTCGGGTGCCAAACATCATCCGCGAGGCTTGATGAAAACGACACATAGTTTGCTGAATTGGGCGTTGTCGGCATAATATTTCTGCTGCTAAAGTGCACGGGAAGCATTTTATGTTCTTAGAATTTACGCAAATCGTCTTCTAACTTGCATAAATCCGTTTGTTTTGCTGAACTTATTCTAATGCGGGGCGTTATAAAAGAATACTACAAAGAATTTGTTGAACTTCAAAGCCGACAAGAAAAACTGCTTGATAAACTTGAAGCGAGGTCTCTTTTTGAAGACTTGGGTTCAGAGCCAAGTGCAGGCGAATGTATTGTAAGGAGCGTAGCAGTTGTTGAACAAGTATTTGGCGGAATAACTGCGCGTCTTTGGGACGATCCATTTGAATGGACTCTTCCCGAAGAACTTTCGACAAAAAAAAAAATCAGAAATTACATTTTAGAAACAAGCGAAATTCGCGATAGAGCATTTGATTCTTTCACCAATGATTTAGAACTCACAAAAATTATCCCGGCGCCTGAGGAGCTTCGGTCGCTAAGTTTGGTTCTAACGCGTTCATTAGTTGATGCCAATGTAAATTTGGAACGTGCAAGAATTATTTCGAGCTTTATCGCCAGTTATTGAATTCGAACATTACGGCGATTCAATTCGTATCAAAATTCGGTAATATTTGACGTAAAACAGGAGAGATAAAAATGTTTTGTCCTCGATGCGGGGAAGAGCTTCAAGTACAACAATTGCGATTCTGCCCAAAATGCGGAATACCGCTTGCGCTTGTATATAGTTTGGTCGCAAACGAAGGTACCATTCCGGAGCTCCAAATTCCGGAAACAGGGTCATTTCATTTTTCGCGTAAGAAAGGAATTTTGCTCGCCATCTTTTGGTTCATTTTCTTTACACCGTTTATGGCAGCGATAACGGGCGGGATTTTTGATTGGGAGGTTCTCGCATCAATTTCCGCAGTCTTCGGCGTGTTTGGCTCAATTTTTATATTGCTGTTTTCAGTTTTTTTGTTAAAAGGCGAACGACAAATCAAGGAAGAACAAAGCAGGCTTGTCGCGCTTAAATCTTCTACTGTTTCCGGCAATAGACTTGGCGCCACTCCGGTTCAGAAAACTGCGCAACAAGAGTTTCGGAAACCTGAAGCCGGAATGTGGCGGGAATATGAAACGGGTGAAATGGCAGCGACGGGAACAGTTTATGAGCGTGAAACCCGGCTGTTAAATCAGGAGGAAGAAGAACTGTGAATAAAGGTATTTACTATTGCCCAAGATGCGGTAATCCGCATGCATTCGATCAAGCGAGATTTTGTCCAAATTGTGGAATGACATTAATCGGAATTCCGGATGCAGTAAATAATGGTGGAATGCCACCTGCGCCATCGCCATTTATTGATCCGTCAGCGGAATCTCCTAAACGAACGGGAATTAGGCAGGGTGGATTGATCATGCTTTCCGGTTTCTTTCTTGTGCCACTTGTAATTGTAATCAGCGTCGCGCTGCATCTTTCGCCCGCTCTCACGCTAATAACCGGACTTGTAACATTTTGGGGAGGATTACTCAGAATTTTATACGCAGCGATTTTTCAATCAGGCGTGCCAACAAAGGACAAAAGCGGCTTTTTTGAAACGCTCAAGAACGATATGTTTCCGGCGCCAAAAGAAGAAAGACGCGAACTTGAAAGTGCAACCTTTCAAGAATACGTGCCTATTAATTGGCGTGAAACGGAAGAACTCACAGTTGGTTTACCGAAACAAGAAACCAATGAGCTTTAGTATCCGATTGCCTTTCCGTCGCTTCGTGCATCAATCGCGCCTAAACGAGTTCCGTCGGAATCCACTGCGATTCCCGTTGCGGAAGCAAGCCCGCGCGAAGATTTGCTAAATTTATGTCCCCAACTTTCCATTAGCGATTTTGTATCGGGAGAAATTCCGTAGCGTTCCCACATAATTTCATCCGGCATCCATTGATGATGAATTCGCGGCGCGTCGATGGCTTCTTGAATATTCATTCCAAAATCAATCATATTTATTGTAGATTGGATAACCGCAGAAATAATGCGTGGTCCGCCGCGCGCGCCCAGCGCAAACCAAAACTTACCGTCTTTATCAAGTACTATTGTTGGAGTCATTGATGAAAGCGGACGCTTGCCGGGCGCGACCGCATTTCGTTCACCTTGTACCAAGCCAAAGAGATTTGGTTTGCCGGGCTGCGCCGCAAAATCATCCATTTCGTCATTAAGCAAAACACCGGTACCCTTTGCCGTAACCGAGCTGCCATATAAATCGTTGATGGTATATGTATTTGAAACTACGTTTCCATCTTTATCAACTACGGTAAAATGTGTTGTGTCGTTTGATTCTTTTCCGGTAAAATCGCCAAATTTAATTTCGCGACTTGTGGAAGCCTTTTGCGGCATTATGGTTGACGCGCGTTTTTCTGCGTAGCTTTTTTGGGTCAATTCAAATGCGGGAACATCTGCATGGTCCGGATCTCCCATATACTCTGCGCGGTCTGCGAATGCCCTCCGTTCCGCTTCCGCTAGAAGATGGAGTTTTTCTGCGGAATCGTATCCCATTTTGGGGAGATCATATTTTTCTAGCATATTCAGAACTTCAAGCAAAACTATTCCACCCGATGACGGCGGCGGCATTGAAATAATAGTGTTGCCGCGGTAGGTTCCCTGAATCGGTTTTCGCTCCTTTGCTTTATAGTTTGCCAAATCTTGAAGCGTAATTAAGCCGTTGTTTTTCTTCATATCAGCTGCAATCATTCTTGCCGTTGCCCCCGTGTAGAACTCCTTCGCGCCAAATTTCTGCATTCTTCCCAAGGTTCCGGCAAGATCGGGCTGCTTAAAAACATCACCTTCTTTGTAATAATTTCCGTTGTTTAGAAAAATCCGTTTACTGTCTTCGTATTTTCCGAGTGATTCTTTATAGGATTTAAATAATTCGGCAAGTCGGTAACTTAGCACATACCCGTTTTGGGCTAGCTTTCTCGAAGGTTCAATTAGCTGTGCCCAAGTAAGATTTCCCGAACCATAGTTTTTAAGTGCGTATTCCAAACCGGCAGGTGTTCCGGGCACGCCCGATGCACGATAACCTACAACCGATCCACCTTCGCCTCGTATCAAACTGCCTTTGTCATCAACATAGATATCGCGCGTAGCAAGTTTTGGTGCCATTTCACGGTAATCGATTGCCGCGGTTCTACCATCAGCAAACCGTATAACCATAAAACCACCACCGCCCAGATTTCCGGCTTCCGGATACACAACCGCGAGCGCCAAGCCTACGGCGATTGCCGCATCTACGGCATTTCCGCCCTTTTTCAGAACGTCAACGCCGATTTGCGAAGCAAGTTCATGTTGTGAAGCGACCATTGCATGCTTTCCGCGAACCGGGTCGTTCCAAGCGGCGTTAATCGATAAAGAAAGCATAAAAAGAGACAATAATATTGAAAGAATCGGTTGAATCTTTTTCATTTTTAATCCTTGTTAATTTCGTAATTTGATTTCCTTAAATTTGTATTACAAGTGTAAACGGCTTGACCAAAGAAATGGTTTCAATCGGACGATTACTCAGGAAGCTTGGATGCGTAGCGCATAACTGCCGATAAAAACAGATTGACCCGGGCGAATTGTGATTCGTTGCCCAAGCGGCAATTCGGCGTTATTTAAAATCGCCGGGTTCCTTCCTTCATTTATCAGCGCATACCCGCCAAATTTATCCATCAATAAAACGGCGTGTCTTCGGCTTATTTCCGGATCGCCGGAAAGCGTAATATCCACCGGGCGTGATTTTGATCCCCTGCCGATAACAATTTCCTGTTTATAAACCGGTATCAAGTTCTGTCGCACGTTGTCACGCCAAATTTCAAGCTGATACAACGGCGCATTTCCGCGTGGCGCAACCTTTGTCATTTCATCCAGTTCGTTTGTGATTGGTGCCGGAATAGGACTTGCGTCTTGTGCAGAAGGTGCGGCGAAATTAGGCGGCGGAATATTGTACGAGCCTGATGGGTTTGGAACCGGCGTCGGAACCGATTCCGTTTCGTGAATTTCATCGCGCCTAACGCCAACTCCGGTTTTTTCTTGCTTTGAATCATCCCACCCGTGTTGAACAACAATCTCATCTTTATCAAGCGTGCCGTCAACACGAAGCTCCAGCGCAAAAGATTTTGTTTTAAGCCGTTTTTTGCCCGCAATTTCCCGCGCACGTTCAGACAAGATATGAAGTAAGCCTTGCTCGAGTCCGCGTCGTTTTAACCCTTGCCAATCTTTATCGTCAGCTGCGCTTAGGAAAATTATATACTCGGTGGGAATCAATACATCGCCTTGCGGAAGCGGCACCATTTCGTTTTGCATCACTTCTTCGACCGCGCGGGCAATTTTTACGATAAATTCTTCGGCGTGGCTTCGCGGCTTTATTTGCGCATCGCGCGCCGCTTCTTCCAGCACAAGTTCCGCACTTTCGCCGTCAATCCACCTTCTGACTTTATCGAGTACGCTCAAATTATTCTCCTATTGATCAAGCTGAATATATTTTCCGTAAACCCAACCTTCATCTGAAAATCCGGCGTTGGGTTTTGCGTTGCCGTATTCCACAATCTCAACCTGATACCAATTATTTGTGATTTTCAATATTTTTACACGCGAATTTATCGTAACAATACCAACAACAGCTTCACCGGAATTTGGACCCTTTCTAAGATTTATATCGGTTGATGCGGTTCCGAATTTTGAATTATCCGAAGCCGCAAAAATTGATATACCGCGCGAACGCAAATAATTATATGTTGCAAAAAGGCTTCCCGCAAAAACGCTAACCAAAATAAGCAAAACCGCGAAGTTACGCGTACGCTTGCGCTTTTTTGGTTCGGGAAGTATCTGAATTTGGTTGTTTGTCAGGTTCGGCATCGTGGAAGTTGAATTTTCTTGCGAATCTATTGCTGACAGCTCCGAAGTAATTGCACGACTCTTTTTTGGCAAAAGGGGTTCGCGTTCATCAATTGGAACAACAAACGAACCAGGTTTGGATTTGGAATCAACGTTAGCCACTTTTAGTTTGCGCGAAGTGTCAAAGTGCGGGGAAATCGGAATGTTTGATGTATAGCCCTTAGCATATTGAGGCTGTGGAGCTGATGAATTTCGGCTGGCAACCCTTGTTTCAATTTCGCCCGTTTCGGAGCCGATTTTTGAAATTGCCTCCCAAAATTCGTGAACTGTTTGATAACGATTTCTTGCGTCGTTTTGCGTTGCACGATTCAAAACCGTCTTTAGCGTGTTTGCCCAAGCTTCCTGCCGGTATGAAAAGGGAAGCTCCGTAATTGGATGATTCGTGAACATTCGAGGTGTTTCCGAAGTAAAGAGCACATACGCGGTTTTTGCAAGTGAATAAATATCTGCCGCCGGAGTAAGTTCGGTGAATGTAAGATGTCTTGAATCAATATTCGTAATCGGGCTGTGTTCAGGGGGCGCATACATATTTGTTCCGACACGTGTAATCGGGTTTTCCGCCTCCACAAATCTCGCTACTCCGAAGTCGCCGATTTTTACAATTCGTTTGTCCTCTGTAAGGAACATATTTTGTGGCTTGATATCGCGGTGAATTATGTCTTTTTTGTGTGCGTGTGCGATTCCTGCGCAAATTTGTTCGAGAAAACCAAGTGATTCCGAAGCGGTTAAACGTTTGGAACTGCACAACTTAGCCAAATCACCTCCCGACATTAACTCCAAAACCAAATAGTGAAACAAAACCCCCGCTTTGTTGCGCGAAGTTCCATGACCAAGCCTGCTAATAATATTCGGATGTCGAACCTTGTCTAACGCCAGAGCTTCGTTTTGAAAATTTTCCACCAACGTTCGCTCTAAATCCAGATCTAAATCATTCTGCATATAAACGTTAAGTGCTTTGATTACAACAAATTCGTGAGCAGATCCGGTTGCGGCAACCCGATCCTTTGCGGCGTATATTTCCGAATAACTTCCACGCCCCAAAAGTCGCACCACTTGGTAACGATCATTCAAAAGCGAATTTTGTATGTTAAGGTCGGTCATTTTTACATAACAAAGTATATCAAAACCCTTGCGCTATATGACTATACGATTAAATGAATTTGCGGTTCACAAGGTTTTAACGCAAAATATTTACAACAAACTGCACTTTTATATCGTTACTGTTTTTTGTAGAATTCACACAGATTCTTTCGACAAATGGATACAGATTCAAAAAGCCCTGCAACACAAACGCGTATCACAACCGATTGGTTTGTGCGCGGCGTACTTACAAAATTCGGTGAGTTTGTCGATCGCGTTACCGGCAGAGGCTGGAACTTATCCAGCAGCCTTGCAACTAGCGGATTAATCGAAAAACTAAAGCAACTTCTGGATTCCGAAGCAAAAAGAAGTGCAAACGGCGCGGTGTTTGTGCCACACAAGATTTGGCTGAAAATGCAATGGGATAAGTTCAGCACCGATTCCGACACAAGTTTGGAATCGCTTCGAGATGAACTTCACGCATCAGTTATAGACCACATAAACGACCGTCTTTATCACACCTACGCGCCAATTGTAATTGAGATCAAGACCGATTATTTTACCGAAGGCGTTAAGTTGCTTTGTAGTTTTGGAGAATTCGGAACCGGCGAAAATGATGAAGCTTCAATAAACGTCGCTGTTTCGAAAACCACGGATCCGATTAAAGACAGTGACGGAAAAATCAGCGTGGTATTAAATCAAGCTGAGATTGATTCGGAAGTTAGAACATTTGAAGCAAGATTCGCAATCGCGGGTGTACAGCAAGTCGAAACACTCAAATTTGCTGAAAAAAGGCGAATTTCTGTCGGCAGGTCAAAACAAAACGATGTTCAGATAGCCGATAGCAGCGTATCGAAACTTCACGCGTCGCTTTCGCTGGATGAAAATCTTAATTTGGTTGTTGCAGATATTGGCTCCACAAATGGTACTTTCGTAAACGGCGAACGTATCGGTTATGGTGAAGTTGTAAAGGTAGGTGCACAAGAGGTTATAGAGTTCGGAACCGTAAGCGTTGAATTTATTAGGTTTCGTCCTCGTAATAAAACTCCTGACGAAATCGGTCAAAGGCAAATTGCACAACCCACGGAGCAGTTTTCCGGCGAATTTTCCGTTGCCGAAAATAAAGCGGTACAGGAACGGTCAAAAGATTTGGCTGTGCCAGAAAATTCAAGCTCGGCGCAACCTTTGCCCGCAAATACTGAAGCGTTTGAAACAAATTCAGTTGATTTTCGCGAAGACATTTCTAAGGAAGCGAAAACCACAAAGGGAAAAGATTTGGATAAAACTCAAGATTGGGAAGTTTGATGATGCTGTTTTTGTTACAGTTCAACTGGGAAAACCTACGCCCCGAAAAACTTTTTGGCGTGCAAGTGTTAGAACGCACGCCGGCTGGGCTTTCAATTGCGTATTTGATTGGAATTCTGCTGGTTATATTTTTTCTGATTGTGGGATTTCTGGCTAATTTTTCTCGCCCGCGATTCAATTTTGAATTGGAATTATCGAAAAAGGTCAAAAGGAAATTGAGTTCAACCGCTACAAATCGAAGTCTTAGGCTTTGGCAGGTTGTGTTCTTTGCACTCGCAATAGCGGTTTTTGGCTATCACTGTTATTGGACATATTGGGCGGATGAATATAACGAGCAATTTCAGGCGTTAAGTTACAAGGATTTGCGATACAGGCGAACAACCGCGGCAAATTTGCGCGGTTGGATGCTGGATCGTTCTGGAAGACTCGATAATGCGCTTGCATATTATAAGGTCGCGCCGGATGGCGAAATTGTCCGCGAATATTCGCTAGACCGCGAAATGGCGCATCTTCTCGGAACCGAACGAGGAACGCCCGGTCTGGAAAGAACGATTTTTCGGCGATCCGATGACCCAATGCCGGAAGCGTGGACGGTGCTGACAAAAATAAAGGATCCAGCCGAAGAACAACGCGATGTAAAGATTACAATCGATTACGATCTTCAAAGGTTTGCCGCGGAACAGCTCGATGGAAAGCTTGGTGCGGTAGTAGTCTTAAATCCGCAAACAGGGGATGTTTTGGCTATGTATTCAAATCCTTCTTTTAAGCTCTCTGAAGCGCAAACGCTTGATGATTGGCTTAAACTTGAAGGAAACTTGCGCGAAAAGCCACTTTTAAACCGGGCACTTCGCGAATATTACGCGCCGGGTTCAACATTTAAGACCTTTACGATGCTTGGAGCGTTTCGAAATAATCTCCAAAATCAGATGTTTTTAAGTCGTCCTGAAGGATTCATTCCATTTCGCGGGTCGCGTTCTATTCTAGACGCCGTTCCTCCGTGCGAGCCGCCCTTTGGATGCACTAACTTAAACATTGCTCAAGCGTTTGAAGCATCATCGAACCAGTATTTTGCCCAAATGGCTGTAAGGCTTGGAAGGGAACGCATAGCGGCAAACGCAAGAAACCTTTCCATTTCCGCCGTTGAAACTCCCGCGGATGCACTGCGTGCGAATTTCTATTCAAATATTTGGAATACAAGCCAGGAAAAGATTGCAAATGCGCTTGCACCACGCCAATCCACAATCGTAACCGGCAGCAAAATCAATAATTACGATATTGGTTTGGAAGGCATGGGGCAGGGTTATGCCGGACAAATGACACCGTTTCAAATGGCGTTGGTTGCATCTGCTGCCGCAAATTTGAATGGGCAGTTAATGAAACCAAAAATCGAATTAGATCAGCCACCGCAGGTTTATGCGAAGGTTGTCGCACGAGAAAATTCAGCCAAGATAAGAGAGATTATGTCGCTCGTAACCGAAGGCGGTGGCGGTACCGCGACACGAGTTTTTGGACGTATTAGGGCGGCGGGAATCAGAAGTGGTGGAAAAACCGGCACCGCGGAAAAAGAAGCCCCGGTTTTTGACAAACAAACGGGTCGATTAAAAACGATTACGCGCAAGCGAAAGGATGCGGATGGGAATGTTATCGAATATCGAGTGCCGGTAATGTATAAGCGAACGGATAGTTGGTACATATCAATCGCGCCGGTTGAGAGCCCGCAACTTGCAATTGCCGTTGTTGTTGAAGGCGGCGGATACGGTGCGAGCGTTGCAGCACCAATTGCCGCAAATATTATTCTGAAAGCCCGTGAATTGGGTTTGATGGGCGAAAAATATACGCCAAAGGTTAAAACCCAAACAAGCAGAAAGAAGAATTCAAAAGGGAGGAAGGGTTGATTTTGAAAAGCCGCGTTTCATCACATTTCTTTCTGCTTGGTGCAATTTTTTTGCTTTCCGCAATTTCGCATTATTCAATTTATTACGGGGCTTTAATTCGCGGATACGAAGCATCTTGGTTGACTGCGGTTCGCGATCTTACATTGCTCGGCGTGCTGATGGTTATCCCGATTTTTTTGAGCAAAATTCTGAAATATAAGGGAAATTGGACAATCTATACTTCGGCAGTATTGCTTTTTTCAATTGGATTAACAGCCCAATACCGCCTTTTCAGCGACCCAGAATATATTTCAAGGGGCGATAAAGCAGAAGCGCGCCAGCAAAAAATTATGACGCTTCAGCGCCACTATATTCAAGAAAACTATTCCGCCGAAAAGAAGCAAATCATGGGATTAAAGGCGGAACCGCCAACCCCCGTTGATTTGTCGAAGGAAGCGCCGCGCCCTTCTGACATAACAAAAGAAGAAGTTTTGTTTTCAGGAAAAACGTTGATTCCCGTTTTTGCGATATTTTGTTTTATATTCGCGCTGGTTTTAACGCGGAATGAACGCGTGCTGGAAATGCTGCAGAAAAACGGATTTCTAATTGTGCTTCTGACATTGGTTCCGCTGCTGCTCGCTGCAATCACATCACGCGCGGGTAAATCTATTGGCAACATGACGCCGTGGGAACTTTCAAAAATACCGTTTCTTATAGGATTTGCGGCAATATTGGCGGTTTTGTATAAGAATCTTTCGCGTACGTATTGGGGGGTGCCACGCGCGCGGGATGTTGTTCCGTTAGTGTTTATGGCGATTTTGCCATTTGTGCCGTTTTTCGTTTTGAAAGATTTTGGGCAGATGATGGTGTTCAGTTCGGTTTATGTAACGCTTTATTTTATTTCGGTAAGGCGTTTGCCGCAGCGTGTGGTTTTAATTGGAAGTGTTGTGTTTCTCGTCAGCGTTTTGGTTGTGAGCGCACTTCCGGAAAAAACGCAGGAAAACATTCCACTTCTTCCGACACTTGCAAAGCCGGTTAAAACAGTGCTTCCCGATAGAATTCAGCAAAGGTTTCACCTTTGGCTTGATGGGTTTAACCCACCTTCGCCCGATACTGAATGGTGGAAATCTTCATATGATAATTACTACGCAAGGCTAGTGAAGAAAAACCCGGAGCTACCACAAATGCTTAAAGATGACCCAAACCTTCAGAAATCGATTAACGTTGATGCTTGGTTTGACATCCTTGCGTTTCAACCAGCGCAAGCAACATACGGACTTGCATCAGGGGGTGCCACCGGTCGTGGATTGGGGCTTGGATTTGTTGAATTGATTCCGGTTGCGGATTCGGATTACATATATGCTGCTATTGGTGAAGAACTTGGACTTTTCGGAGGTTTACTGTTAATCTTGGCGCTGATAATTTTTGTAAGCGCGGGAATTCGAACGGCAATTGATTCACGCGATATGTTTGGAAAACTTTGTTCGGTCGGGCTCACGGCGTTTATCGGATTTCAAGCACTTGTCAATATCGGCGGCATTACGCGCGCGTTACCAATGACAGGTATTACGCTACCGTTTGTAAGCCATGGCGGTTTCAGTTTGATAACGAGTTTCATTATGCTTGGGATGCTAATGGCATTTTCCGATAGAAACTCAAAAGACAGAGCACTCGACCTCCAACCAAATTAAAATTCAAGTGAAATTTCTCCCCCGTAAAGTTTAATGATGACATTGGAACAATTTCGAATAGATACGGCGGCAATTTCTGACCGCGGGTTAAGTGAAAAGCGACCCCAAAATGAGGATTCTTACCTTGAACTGCGCGACAGCAATTTTTACTGCGTAGCTGACGGTGTTGGTGGTGCACAAGCCGGTGATGTTGCGTCGCAAATGGCTACTGAAATTCTTGGCGAAGCATTTGTGCATTTGAATGAAGGGGGAGACGCCGAAGTGCGCATGAAGGCGGCAATCGAGCAGGCTAACAGTGCAATTTTTCAAATGTCACACGAATTGCCGCAACTTAGCACCATGGCAACAACAATCGTTGGACTACATATTGGGGGAGATACGGCTACAATCGCTCATGTTGGAGATTCCAGACTTTATCGTGTCGATGCTTCCGGGCAGCTTTACAAGGAAACGCAAGATCATTCCGTGGTGGAAGAAGAACTGCGTGCCGGGCGTTTAACTCCTGAACAAGCGATAAATCATCCGAGCCGAAATGTGATTAGCCGTGCGCTGGGTGCGGAAGAAAGAGTCGAAATCGATCAAAAAACGATAATGATTGAACCGGGCACAAGCTTTTTGCTTTGCACCGATGGCGTAACTCGACATATGTCTGACGACGAATTGAGGATTATTTTGGTTGGTGAAGATGATCCGTTTGTAATTTGTCAAAAAATAAAGGATGCATGTTACAGCCGTGGCGCGGAAGATAATTTAACCGCTGTGGTTGTGAAGGTTTGGGCGCACGGTCACGAATTAGAAGAGCCCACAATGGCAGCCGTGCGACCGCCGCTTGTGGATAGTTCAATGTTAGAAGTTGAGCGCGCCGGTTTAGATATTTCGGAACCGTTAACTTCGCCCGAGACTGAAATCGATAAAGAACTTGATGACGAACTGAACAAAAAGTTTCCACAATCGAAAAAGAAGCTAAGTGCACTCGAAACCATTGAGCAAGCCCAAAATGAGCCACATTCACCACCATCGGTGCCACTTGCGGTAAAGCCGGTCACCCATAAGACATCTGACGCAAAATCGCCGACGCCACCAAAAAGTATTTCTGATAAAGACGTTCGAACAATTCGAATTGATGAAGAAAAAACCGGCACATTTGGCAGACTTTTAACGTTATTGCCGTGGATTCTTTTGCTAGCCGTTGTGGGGCTTTGTGCATACTACTATTATTTTTATCTGCAGAATAATCAACCTACGTCGCAAACAACGTCTTCGCCCGATATTGCGATGACAACTTACGAAACTGCACGAAGAAAAGCGGACGCATCCCCCACGCAATATATTGCAGTGGCATCCCGACAGCCAAAAGATGCGGCTGATTATTATTTGCTCGGGCGGGCATATTATTTAACCGGTGAATTTGGGAGCTCACTTCATAACCTTAAGAAAGCTAAGGATTTATCGGAAACCGGTGTTCAAGATTCGAATTCGGAAGTTTTACGGAACGACATCGATATTCTTCTTCAAGTTGTGCAAGAGCGGACAAAAGGTTCAGATGAAACTTCCACGGATGAGAATTCAAACAGTGTGACGCCAAACAGCAATTCCTAGTGTTTTGAAATCGCGCCGGATAAGGTTCGGGTGCGATTTATTTCAAATAGGACAATTCCGCATGCCACTGCAAGATTAAGACTTTCTACAGAATTCATCATTGGAATCGAATAATGAGTTTCTATTGAATTTGATTGACTTTTTCCCAATCCATGCGACTCAGAACCAAATACCAACAGACGCGCCACGCTAGCATCAATTCTTGAATAGGGAAGTTTCGCATCGGTTTGAAGACCAGTAGGAAGCAAGCTATGCGCGTTTGCCCATGCGATTGCCTCATCAAATTCCGCAGATTCCCACACCGGAAGCCGGAATGCGGCTCCCATCGAAGCGCGAATCGCCGAAGAACCAAACACACTTGTTGAACCTTGCGATGTAATAATTCCGGCGACATCTGCCGCCTCAGCGGTACGAAAAATCGCACCCAAATTATTCGGGTTGTTTACCTCAACCAAAAAAATCACAACTGGTGCGACCTTTTTTGTGCAGACTCCTTCAACAACATCTCGTCCGGTAAGCGGTTTTTGACAAATCATTGCAACGCCTTGCGGCGAGCGAGTTTGCGCAATTGTTGAAAACACGTCATCAGACACCAAATGAAAGATGTTGCGAGCTAAGGCACGTTCTACAGCAGGATTTTGTTCGATAAACTCCTCAGTAACAAAAAGCTCCGGTCTTTTTGCGATAGGCAGCGTCTCACGAACAATTCGTGCGCCTTCCACAAAGATTAAACCTCGCTCCTTTCCTTCTGCAACGCGTTTTGCGAACTTTACCTTCGCGTTTTGTCTGCTTTTGATAACCGACATAAAAGCCCTTTAACGCTTTTGAATCTTAATGGTTTTGATTTTTATATCGCCAATCGGTCGTTCGCCGGAAAGATTTGCACCCGAAATGACCCGCACATTTTCCATCCCGTCAATCACCTTGCCGAATATCGTATATTGTTCATCAAAACCGGGCTGTCTGGATGTCATGATAAAAAATTGGCAATTTTGTGAATTTATGTCGTTGCCACGCCGTGCCGCACCCACAATTCCGGTGTCGAACGGAAGATCGCTAAACTCTGCCGCCACATCGGGTAAATCAGAACTGCCCGTGCCATCGTTTGTGGGGTCATTATCTTTGGAATTCGGGTCGCCGCCTTGAATTATTCCAAGCTTTTTATCGATTCGGTGAAACGTTGTGCCGTTATAGAAGCCGGAAGCAGCCAATTCCTTAAAGCGCGCCACAAACTTGGGCGCTATATTAGAATATAATTCGATTGAAATTGAACCGTACGCTTCCGGGTTTTCCATTTCAATCACAGCAATTTCCTTATCCGGTACTGGGTTTACGCCTTTCTTTATTCCGGATGTTGGTCCACTTTCTTTTGTGGCGCAACCCGTCAAAAGTATCAATATGGCAAAAATTAAAGTAAGTTTCAGTTTCATTCCTAAAATTGTTTTTCGCTATCAAGCATAATGGTTACGGGTCCATCATTTATAGATTCTACCTGCATCATTGCTTGAAATTTGCCCGTTTCAACGCGCAAAAGATTTTGTTTCGCGTGATTTACAAAATAATTGTACAAGCCTTTTGCTTTACTTGGTGTCGCCGCGCGTAAAAATGACGGACGACGCCCTCTTCTTGCGTCGCCGTACAACGTAAATTGTGAAACTACAAGTAGCTGACCCGAAATATCAGCAAGGGATAAATTCATTTTATCTTCGGAATCTTCAAATATACGTAAATTGATGATTTTATTCAGCAAGTAGTCCGCATCTTTTGTTGAATCTGTGTCAGAAATTCCCAATAACGCCAAAATTCCTTGGTCAATTGAACCGATTATCTTGCCGTCCACAGAAACGGATGCCCGCGACACGCGCTGAATAATTACACGCACAATTATTCTTCAATATAAACGCGGTTCATTACAACGCGTTCCAGCGGTTTGTCGTTTCGATCGGTTTCAACTTCGGCAATTGCATCCACTATTTCTTGACCCTCAATAACGGAGCCAAATTTTGTGTAGCTTGGCGGAAGTGGATAATCTATATGCATTATAAAAAATTGCGAACCGTTTGTGTTCGGACCCGCATTTGCCATTGCTACCGTGCCTTTCGAATATGGTCCGCTATATAAATCGGAGTCACGGTCAATTTCATCGTCAAATTTTCCGCCCCACGCAGATTCGCCACCAATTCCACTACCTAAGGGGTCGCCGCCTTGAATCATAAAGTTTTCGATAACTCTATGGAAAATAACGTCATTATAATAATCCCTCTCAGCCAAAAGACGGAAATTTTCCGTTGTTTTTGGTGCTTCTTCTTCCAGTAATTCGAATTTGATCGTACCCTTATTCGTTTCTATAACTGCTTTTTTATTAGCCATTTAACTCTCCTAAAATAAACTTCTCAATTGCGGCTGCAACGCCGTTTTCATCATTACTTAATGTTGTATAAAATTCCGTTCCTTCAAGCAAACCCGGTTCGGCATTTCCCATCACCACAGGAACACCGGCAAAATTCAACATTTCAAGGTCGTTATAATTATCGCCGATTACCATCACGTTTTTGCTAGCAAGGTTTTTGGATGTGGCGAGCCTGCTAAGGGCGATACCCTTGGAGGCGTCTGGCGAAAGAATATCGAGCAAGGTGAAGTCCCTTTTAGGATATTCCGTAGCAAGAACGGTTGCGGCTCCTTCGAGTTGCATTTTAAGTTCTGTTTGTAAGTTATTCATTTCTAGACACTTACCTGAGAATGAAATATGTATAATCTCTTCCGAACCAACTATTTCTAATACATCATCAATCTTTATCAACGAACCCTTTGCGTCCCTACCGTGAATAGTTATAGCCCACGCAAAATACTTCTTTAAGGGAAGGTTTTCATCGCCAATTTTATCGTAGAACATTTTGCCCCAGCCATTTGGGTCAGTACTAACGAGTGGTTCAAACCCAAGTTTCTTACCAATCTCGATAATCTTGCCGGCGGTTTCCGGCGGCAAAAGTGTTGCCGACACTGTTTCTAGCGAATCTACGAATTTAATCAACGCACCGTTGTGAGTTACGATTGGCGCATTAAATCGAACCTCTTTTGCAACCACCGATGCATCGCGAAACCTGCGCCCGGTAGCAAGCGTGACAAGAACTCCCGCGCGTTCCGCATTGCGAATGGCTAAGATATTTGTTTCAGGCACTTTACCGGCAGAATCTAGAAGTGTTCCATCAAGGTCAAGCGCCAATAGTTTAATCATTTGGCAGCCTGATTCTCACGTTGTTCTTTCAACCACGTTTGGTATTTTGCTTTGCCCTTTTCAAATTCCGCGGCTGAGCTGTAAAAATTGTGCGAACCATCATTCTTTTCTACATCCAACACATAGTAAAGATAATCAGTATTTGCAGGGTTAAGTGCGGCTTCGATCGAACTTTTTGAAGCCGATGAAATGGGTCCGGGAGGAAGTCCTGAAATTTTTCTTGTATTGTAGGGGTGGTCAACGTCGATATCGCTTTTATTTAGCACGCCATCCCATTTTCCAAGTAACTTCGCGATATACACGTTGGTCGCATCGATGCCGAGCGGCATTCCTTGATCAAGGCGATTATAGATTACCGATGCGACAACGGGACGTTCCTGATCAAACTTTGATTCGTTTTCAATTAGGCTCGCAATAGTAACGATTTGACGACCCGTTTTTCCGCGTTTGCTGGCTTCGAGCGTCCATTCCGGCTTCCATGTCATTCGAAATTGTTGAACCATGCGGTTCACTACATCCTTAGGCGGTGTCTCAGGTTTAAAGTCGTAAGTGGTTGGATACAAATACCCTTCAAGATTCTTTGCCGAAGGGTCAAAATCACGAATCAGCGTTGTATCATTCATCATTTCCAAAACTGACGCCTCACTAACGCCATGCTCATCGCCAAATTTTGCTGCAATTCGCTTGGCAATTTCAAAACGTGTCCACCCTTCGGGAATTGTTAGCTTGATCGTGCGCTCCTTGCCCTCATCAAGCTTTTGAAAAACTTGTGCGGTTGAAATAGGAGACTCAAACCTATAATCGCCTGCTTTAATTTTAGACGCATCGCCAAAAAGACGTAAATAAATGCGCGCCGCCAACGGTGATTTTATTATTCCTTTGTTTGCAAGATCGGCAATGATTTTGGACGAAGATTCGCCCTTTTCAATTGATATGTATTGTTCGGTATAAGTATGGTTGGTGGGGGTATTTGCGGAAGAATATACCCAATATCCAAATCCGATAAGCGATAGAATTAAGATTACGGATGCCAGCACCGCCGCGATTATGAATTTCATAAATAAATAAGATGATTCGAAAATTTGACCCGAAGAACAAATTTCCTCGACAACTAACGAAAGTTCCCGAACGAATTGGGGTATTTGAATTTCAGTAAATAAAGATTAGGCACCCATAAATGGATGCCCGTACGGGAAGTTTCGATTGTACAAGAATTTAACTATTCAGCAAGTGCTTGTTCTATCGCACTTGTTACGGTTTCGCTTTCGGGTGTGTCTTTCGATGAAAATCTGGCGATTACGTTTCCGTCCTTGTCAATCAAAAACTTGTTGAAATTCCAGCTAATTTCCCCGCCGGTGTCAGGGTGTAACTTCTTATCCGTCAAATATTTATATAAAGGTTCCTGATTGTCGCCTTTAACTTCTATCTTTGCAAACATCGGAAATGTTACTTTATATTTTGATTCACAAAATTCCTTGATTTCCGCATTTGTTCCCGGTTCCTGTTGACCAAAATCATTTGAGGGAAATCCCAGCACAACGAAACCTTGATCTCGGTATTTCTCAAAAATTGCCTCCAGACCCTCATACTGCGGCGTATAACCGCATTTACTCGCGGTGTTAACGATCAAAGCTACTTTTCCTTTGTATTCAGATAGATTGACTTTGTTTCCTTCGATATCCAATACGGAAAAATCGTACACATTTTTTGAAGTTGCAGGCATCGGCTTCGATATTTCGCTATGTGTATTTGTGGAACAAACAGAAAGAATGTTTGTGGAAAACGTAACTATTAGTAAAAATAAGAAGTTAACTAGCATATGTTAAACTCCGCACTTAACTCTTTTGAAGATCGTCGCGGATGTACCTTACGATTTCCTTTATTTGTGCTTCTGAAAGTTTATCTTGGAAAGCAGGCATGCCGTCTTCAGGATGCCCCTTCTGAATTCCTTCAACAAATTTGTCGTCAGACCGAAGTTTTGCACGTTCAGATGTTAAATCTGAAGGCTTTATCTTCTTCCCTTCAAGATCCATTTCGCCGCCTTTTCCATCTTCCTTATGACACTTTGTGCAGTTTTGCGCATAAAGTTCTTTGCCGGCAATATCATCCTTTGTCTGCTCGGTTGCGGTGGGAGTAGCTGCGGCATTTTCGTTAGCATTTGAATTCGTATTTGTATTCTCACTCTTTGAACAAGACATTGCAAAAAGTACAAAAGCAGAAATAATAACGAAGGTTTTTATTGATCTCATCGAAATCTCCTTTTAAGTTGTTTTTAGCGATTCTAGAGTATGGTTCTGATTTATGCAATAAAAGTTGGAAAAAAGAACCAACAACCCATCAAAACCAACTTTTATGGTAAATTAGGTTTTATAATGAAAAAGATTCTATTGTTTGGGTTCTTACTTGTGGGAGTCTGCGTAATATTCCGCGGATTTGCAATCGCACAGGGTAAACATGAAACCATAAAGCTAGATGGATTAACCGACGAAGTTCGCGTTTCACGCGATTCGCGTTCGATTCTCTACATATCGGCGAAAAATGATGACGATCTATATTTTGTTCAAGGTTATGAAACCGCGAAGGATCGTTTGTGGCAACTTGATTTGTTGCGTCGAGTGGCAAGTGGAAGGCTTTCGGAATTGTTTGGGACGAAGACGATTGAGCAGGATGAAATGTGGCGACAATTGGGATTTACCGAAATTGCGAACAAGACGCTCGGGTTTATGGATCCTCGGCTGCGAACTTCATTGGAAGCTTATGCGCGGGGTGTAAATGCTTATATTGCAACACGTAACAAGGATAACGTGCCAATTGAGTTTAAGGTGCTTTCTTATCAACCCGAACAATGGAAACCCACAGACACAATTTTGGTTTGGAAAATAATCAGCATGGGGCTGAGTACTACATGGAATTCAGACATCGAACAAATGAACCTAGCAAAGAACCTTTCGAAGGAAAAATTTTCTGCGTTAACATCTTCGATTTCACCTGATGATGTGGTTCTTTTCGGTTCCGATAAGGTGGATAGAAAAGGTGAGTTTTCAAAGCGATTTGGTGATTTTGGCGCATCAAAGTTTGAAGCGTTGGATGAAAATACCTTCGAAAAACTTAAGCGGGTTCGAAAGGAATCACTTTTGATTGCAGGGTTTTACGCGAAAGATTTGGCGGCAAGCAATAATTGGGTAATTTCCGGCAAACTTACAGCCGATGGAAATGCGTTACTCGCAAACGATCCGCATTTGCCCGCAAATGCCCCGGGAATTTGGCATATGGTTCAGCTTTCATCGCCGAATGCAAATGTTGCGGGGGTAACGTTTCCGGGTACGCCGGGAGTTGTGTTAGGACATAACGAAAATATCGCTTGGGGAGCGACAAATGTTGGTCCGGATGTTCAAGACGTTTATTTTGAAACATTTAACGAGAATCGCGAATACCTTTCGGCGGTGGGTTGGAAACCGATTGAAATACGAAAAGAGCCGATTAAGTTTCGCGAGAATCCGCTTTTGCCAAAGCTTTCAACAAAGGATTTTGAAGTTGAAATTACTGAAAACGGTCCGATTATCGCAAAAGCTGAAGAAGGCAAAAAGATTGCCTTAAAATGGACTGCGCTAGACCCAAAGAACAGAGAATTCGAAGCATTTTACTTTCTTAACCGCGCGGGAAACTGGGACGAATTCAACTCCGCCCTTAGCGATTACGATGGCTCCACGCAAAACTTTGTTTATGCGGACAAGAAGGGAAATATAGGCTGGCATATTGCAGGAAAAATTCCCATCCGGCGCAAAGGATACGGTTCGCTTCCATATGACGGCACGACAAACGCAGGTGATTGGGTTGGCAAAATTCCATACGATGAGCTCCCTCATCTGTTCAACCCGAAAAACGGATTTATCGTAACCGCGAATCAGCGAGTTACGGGGTTGGATTACAAATATCCGCAAATTGTTAGGCAAATAGCTCCGCCTTGGCGCGCATTGGAAATCAAAACCCGAATTGAAGCAACGAAAGATATTTCAGTTGGCGACATTGAAGATTTCCAATTTGATTCACGCTCAGTTCCGTATTCTCGTCTCGCGAAACGTATTATCAATGCAAATGCGGCGGATGCCGAAACAATCGCAATACTTACAAATTGGGATGGGCGTGCAAATGCAGATTCAATCGCTCCGATTTTATTGGATTCAATCGATCAGTGTATGGGAGACAGGGTTGCGACAGAGAATAAACCGGCAACTTCATGGATGATACGTAACAGAGTTCTTCCGTGGGCGATTGAATCGGGTGACAAGTTGTTTCTTCCTAATGGTTTTGAAAATTGGAATGCATTGATTTCACATTGCAATACGGAGACTAAACTGAATTTGAAAAAGAAATATGGAGAAAACCCTGCTCAATGGAAATGGGGGGAATATCGCAAGGCTAACTTTCAACATCCACTTGCCGGGGCTATGTTTATCGGCGAACGGTTTAGGTTGGTTTTTTCAAATGTGGATGGAAGCGCATGGAGTCCGAATGTTGGTGCTTCTGTGTCAATGAGATTCATCGCAAAACCTTCAAATTGGGATGAAACCAGGCAAGTAATCCCGCTTGGACAAAGTGGCGACCCTGATTCACCTTTTTGGAAAGATCAATTTGAGGCATGGCGTACGGGTAAAACGCCGGTATTTCCTTTTACCGAAAGTGCGGTTCTTCAAGCTGCTGAAACAACTCTAACGTACACTCCATGAATCAAGCCTAACGACAAAAAAAGGACTTTCGCGACGCTTACTTCGCGAAAGTCTTTAATAATCGGCGTTTAAAACATGTTTTCGAATTATGTTTTCGAAAACTTGAAGTATTCAGTTCAAACAGCGTTCGAAATTTTCCTTCAGCAATGTTAATGCGCGCGTGTTTCGATTTGAATTGTTTGAATTGAACCAAAGGTTGGTTGTTGTGAGATGAATTTGATTTGAACCAATGAGTTTTACGGGTTGGCGTGAAGCTTGGCTTACGTTTGAAACGGTAATGATTCTTTCAGTTTGCGAAATTTGATCGACATTCAGCGGCGTATCTGTGTAGATTAAGGAAAAATAGAATGCACCGCATGAGAGCACGCCAATAAACAGAAAAGGCAATAAATCTTTTGCGAATGAAAGAACTCCCATACCTTGGGAACAAAATTCACCTGATTCAGTTGTTCGAAACTTTTTAATCATAAGCCAAACAGTGTTTAACTAACATCAACATTATAAAACTTGAATTTGCACATTGCAACAAAAATGTTTTCAACTTAGCTTTTGCAAAAGTTTTTTGTAAATAGTTTGTAACGGCGTAAGGCTATTTTGAGTTTAACGAGTTGCCGTATTGAAGTTTTGCGAGAAAATCATCAAGAATTATTGCAGCGGCTTCAGCATCTAAGGTTTTTCTCATCTGTTGTTCATCCAAACCTTGTTTCCAAAGCGTCCCGCGAGCATCGTAAGTTGAAACGCGTTCATCTTGAAGAAAAACGGGTATATTGAAAGCGTGATGAAAGCGAAGAGCGGTTTTACGTGCGTCACCTGACATTTCGCTTTCGGTGCCGTCGAAATTGAGTGGCAAACCAATTACAACAGCCTTTGCATCAAAATCGGCGACAAACGTGGTGATAGCTTTTAGGAAGGTTCGCGAGC
Organism: Pyrinomonadaceae bacterium; assembly: GCA_047973305.1. Taxonomy (GTDB): domain Bacteria; phylum Acidobacteriota; class Blastocatellia; order Pyrinomonadales; family Pyrinomonadaceae; genus Aridibacter. Next base: position 44,025 of record JBKEBT010000059.1, read on the forward strand.
TTGAACGTTTAATAATAGCAACACGTTTCACGGCAATCTGCATTTCGTCACAAACGGCAATGCCAACTTTTTTTGTGCCGAGATCTATTGAAAGAATTCGCCCCGTTTTTGGGGCATCTTGAATATCTGTAAAATCGCGCATATTGGAATTATTCTATTGTTGCACGGTTTATGATGATAATGGATAATTGGGGAAACGTCATTTCGTTAAATGTGAAACGTCATTTCGTTAAATGTTGTTTCCAAATGAGGATTAGTTAATGACCTATCGCGGTAAATTTCTTGTAGCCATCGTTTCGGCAATAATAGCCTTTTATGCGCTTTCCGGATTCGTTTTCAGAATGATGGAAGCAAACGCCCAACAGCCGATAAATGATGCCGGCGCACAATTGCGAATTTTTGAGAGTGTTTTGCAACACATCGAAAACGATTATGTTGATGAACCCAATCTTGCAAAGGTAAAAACCGGTGCGTTGAAAGGTCTAGCGTACGGGCTCGACCCGTATTCATCGTATTTAACTCCGGAACAAGTACAAAGCTATGAGAAGAATAACGGAAAGAGCGGCGCTGGAATCGGCGCCGATTTTTCGCAATTTTCTTACTTGTATACGGTTTCGGTTATACCCGGATCGCCGGCGGATAAGGCTGGCTTAAAGATCGGGGATTCAATCGAATATATTGACGATCATGCTACGCGTGATTATTCGTTGTACGATTCACGGCAGTTTATAAACGGCGCAAAGGGTTCAACCGTCAAGTTGCGTGTTTTACGCGCCGGTGAAAAGCCACTGACTATTTCAGTAGTTCGTGGCGATTTTCAGATTCCGGCAGCAACGGGCGAAGTAAAAGACGGCGTAGGAATTGTAAAAGTGTTCAGTTTGCAGCCCGGACAAGCAGAAACTGCGCGAAATCAAATAAAGGCTTTGAAGGGTCGCGGTGTTGACAAAATAGTTTTGGATTTACGAAATGTGAGTGGCGGTGATATTAACGAAGGCGTTTCACTTGCAAATGCCGTGGTAAAAACCGGAACTTTAGCAAAAATCGTTGGTAAGCAAAACGCAGTGGTAAAGTCGTTTAGTGCTGATCCAAGTAAGTTTATTTATGACGGGAAGCTGGCGGTATTGACCGATTTTAGCACTTCTGATGCGGCTGAAGTCGTAGCGGCGGCGGTTGAAACGGCGAAACGTGGCGAAGTAGTGGGTGAACGCACATTTGGCGCGGGGTCAGATCAAAAACTGTTTCCTTTACGTGAAGGAGACGGGCTACTTCTTACCGTTGAGAAATGGACTTCTCCGGAAGGCGTTGCATTTATGGCGGATAAAAGGACAGATTCAGGGGTGAAGCCAACCGTTGAGGTTAAACATCCGGATACGCCAACGCCAATCGAAGATACCGATACAAACGGGGACGATAATGAAGATGAAACTCCGGTTGACGACAAACAAGATACAACAAAAACAAAATCAACCGAAGAAGACTTACAGATGAAGAAAGCAATCGAGATTCTTAATTCTTCCGCAAAAGCAGCAGCAGCGTAGATTAAATGAAATCGATTTAAATAGACCGGGTAATTGTTTGCCCGGTTTATTTTTTGAAATTGGGTTGTGCTAAAATTCTTGGCAAGCTGGTTTCCGGAGATTTCCCTTATGAGGTTAATAATGTTCAATTGTTTGCGCGGTTTTGCGCTTCTTTGTGCGTTGTGGATTTGCACGATTAATGCGTTTTCGCAATCGTCGGAATCGAATAATCCCACACCGATAACGACAAATCACATTACCGGAACAATACCGGCACGTGACCTCGGCGACGCAAGACAAACCAATCATTATTATTATTTTATGGGGCTTCGTGGTGATGTTTTTATAAATGTTGTTACCCAAAATTTTAACGGGGACATTGATATTTACACTGCCGATGGATTGAAACCGAAAACAAAAATAGTAATTTACGCAGATGATGGACCAACAGAAACCGGGCGCGTGGTTTATATGCGCCAAGATGAACGCCTGATTTTGCGTGTTCAAGGGAGAACGCTTTTAGATGACGCCGCAACCTATGAAATTAAGTTTGCGGGTACTTTTGGCGCAATTGAGGGAGCTGTTGACGATACGCTTGCGTCAAAACCGGTGGTTACAGAAAGAGATTCCGGAGAAGTGCGCGTTAATTCTGTCGGAACAATAATTCCCCCGGTAAAGAAGCCAGAGCCGAAAATATTGATAATCGAGCGTGACAAGTTACCGGAAGTTACCGCAGAACGTAAGGAAGCGGAAGAAAAAACCACACCCAACCTGACAAAGTCAACCGATTCTAAGGAAACGGCAGATGCTTCGATGGCAAATGTGACCGATTCAGTGGCAAATAGCGAAGCCAATGAAACTAAAAATGTTGAAAAAGATATAACCGTTGAAATTTCCGAGGAACCAAGAAATACATCGGCGATTGTTACAATTTCACGAGTTTCTGAGGAAGATGAAGCGTTGGAAACCTCCGCAGAAAGCGAACGTGCGACAAAGGAACTTGAAAAGAAAAAGCTCGAAAAACTTCAACGCACAAAGCTTGTAATTAAACTCAAGAACGGAAAAACACTTGAAAAGCGGATGAGCAAGATTTCAAGTTTTAATGTTTTTGACGGCGTCTTAAAAGTTGTTGCGATTGACGGCGAAGTTACAAAGTTTTCGATTTTGGATGTCGAAAGTGTTTCAATTCAATAAGTTACGGGCTTTGAAGTTTATCAAGCACGGGATTGTTAGGGTTTGCTTCGCGCAACTTTGCAATCGTTTCGTCGTATCCCGCCTTATCTTTCTTGTCTGAATAGGCAACTGCCAAATTTTGAAGTGTGAGTTCGTGCTTAGGGTCAATCGCAAGGGATTTTTTGTATTCAGCGATCGCTGCATCGATATTGCTGGGTTGTCGTAAATAGAAGGTTAAGCCGTAATCCGTTCGAACCGAAACGTTTTTCGGATCTTGTTCTAGTACTTTCGCATAGTAATTTGCCGCTTCAGGGTATTTCTGAGCATCGAAATATGCATTGCCAAGTTTTGTATTTGCATCAACATCTTCCGGTTTAAGTTTTTGCGCGTTTTCGTAGTATTTCAAACCTTCATCAAACCGCTGAATTTTCGAATACATCTCGCCCGCTTCGATTTGCGCGTCATAGTTATCCGGTTCATTTTTTGCACGTTCAATTACTTTTTGAACTTCTGCAACCATTGCACCTTGGTTTTGTCCGCTGTTTGGCATCGAAGGCATTGAACCCGCCATAGGCGCACTTTGTGACATCGGTGCAGCCGAATTTGCGGCATTCAATCCGTTTTCCGAACTGCGATTGAGAAAATTTGCCCCGAAAAAGCCGATTGCCAACCCGCCAACAAGCCCAATTACTCCACCCGAGATATATTTCTTATCCATAAACTAAGCGTAGCTGTGTAACCCCGGAAGCAGGTAACTTACACCCAAATATGTGAAAATCACAAACAAGAATCCGATAATCGCAAAATATGCCGAACTACGTCCCTTCCAACCGCGCGAAATTCGCGTGTGCAAGAATGCGGCATACGTTAGCCATGCAATCAATGCACCGGTTTCCTTTGAATCAAAGCCCCAAGGGCGTCCCCAAGATTCATTTGCCCATATCGCACCGGTAATCAAAAGCATGGCAAGCCCAGCAAATGCAAGGCACGCAGTTGTGTACATTAGGTTATCCAACGCTTCGAGCGATGGAAGTCTTGCAATTAAATAATCCGTGCGATACGAAAAGAGGATAACGAAAAACAAGCCGGCAAGCGCGGTAATCAATCCTGACAGTTCAACCGGATTTGTATTTACGCTGAGATAAAATTTTGAAGAATTGTTTTCGAAAAACTGTCGCCCCGTTTGTTCGAATTGTGCCGGGGTTATCGCGGCAAATTGCCGTGCAGGCATATTTTGCTTTGACATTATTTCCTTACCGACAAGTACGAATTGTTGCGGATTTTGCGCCAGTTCACTTTGCAATGCCTTACCGGGCGAATTGATGGTTTTGACATCAGAAACAATAAACGCGACGCCGATCAGCAATGTTACGAACGCAATTTTTAGTAAAATCCCGCCAATTTTCTTTCCGGTTTCATAATTTTTGTAAATATAGGCAAGATAAAATCCTACAACGCCCAATAACAGTATGGTTGTAAGTAATAGGAACGGTGCCACATAGGGAAGTGGAACGCGGAAGAAACCTGATAAAGCTTTGCCGCCCGATTCATTCGGCAAAAATAAACCAACCCTATACACCGCTTGCGTAAATACCGAAAAGTTACTGATAGAACCAATTACCGCGATTGCAAAAAGAGAAGCCCAAACCGCCATAGCCTCTGGTTTTACTTTATCTTTTAACAAGTAAAGTACTGCAACTGCGAAACATACAAGTGTTACGCCATAGCTCAGCGATGCCACGCCAACGTGAATCGGACGCCAATAAGAATCAAGAACCGGCGGTAGATCTATAAACTCGCCACCAATAAAACGCGCAAGTGTAAGAATTATTGCGGCAAGCGGAAGCGTAAACGCGGAAAGAATTTGGAAATTCTTGCGGTTTGTAAATAGGAGCGTTGCAAACCCTGCACCAAAGGCAAAAGCCAAGCTCAAGTCGTATAGATTGGCAAAAGGTACGTATCGGAACATCCAAGGAGTTGCAGGGTTTCCGGCGGAGCGAAGCATATCTATCTCACGTTCATAAGCCGCAACCCAGCGAACAAGCCAACTGGAAAGATTGAAAAACACGCCCAGCGTAGCCATTGAAACCCCGATTTTCCGAGCCATTTCCGAAGGTGCGTAAAGGTTTGTCAGTTGAAACAACGCGGCAAGAATGTAACAAGCCAATGCAAGCATCATCAGCGCTTCATCGCTGATAAAATTTTTGCCGAATTCAAGCTTTAATGCCAACATCCCGAATCCGCCCAACAAAGCCAAACCAGCCGGAATATAATGCATCCATGTCGGTTTTGAATGTACGTTCCCAATGCTTTCTGCGGTTATCACCTGTGCCATAATTAATTTTCCTGTCTTTTGTTTACTGAGTCGTTTCGTAATTCATCAATAATTTTGTTGAACTTATCCTTAAACGAAAGATGACTTCGGTTTACATTTCCGCCAATTGTTACGCCAAATCCACCTTCCAACTTTTGCGAATCAATCAAAGCCCAAATTCGTTTGTGCGAGATAAAGAAAACAAAACATAGCGATAGAATCAACCCCATTCCTCCAAAATACCACGCAATAAATGACCCTTCAAACGGGTCGTATTTTATGGATAAAACGTGCGCAAGTGGCGCCTTTTGGTATCCGGCGAGTTTCCATTTGTATCCGGCTTTTGCTGCGCCAACGGGCATATTCCCCACATCAGCTGCAAAAGCAAATACGCGCGTAGCCACACCACCGGGCGGTGTAACTTCAAGCACAACGGCGGGATTTACGTAATCGTTTGAGCGCGTATCGGGCTGTCCTTGCTGGTTAAACGTGAAATCCGGAAGAAATGCCTTTTGCTTAATTACTGTCCCGTTATCCAATTTTACGGTGCCGTTACGTTGAATTTTTACGTCGAATGGGTCGCCGCCTGCTTCAGGAGAAAGCCGAAGTGTCATTTCGCGCGCATTTCCTACCGGAACCGTTTGCGCCTGAAAAAATCTATATCCACGGTAACTATAAGGTTTATTTAGGCTTACATCTGCCGTTGATTCCCCGTAAACGGGGTCTTTTATCAAGATGCGCGTGTGCCAATCCATTGTATTAAACACATCAATTGAACCGTTAGGATCGATCAAATCTTGCTGAATATCCACACAATCAATTGTAAATGGAAGTTGAACGGCATATTGATTCTTTTGATCAAGCTTAATATCAACCATTTCGATTTGACTGGTTGATTCGCCAGGAACCATATTAACCACCGCGTCAAAGCCTGTTTGAAGTGCAACAAAGTGTCCCAAAAATAACGTTAAAAGCGCGATGTGGACGAAATACGCACCGATTCGGTTCCATTTTCCGCGTTCAGCAAAAACGTTTAACTTGCCGTCATGTTCCGTAATCTGAGCTTTCAAACCATTCCTTTGTAATACGGATGACACAAATTTCGCAGCCGTTTCCGGAGTATCTGCGTTAATCGTAACTGTTTCGGTTACCTCTTGCCGATGCAGGAAATCACGCGTTGCCCAAAGTTTTGGCTTTGAAATGTATTTCCAAGCAGTCGGGAAACGATCGATTGAAGCGAGCACGATGTTTAGCGAAAGAACCAAAAGAATCAGATTGAAATACCAGCTGTGATAAATATCAAACAAGCCGAGCGAGCCATAAACAACGCGTTCGGCGGGCGTTCGCGATGCATAATAGGCATCAAATCCGTTGACGTTCTGCTGAATTATCACCATTCCCAAGAATGAAAAAAAGACAAGAATGCAAAGCAAAACTACACCAAATCGTACCGAACTCAAAAACGCCAAAATTCGGTCTCCGATTGGCACAGCCTTGCGCACAACCGATTTTTTCGGTTTCGAAACTTCTTTTACCGGTTCTTCAATCATTAATGAAATGCCAAAAACGTAACGTGTATGAACTGAAATGATATTAGATTCGCATTGGATTGTCACATAGCGAATTATTAGCAAAATTGAAATAAGAAATTACTTGTGAATTGCCCCGGGGGTTTGTAGAAGAGCTTATTCGGCGTTATTCTTGTTCTTGAGTTAAAAACAAAAGTGATGGAAACGGTTTTTGAAGAAACGGCTGAGCCGAAGCAAGAAAAGGCTCTGAGTTTTAAGGAAAAAATATCGGCTTATATCGAACTTACAAAGCCGCGAATTGCGTTTATGCTGGTGCTTACAGCTGCCGCTGGCTTTTATATGGGAAGCGGAAGCGGTTTTGATGTCGGTACATTCTTTAATTCAATGGCTGCGATAACGCTCTTGGCGTTTGGAGTTGCGGCAATCAATCAATTTATCGAACGTGACATCGATAAGTTGATGGAGCGAACTGAAAATCGCCCTATTCCGTCTGGCAGGGTTTCACCGGCGGAAGCTCTCATCTTCGGAGTCTCTTTGTGTGTAATTGCCGAAGTTTATCTTTGGCTTGCCGTAAATCCGCTGACGGCTGTTTTGGGTATTTCGGTAATTGTTGGTTACGATTTTTTATACACTCCGTTAAAAACTCGTACGACCGCTTCGACTGCGATTGGAGCAATTCCCGGTGCAATGCCGCCTCTGATGGGGTGGACGGCTGCAGCGGGCTTTATCAGCCTTCCGGCATTGTTTCTTTTTGCGCTTTTGTTCTTTTGGCAATTTCCGCATTTTTTGGCAATTGCTTGGATGTATAAAGATCAGTATGCAAAAGCGGGAATTAAGATGCTTCCGGTAGTTGAACCCGATGGAAGAATTACGGCTCGCCAAATTGTCATATTTACACTTTTTCTATTACCCATAAGTGTTGCACCTTATTTTTTGGGGCTTTCAGGCAAAATCTTTTTGGTTGGTGCTTCGGTTTTGGGTATTTGGTTTTTATATGTTTCCGTAAGGACGGCGCGTGCCAGAACGGTGGAAATGGCGCGAAAACTTTTGTTTGCTTCAGTATTGTATTTGCCCATAGTTTTTCTACTTATGGTAATCGACAGGTAAAACAATGGAAATTGGAACCATTGAAACAATAGAAGATGATGAGAAAAAACCGCGCGGAAAGGGTGGCGGTTTGCGTCCTGGACGTGGTTCGGGGAAATCTTCCGGTGGAAATAGTGGCGGTGGAGATGACGGCGGAAACGGCGGTGGTGGCGATAACAAGGAAAAAAAAGGTGATTCAGAACTTCAACAGCCAAATCCTGAAATAGCCCAAATTTTTGTTTGGTTTTTGTTGTTGGTAGTATTGATGACTTTTGGTGGGTTAGTGGCTGCGTACATCGTTCTTGCTACGAACAAATCTTTGGAATGGAATCCGTTTCAGCTTCCCGGGCAAGTTTGGTTTAGTACAATTGTGCTGATTTTAAGCAGTTTTGTTTATCATTTCGCATACAAAAATATCGAAAACGACAACTACAAAAAAGCAACAAACTATTTAATCGCAACGGCTGGTTTGGGTGCTTTGTTTATAGCCTCACAAATGGTGGTTTGGCTTGAACTCGCAAACCGAGGCGTTTATTTGAAAGGGAATCCGTATGCAGGGTTGTTTTATGTTTTGACCGCGGTTCATGCGGTGCATGTGCTGGGCGGGATTATTGCACTCGGATACATTCTAACAAAGACGATGAAAGGCGCACCCTCACCGAGATTTGAGAAAAAGCGGAAACAAGAAGCGAAATCGGTTGGTTTGTATTGGCACGCAATGGATGCACTTTGGCTTTTTCTAGTTTTTCTATTGGGATTTTGGAGATAAATGGAAACAACGCAAGAGCGTAAGCACACCAATTTGCTGATAACGGTTATATCGATTGCCGTTCCGCTTGTTGTTGCAATACTTCTTGCAATACCAAGTCGTATAAATTTAGGGGATTGGACAACGAACCTTCCACATATAATTGGATTTACGAATACCGTAACCTCAGTAACCTTAATAATTGGGTTTGTGATGATTAAGCGGGGCAACGTAAAAGCGCATCGGCTATCGATGACGGTTTCGTTTTGCTTAGGACTAGTTTTTCTCGTTTGTTACGTTACATACCACATATCAAATCCATCAAATAAATTTCCCGGATCCGGTGCGGTTCGGTACATTTATCTTTTAATCTTGGCAAGTCATGTATTGCTCAGTATCGTAGTGTTACCGTTTGTCTTGAGAGCGGCTAGTTTCGCAATGATTGGAGACTATATACGGCATAAAAGAACTGCAAAATGGGCGTTTCCAATATGGCTGTATGTTTCGATTACCGGGGTTGTGGTTTATCTTATGCTTTACCACCTTTATTAGTGAAAAATCGTGGCATAATGCTTGCTAATGAATTAGCTGCGGTGTATATTCGATTTGTTGAAAATCAGCGCCTAAGTAGCAATTGAATGCGAACGCGGGGGACCCGTTTTTCGAAGAATCGAAATTGGGGCGAGGTATTAAATAATACGGGGAAACTTCTTCTTCCCTAGCCCGACAGCTAACCTCGTAGGCGTGGCGAAGAAGAACCGTGAATATTTGCCGTTACAAGCAGTTTTTCCATCTTTGTGCCTTTTTTCAACGAGTTGAAAGACTCTCCGGTCTTCAAAAAAGACGATTAGTTCCGAAATCCTAAACGGGTTTCGGAACTTTTGGTTTTTTAACAGAAGTTTTATTTCATGGACGAACTGCGATTGGTTTAAGGGAAACCACCATCAAGGGAAGGTTTTTTTCAGGATCAACCTCGAGGGTTTGAGGTTTTTGATCGATTTTGAACGTCTCGGTTTGCATTCGTTCGGTTAAAACAATGTCCTTGGTAACATACTTTCGTCCTACCAGCACTTTTACTTTAATCGGTAACCTAAATGCTGCCGGCGTGTCACTGTCATTTTTTTGAGTTTGCCTAAATTTCAACGTAAGCAATTTTGATTTTGTCGCAAATATGGGGTCAACGCGAACTTGCGGATAACCTTCTGAATATATCCACTGATCAAAAAACCACGTCAGGTCGCGGTTTGAAGTTTCTTCAAAGGCGGCTTTAAGATCTTTAGTTTCAACATTTTGAAATTTATGGCGATTCAAATAAATGTTAAGTGCCCTCCAAAATGCCTCATCGCCGATTTCTTTTCGAAGAGTATAAAGCACGGCTGAACCTTTTTGATAAGTTATTGGGTCAAAAATCGAATCATCGTCGTTTGGATCCGCAATCGTATTAAAAACCGGATGTTGTCGCGCGCCAGGCGTTGATTCGTATGTAAAATATTCAAGTGCATCCGTTTGAATTTTTGCTTCGAATTGGCTTTTTCCATAGGCTTTTTCACGAAAAACCGCTTCCATAAAGGTAGCAAAACTTTCATTTAGCCATAATTCCGCCCAATTCCTGCACGTTACTAGATCGCCAAACCACGAATGCGCAAGTTCGTGTGAGACAAGGTCTTCTACGAGACTTGCGCCAAACGTGCTGCGCGCCATAAAGATTTCGTTATCAGCCATTGTTGTTGCGGTGATATTCTCCATGCCCCCAAAACTGAAATTTGCAACAATTGTTTGATCGTATTTGTTGTAAGGATATTTTACGCCCGTCACTTCTTCAAAAACCTTCATCATTTCTTTGGTTTTTCCGTATGCCTTTGGAACTAATGATTCTTGTCCCGGGTAAACGTAATATCCGAGCGGAATATCGCCGTATTTTTCCTCAACTTTTGTGTATGTGCCAACTACAAACGAGGTTAAATAGAGCGAATATGGCAACGGCATTTTATAATGAAACGTAACGGTACTATCGGAATTTTCGGTTTTTTCGATTAATTCACCGTTTCCTATTGCGGTTTCACCTTTCTCTACGGTTATGAAAAGTTCGGTTGTGGCTTTATCGTCAGGAAAATCGAATGATGGAAGCCAATGGTGCGCTTCTTCTGCTTCACCCTGTGTCCAAACTTGTCGATTGAGTAGTGTCTTGCCCTTTTGTTTAACGGCATCGACAAAGTAAATACCCTTCTTGGGTTTCGAGCGGTAAACCATTCGAACTTCAATTTCTTCACCGGCAGAATAGTTTCGGTCAAGGGTTATAGCAATGGTTTTGCCCTCCAATTTATAGGGTAGTTCAACGCCGGAACCAACAAGCGTAACCCTAGAAAACTTTGTGTCTTCGGTATCAAGCTGCAGCACGCGGAAATTGTCGGCAAGCGGTTTAAACCTTATTGTGGAATCACCAAAAACCGTTTTGGAATCGCGGTCGAAACTGACGCGCATTGTGTAATTGAGCGCGTCAAAAGTGCGTTCGCGGTTGAAATTCTTTTGGGCGAATGCACTTAGTGAAACTAATGCTGTGACCGCAAAAAGAAACGAAAGTTTTTTCATAGTTTTTAGGAAAGCAAATTTCTTCAAAAAGGTTTCCGGTTGTTTTGATGTTCAAACTTGGCGCTTGGTTTTAACAAACCCCGAAATGAGTTACTATCTATGAAAAACACAATTTTGTCGAACGGAGAACAAATGATAAGAAGAATTTTTCTTTATGCATCTTTTGCGATGCTTTGCACGGGGGTATTTGGACAAACTCCGAAACCAACACCAACGC
>JBKEBT010000060.1:0-9218 GCA_047973305.1 Pyrinomonadaceae bacterium
CCTCAAACGAAACCAATTCGGTTTCAATCTTTATTGGTGCTCCCTGCGCGAATACTTTTTGATAACCCGCGATTAGAATGATATTTATTGACCAAAAAATCGCCACGAACCGTAATAACGCTCTAAAACCCGTTGAATGCACAAACACCATTTTAACTCACATCTATCGTTACCAACAAAATCTAGTTTTTAACAACGATCAACATTGCTTTTTATAGTTTAATAGACTAAGATAATGATCGGTATTGGTAATTGTACCGCCGTTTAATGAACGAGTTCGCCCCCCCGATAATTTGCAGCCACGGGAAACTTCGCCTTACCTTTAGACACTATTTATTGTTCATTGTAAAAGCTTAAAAATACACAATTTACCAAAGTTACTTCAAAAAAGCGGCGATTTTCGCGATACTTCAATTCCCAGTTTGTAATGGAAACGATAGACGGAGACAACTTAAAACAAAAGATTTTTGTGGGCATAAGTTTAATTGCCGCAATTGGTTTAGTCGCGTTTAGCAGTTTGGATTTCTTGAACCTGAGTATGTCGGATTGGACGGTATTTTTTACAACCATCGCTGTTAATTTTATCCTTGTTCGTTACAATACCCGACTCTCGCATTCAAGTCTCTATTACACAATAAAAGAACCCGTGATTTTATGGTCTGCCGTTTGGCTAGGTATCGGCGGTGCTACTGCAATTGCGTTTATGTCCGGTTTGTTGAACATTCGGGCATATTCACGAAGTCGGCTAAAGTGGTTTACAGAAATTTCTCTCGTAACAATTTCAACATTTCTTGCAGGCAATGTATTTTACAAGGTACTTTCAATAGGCTTTTCAAAGAGTATCAACCCCGTACATACACATTTTGTCGATGCCTTGCCATTTGTAACTGCATTACTTGTTACGGCAATTATATACGAAATTATATACTGTGTTGGATTCTTTATTTCGTTAAAGCTACAAACCGGTTCTGCAATTTTGCCCATCTTACGTTCGAACCAAATCTTTTTGCTTATAATGCCTATCGGGGTTGTTGCGCTTGTATTTGCGTTTCAACATCTTGTTTGGTATTTCGGCATTACGTTTGGTTCTTTTGTTTTTCCGTTAGTTTTATTGACACACTTTGCATACCGTGCCCACCGTAAACAACTTGCATTAAAGACAAAAGAAATCAGAGAAACAACTAGAATTCACCAAGCCACTGTCGAAGCATTGGCAACCGCGATTGATGCGCGTGACCAAGTTGGGCGTGGGCATGTTTCGAGAACACAAATATACGCCGTTGGGCTGGGGCGAATTTTGGGGCTTTCGATACCGGAAATAAAAGCTTTGAGCACGGGTGCCCTTTTGCACGATATAGGAAAACTCGCAGTGCCGGATCATATTCTCAACAAACCCGGACGGCTGACCCCTGCGGAACTTGAAAAGATGAAGATTCACCCGGTGGTTGGTGCATCAATTTTGGAACACGTAGAGTTTCCATACCCTGTGGTAACAACGGTTCGTCATCACCATGAAAACTGGAATGGAACAGGTTATCCCGATCGCTTGTCCGGCGAAAAAATTCCTCTGACAGCACGAATTCTTTCGATTGCCGATGCTTATGATACGCTTCGCGGCGCGCGTCCGTATCGTCCGTCAGTTTCAAAGGAAGAAGCCCGACGATTTATTATGGGGCTCTCGGGTTCGCAGTTTGATCCCCAATTGGTAGATCTTTTCCTGCGAAATCTTTCTAGCTTTGAACAAAGTGTTCAAAATAAAGGGCTTACCTATAGTTTGGATGCTGTATCAAATGAAGCGTTTAGCGCCGATGGGAAATCTACTTTAAGTTACGTTGAACAAATTAAGCGTGCAAACCGTGAAGTATATACACTATATGAACTTGCGCGCGTGTTTAGCGCTTCGGGCAGCTTACGTGAAACTCTTGCCTTGTTTGTTGAGAAGATTGGTGAATTGGTTCCGTTTGATACGTGCGCGATATTCCTTTTGGACGAATCGCAAAAATATGCCGAAGCGCGCCATGTAGTTGGAAAAAATGCGGAACAAATCTTAAATCGCAAAGTGGCAATTGGTTCGGGCGCAACCGGTTATACGCTTAAGAAACGGCAACCTGTATATCACATTAGTCCTGCGCTTGATCTGGGTTCGTTTAACCTTGAAAGCGACACAAGTTATGTTTCAATGGCATCATTACCATTGATAACAAATGAAAGATTGATTGGCGCAGTTTCCATTTATTCATGCAAGTTGGATGCATATGAAGATGAGCACATGCGTTTGCTTGAAACACTTTCACGAATAGCAGCGGATGCAATTTCAAGTTCACTTCGCCACGCAGAAACCGAAACTCGCGCTTATACCGATGCAATGACGAATCTGCCGAATGCTCGAAGCCTTCAAATTCACTTTGAAAAGGAAGTCTCACGTGCAAAGCGCGACAACACACGTTTTCAGCTTTTAATGCTAGACCTTGACGGCTTTAAAGCGGTAAACGATACTCACGGACACAAGGCAGGCGACCGTTTACTTAATGAAGTTGCGCGTGTTATGCGTTCCCAACTTCGCGAATATGATTTTCTTGCGCGTTATGCCGGTGATGAATTTGTTGCAATAATTCCAAACGCCACGCCTGAGGCGGTAAGTGAATTATGCGCACGAATGGAAAAAGCCGTGCAAAACTATAAGCTAAACGTTGGCGATGGCGTGTTTGCGAGCGTAGGGGTTAGTCTTGGTTCATCCACCTATCCAATGTCCGGCGATTCGTTGGATAAATTGATTGTTGCGGCTGACAAGGCGATGTATGCCGTGAAAGGAATGCGAAAAGCAAAACAGCAAAAATCCATATCAGACACAAACCAGCTCAATGACCTTCTTCAAGCCGATTTTGAACGTTCGCGTTCACAACCGCCACTGAGGGCACAAATTGTTGAAGAAAAGAAGATTCATGACGATATAGATTCCGTAATTGTCGAACTTGACGAAACTCACGTAGTGCGTCAAAATCCGAACGAAAATCCAAACGCAAAAAGAAACTAGAAAGCCTGCGAAAATCTGAAATGAAATTCGCCTTGATGCAATTTAATAATTGAATCAGGCGGTGTTGGTTCAGGAATAATAAAACTAGGCGGGTTCAAGAGATAGCCGTAATCAATCGCGAACTCTCCGCCAATTGGGGTTTTAACACGAAAACCCAATCCAACCGTGTGTGTCCAAACCGCGCGTAAGTCTGTAAGAAATGCATCGCTGGGTACCTCGTCACGCGGATTAAATATTTCTGTCGGTCTGCCATAAACATTTCCACCATCGTAAAACGGCACAAGTCTGATCGAATCCGAAATTGGCACGCGAGCTTCAAAATTTGTAATTACAAGCGCGTTTCCACCAAAAGGCAACAAAAATGGCGTAATATCTACAACATTTCCTTGTTGATCGTGAAACGTACCTTGCGGGGTTATGACCACACGCGGACCCGCTGTTTCAAACTGAAAGCCACGAAGTGTTGTAGAACCGCCTGCAAAAAATCGTTCGCTTATCGGCAAAAGCCCATCTAATTCAGCCGACAGCCAGTTTTGTGAATACCTGTCACGGTTTGAAAACACGTATCCCATTCCCAAGATTGCACGTCCCGCAAAAGTGGTGTTGCGTAATTTGTGAACCGTAAAATAGTTGTTATAGCTTAATTGTAGTTTCGTAAAACCAATGTTGGCACCTAATGCGGGAATTGACGTGCTAAATTCGGCGGTAAGATAATCGCCATCGGTTGGATCACCGGCGTTATATTTGCAGGGATCACCCGCGACACCGGTATTTATTATGTCCAGCATTGTATTTTTTACCGAACAATTCTTGCGCGTGTCACGAACGTATGTTGTGCTGAAACCCGAAATTCGTATGTGTGAATCGGGCTGCAAAACGTCTTCAATTAGCAATGAGTCATAATTTAGAAGCCTTACATCTTCGTATCTGTATTTTAAGAACACAATTGACCGGCTTTTACGACTTATGGTTTTACTTGTTTCAAGTGAGATTGTTGCCCGATTTATTGTGGGGTCACCCGCAGGAATTCCATATTGATCCACCGGAACTCCGTTTTCATCTATTCTCTGCACAATCCCGTATGTGCCTTGATCAAATGTGGATCGGAAAAATCGTGTTACCGTCGAATCACGTTGATACTGCAACGATAATGTCAGCGGTGCGAATTGTTGCACACCGTTTTCATCAATTCCGTCTTTTATAAACCGTGGGTTTAAAAAATCAAACTGAATTAACTGCTGCCTTTGGCTTAAGCGTATCTGTCCGCCACCCTGTTTTAACGAACCAAAAAGATTAAAATGCCGAATATCAAAAAAACCGCTCCAACCCGTATCGGTTGAATAACCGCCGCCGTATGTAATCAAACGCGGTTTGTCTTCCTGAAGGTTGATAATTATGTCTGATTGACGATATTTGCCATCGGCTGTTTCGCCTGCGGGCTGGGCTTTTATTTCAACGGCTGAAAACGCATCGGTTCCGTAAAGACTCTGTTCGCTTGAAAAAATATCGGCTTGTCTGAGGAAAGAATCGGGCTTCAAGTTTATGGCGTTCAAAATGGCTTCACGTTTTGTGCGTTCGTTTCCAACTATCAAAATGCGGTTAATCACCACTTGTCTGCCCTCATCAACCACACGATAGGTAAGTTCTACATTATCGTTGGTTTCACCCGGTGCCGCCGGCGAAAAGGATGTGGCTACTGAAATTGTGGCATCGTAAAACCCTTTGTTTGAATAAAAATTCGATAAATCTTGCTGTCCGGTTTTGATTAACGCACGTGAATATTGCTTGCCTTCAATTTTCGGCAATGCCGCCAATAACTCGCTATCCGTAAATTTACTATTTCCCTCAAATTCAACTTTACCGATTTTTGTGGAAGCTCCTTCGCGAATATAAAATGTAATGATTAAATCTTCGCCGTTTGGCGATACACCCTGCAGAACATTTACTTGCGCGTTTCGATAGCCAACTTCATTTAACAATGCGCGAATTGTTTCGCGATCTTGTTCAAGCAGATCAAGGCTTGTGTACCCCCTGCCATATCCTATGAACGGAATAAACCCTAACGGGCTGGCTGCTTGTGTTTCAAGCATCGGTGTAATTTCATCTTCGGTAAATACAGCACTTCCATCAACGCGAACATCCGTTAGTTTTAACCGGCGATTCATATCAACTTCGTATGTAACCGAAACTTCGCGCCCCGTTAGATCGGCACCGCTCAGCGCCGTGCATAGAAGTGTTGTGTCGTTTTCTGTTTCACTCGCTTCACCAGATTCTAGCTTTGGCGTTACCGAACAAATCGGCGTGGCATCTGCAAAGAAATAACCGCGTTCCTGAAAATAATTTTCAAGTCTCCGTTCACCTTCAACAATCGCGCCGTAATCAAGCGTACCCTCACGCATTATTGGCAAAAGGCTCTTTTTGGTTTTATCGCTTATTTTTTCCTTATCTTCGTTAACTGAAACAACAACCTTTGCACCAAGTGTTCCGCGAACGGTTACGTCCATTAAATTATTATCGCTGTCATAAACCTGTCGTGGCTCGTCAAGGCGCGGTGCCATGTAACCCTCATCGCTCAAGCTCGATCTTATTGTGTCAACATCGTTCATCAAAGCTTCCTGTGAATACGGCGCGCCCGGCTGCAAGGTCAATCTGCTTTTTACCGCGGAGGAATCGTAATCGGCAATATCTATGTTAAATTGACCAACCTTAGTTTGCTGTCCCGGAAAGACGTTAAAAACAACTTCGACATTTATCGGCGAATTTTGTGGTAACTCATCGTGCGTAACTCTAGCCTGGTAGTATCCGCGATCGCGCAGGTATGTGAGAATATTGTTTGAAGCCTCATTTATATCGCGTTCCGAAAACGAATCACCCGGATTTATCAAACTTACACGCAACCGTATTTCTTGTTCGGTAACATCGGAAGCGGTTGAATCATCAACATTTACCGTAATTTTTTGTGCAACCGGCTTCCGTTTCAACTTAATATTCAGATAAACCTGATCGTTTACAACATCTGAAACATTTACGCTGACGAAAATTACGCGGTCTGTATCGTAGAGTTTTTGAATCGTATCCCTTACCTTAACCGCCGAATATTCCTCGCCTAACTCTTCGCTTGCTATCAGCCTAAATTGTTCGGCGGTAGATTCATCTTTGTCGTCGCCCTCAAAAGTAACTTCAATATTCGCAATCTTTTTACCTTCGTAAACGTCTTGTGCAAGCGCAAACGTTGGCAAAGCCAGCAAAAGCAAAAACATCGCCAAGCCGCTTAAGATAAACGCCTGCGATGTAAAGCCAATATTCGCCGAACCCTGTTCGCTTTTTCTCACTTTGAAATAAAACATTTGAGGTGTGCAAATTATTCTACAAACAGAAGTTCTATGATGTAAATTCAAGAACGAAACGTTTTCCGTTTAAACATGATTCTTTCGAACTTCAATGAAATGCCTGTATAATCATTTTCTATTCACCTGATGAACGAAACACTTCGAAATATCTTGGCTGTGGGTTTTGGTGGCGCGATTGGCGCAATCACGCGTTATGGTTTGAATTTATCGCCCATCAGCAAGATTTCGCAAGTATTTCCGTTTTCTACCTTTTTTGCCAACGTTCTTGGCTCTTTTCTTATTGGGTTTCTCTTCGTTTTCTTAACCGCCCGTTTTCCGGATTCCGACACCTTAAAACTGTTTCTGCTTGTCGGCGTCTTAGGCGGATTTACAACCTTTTCTTCATACGAACTTGAAATTTGGACGCTGTTTGAACAAGGGCGTTCCGTAAACGCACTGATTTATCTTTTCACAAGTCTTATTTTGGGCTTTTTTGCGGTAGCATTTGGAATTTTTATTGCACGCAGATTTGTATAACTCACGTTTGAATTGCCGCAGCCCGCGCAGCTTTCACTATTTTTCGGGCATCTTCCGAAGTTTTTCCGATTGCAGATAAATGTCCCATCTTTCTGCTTGCGCGTGCTTCCCGCTTTCCGTAAAGATGCAGCTTTACCGAACTTTCCTTTAGAGCTTCATTCCATCGCGGCGAATTTTCAAGCCAAATATCACCCAATAAATTCGCTATTGATGCCGGTTGCAAAAATTCCGTTGAACCGAGCGGAATTCCGCAAATCGCACGCAATTGTTGTTCGAATTGCGATGTTATACAAGATGTTTCGAACGTCACATGACCGGAATTATGCGGGCGCGGCGCGATTTCGTTAACAAGCAAACGATTGTTTTGCTGAACAAAAAACTCTACGCAAAGCACACCCACATACCCGAATTTCTCTGCAATTCCACGCGCGATTTCAAACGCCTCAATTCTAACCGCATCCGAAACAATGCCCGGGGCAAACGAAATATCCAAAATATGCTTCGAATGCTGATTTTCAATTACGCCATAATCTGCGAAGTTTCCTTTTTCATCACGAGCACAAACAACGGAAACCTCTTTTTCAAAATCTACAAATTCTTCAAAAACGCATTCACGCAAATCACCGGTGGCAAAAGCAACTTCAATATCTTCTAAACTCTTAATCAGCTGTTGCCCCTTTCCGTCATACCCGAAACCAACCGTTTTTAACACGCCGGGAAATCCTAGCTCTTGCGTGGCATTTATTAGATCTTCTTTTGTTTGAACGTGTTTGAAAACTGCTTGCGGAAACCCGTTTTTGGAAAGAAACGCTTTTTCGCGTAAGCGATTTTGTGTTGTGTGAAGAATTTCGCCATTCGGATGCACATCTACAAATCCGGCAGCGGCTTCAATTGTTTCAATTGGAATATTTTCAAACTCGAAAGTTACTACGTCAACGCTACGCGCAAACTCTTCAACGCGCAAAAGATCTTTGTAATCCGCCACTATTTCCGCACTCGCAAACCTTCCGGCAGGCGATATTTCATGCGGCGAATAGGTCACAACTTTGTAGCCCATTCGCGCGGCTTCCATCGCAAACATTCTTCCGAGTTGTCCGCTACCAAAAATTCCTATGGTTGAGCCTGGTTCAATCACAATTTACTCTTTTTATTTCCCGATTTGAATTCTTTTTGTTATACGCCGCTGCACCGTTTCACTCTGCAATTCGCGAAGTGCGTTTGAAGCAATCCAGCAAGCCGACTTTGTGTTTTGGTCTTTGATTCGCTTTGCCGTTTCTATAGCCAAACCGTTTAACCACATGCTTCGCTTGCCGATTCCGCGAAGCGACCAGTTTACCGCCTTCTTAATAAAATTGCGGTCGTCGTTCGCCTTTGATTCGAGTAACGTAAGAAATTCCGCAATCTTTTCATCCGGCGTATTCTTATCGTGAACTGCGAGCCACGCCGGTAAAACCAGCCCGGCACGCTTGATGAATTCTTCGCTTTCACCATCACGTTCTGCCCATTCGTATGCCTTCTTATACGCAAACTTTGTTCGTGAAAACAAGTGTCCACATGTAGAATCACACGTAGCCCAGTTGTCAAAACTTCCCGCCCATTGATTCATTTGCGCCTCAGTTACCAATTGCGGATCATCAATCAAAGCCGCGATTGCGCGGCATTCGTGAATTTCCGTCAACCAAAGTGCAAGGGCTAGTTCGTGTCTGTCTTCCCGCTTCTTCAAAACGCCGGCAAGTTTTTTCAGCTGCGGTGCCGGAATTCCGAATGCTTTTTTCGTTACAATCGCAAAACGTCGCATTCCTTTAACATTTTTTGGATTCTTTTGTGCTTCCAAGCTTTGTACGATTGCTTCCACGTCCATAAAAACCGCTTACGAATTTGCTTCAAGCTGTGAATTTAACACGTTTTGAGTTTGTTCCTGTCTAAATTCATGAAGTTTTTCTCTTAGATTTGGTCGAGAATTTGCCAAGATTGAAACGGCAAGAAGTGCTGCATTTTTTGCACCGGCACCGCCGATTGCGAGCGTGCCAACGGGAACCCCCGCAGGCATTTGAACGATTGATAATAGTGAATCGATTCCCGAAAGCGCGTTTGATTTTACCGGAACCCCCAATACCGGCAATATTGTTTTTGAAGCGCACATTCCGGGTAAATGTGCAGCGCCACCGGCGCCGGCGATTATCACTTCCACGCCACGCGATTCGGCAGTTTTCGCAAACTCGAAAAGTAAATCAGGCGTGCGATGTGCGGAAACAACCCGGCATTCAAAATCAATACAAAATTCCTCCAAAATATGCGCGGCATTTTGCATTGTTTCC
>JBKEBT010000061.1:0-13748 GCA_047973305.1 Pyrinomonadaceae bacterium
TTGATCTTTCTGTTCCGGCTTATCCGAACCCGTTTTATTCTGCCGCTTGGCTTGGATTTTTAGTGACTGCCCTAAATCTGATTCCATCGGGTCAGCTAGATGGCGGACACGCCGTTTTTGCGGTTTTCGGGGAACGAGCGCACAAATTGTTCGGAACAATCGCTTTTATTGCAATGGCTTCATTTTCGGTTTTAGGAATGTATTTTTACGGAAGTCCGAGCGGTTTTTTGTTTGCGCTAATACTTTTGATAATGCTTCGTGTCGGACACCCTCGCCCGCTGGATGAAACGCCCTTAAACAATGGGCGCCTATTAATCGCATTCATTACATTTTTGATTTTTGTTCTTTCGTTTACACCAATTCCCGTAAAACTCAACTAGATGAATCAGCCTTTTCCGGCACTAATCCTTTGATGTTTTTTACTATTTTTTGAACATCTTCGTGGTCATCAAGAGCGATCATAAAAAAATCGTACCCGGTTTTAAAACAAACCAAACCGTTTCCGAAAAACCAAACGCCCTCAAGCATCGGACTTCCGCCGATAAGCCATGAAAGTGGCGCACCCGTTATAGTTTTTGGGTTCAAAACATTCGAAAACATAACAGCACCGGAAGCAAATGAATATGCACCCAACAACGGCGCACCCACAAATTTCGCTATTTTCTTTTCAAAGCGAACTCTTTCCGCTTCGGCTTCCGAAAGGTTTCCTTTCTCAATCAAGTTTTCTTGATCTTTTAAGTGTTCGTGAAATAGTTTGGCAGCCTTTTGAACCGACCACGCAGGAATTGCGGAATTCAAGAACCAATGCGAGCTGATTCCGGTCACAACCGCCCCGAGTCCGGCACCTACAACTAAAGATGCGCCGGTTACCGCTGCTTGCAACGGTTGTTCGAAAACCCAATCCGAAGTTTTCTTAACCGTTCGTATGGTTGAATCTATTGTGCGTGTCCAGTTCACGCCGAAACCCAACGCTTTCGAAATGCTACTTGCTGTGGCTTCAACAGACTTTCGGGTTTGTCCTAATACCTCACCGGCTTTTGTGCCTGCAACATTAATTACCTCGCCGGCTTTTTCGGCAGCGGTCTTTAACACATCTTCCGCGCCTTCAGACGCCGCTTCAAACACTTCCCCCGCATTTCCACTCGCCTCCGAAGCTACTTCCCACGCAGTTCCGCCGGCGCTCTTTGCTTTCTCCGAAGCCTTTCTTGATGTTTCCCGTACAACCTCATCTGCGGATATAACCACATCTTCGGTAATTTTTACGGCGCGTTTTCCTGTTTCGGTTTTTTCTACTTCAACTTTTATTCGTTCAACGCCGGATATTACAGTGTCTGCACCAACTTTCGCCGTATCTTTCGCAACTTTAACGCTATCTTCTATTTTTTGCGATAGCCCTAGTTGCGCATCAATTTCATCAAATTTTTCGCGGGCATCTTTTTGCCATTTTTCAAACCGCTTTTTGTAATCAGACATCGTAAAAACCTCCAACTTCTTAACGCCACTTTACGAATTGCGAAACAAGTTTGTTCGCGCGCAAAGCAGGTTTGATGCTTTATGATTACACTGACGATGCAAACAATCAATATGTTTTTTGCATCGAATCAGATGTTTTTACATAGAAATTCGGTATGCTAACCTTAGAAAATTTGAGGCAATATGATTGTTAAATGTCCTACGTGCAGTAAACGCAACGAATATGAAGGAAACGAATTCCGTCCTTTCTGCTCTAATCGCTGCAAATTGCTTGATTTTGGTGAGTGGGAAGAAGGAACTTATTCGCTGCCGGTTCAATCAATCTCACTTTCTGAAGAAGATTTGAATCAGCTGGAAACGATTTACAAAAAGGGAACGAACTAGATGGAAATTGCTGCGGTTTTGTTTGTTGTGGTTATGCTGGGTGTGGCGTATGTCGTGTTTAGGCTTATGAAACGCACGGTTAAGATGATGGTTCGCGCGGTTATTGTGCTTGTAATAATCGCCATAGCACTTTTTGGGGGCACAGCACTTTGGAACCTAAACACGCCGGGAAGTAAAAATGTAAAAAGTTCCCGAACAAAATAAAACCCTTATAAAATGGATCTGAGAAAACTTTTTAGCAGGTACAAACACCTTTCCGGAAACGTTCTTGCGTTAAGTCTTGTCAGCCTGTTAAATGACACCTCAAGTGAAATTATTTACCCGCTTTTGCCTGCGTTTCTTGCGCTCACACTTGGTGCTTCGCCACTTGCAATCGGAATAATTGAAGGATTTGCCGAATCCGTTGCAAGTATTTTGAAGCTCTTTTCAGGATATTTCAGCGACAAATTTGAAAGCCGAAAAATGCCAGTTTTCTTAGGTTATTCGCTTGCAAGTATTGTTCGCCCGTTTTTGGCATTTGTAACCAATTGGCATCAGGTCTTGTTTGTGCGAGTAACCGACCGCGTAGGCAAAGGAATTCGCTCAGCTCCACGTGATGCACTATTAGCCGGAAGTGTTTCACCTGAAAAACGTGGTCTTGCGTTCGGTTTTAACCGCGCGGCAGATCATTTGGGTGCTGTAATAGGTCCAATTATCGCTTCGATTTTTCTTTATCTCGTTGCTACAAATTACAGCAATCCAACCGAAAGCGAATATCGCTTTTTGTTTCTTTTTGCTTCAATTCCGGTTGCGCTTGGCTTGGTTGTAATAATATTTGGAGTTCGTGAAAACGACCTAAAGGCGCAGGCGAAACAACAATCGCCCCTTAAACTTTCGTTAAAACAATTTGACGGAAACTTTAAAAGATTTTTGGTAGTGATTGCACTTTTTACGTTATCAAATTCAACTGATGCTTTTTTGATTTTACGCGCGCAAACTGCGGGAATTGCGATCGCTTTTATTCCGCTTCTGTGGGCGGGACTTCATCTTTCCAAATCAGTAAGTTCACTTATATTCGGTGAATTGTCTGACCGTGTAGGACGAAGAAAACTGATTTTTATTGGTTGGTTGATTTATGCTCTTGTCTATTTTGGCTTTGCCTTTGTAGGCAACATGTGGCAAGCGCTGGCACTATTTTTGATATACGGAATTTACTTCGGTCTAACCGAAGGTGCGGAAAAAGCTTTAGTTGCCGATCTCGTACCAACCGAAAAGCACGGAACAGCGTTTGGATATTACAACTTGGCATTCGGTATCACGGTTTTTCCGGCAAGTCTTTTATTCGGTTTTATTTGGAACCAATTCGGTGCAACTTCCGCCTTCTTGTTTAGCGCGGCTATTTCAATTGCAGCCGCGCTTCTACTTTTAACAATTAAGAACCCGCATTTTAAATCTGTGCATTAATTATTGCCAACCACAAAAATCCTTTTGGCGGAAGCTCTTAAACCGGGCTTTTTTGCTGCCACTTCAATAATGCGTTCTTCGCCGGGTTTTGATTCCTCCAACGGACGACGCGGAATATATGTAACCACATAATTTGAATCAATTACGCTTGAAATGAGCTTCCCTTTTGAAAGCATTTCCTCTTTATCTTCCGGCACAATTAACAATCCGCTTGTGTTGGACGAAATTTCTTTCAAGAACTTCTTTCCGCTTTCAACCGCCGCAACACGCTCTTTTGCTACTTTTGCCATTTTTCGATCTAGATTAATCGCAAGCCCTGTTCCCGCTGCACGATTTACTTCCTGTATGCCGGGCGGCAAAGTAGAATTCACTTCAGCCGGCGGCGCACTGCGCAGATTGGGCTTGTTTAAACGTTTTGTACGATTTTCCGCAAGCTTACCTTCCATACCGGCATAGCTTAATACATGAACGTTTATGTTTGTAGTCATCAAATCACGCATTGCAGCGTTTCGTTGTTCATTGCTTGCAATACTGTCCGTACCTTCCGAAATCAGAATCAAATGGCGATTGTCACTTTCAGATTTTCTTAACATATCGGTCGCAAGCTTCAAAGCATCAACAAACGAATCTTTTATTCCGAAGCTTAAACGCGTATCCAGTGCTTCTGTCAGAATATTACGATCCGTTGTCCATTCAGAAATAACATTCGGTTTATCGTTATAATCCATAAGTGCGATTGAATCTTCCGGCGCTAAAGAAGCTATTATGTTCTTTGCCGTTTGGCGGGTTAGCGAAATATCCTTTGCTAAGCGCATCTCACCCCCCGTATCCATAACAATAAGAACATTTGCGGGAATTCGTCTCACACTTGTCGGCTGGTTCAACCTACCGTCTTCAATAATCACAAGATCGTTTACGCCAACGTTCGGCACAAAACCGCCTTTTTGGTTGAATGCGGAAACATTTAACTTGATTTCATCGGTTTGAACCTTTATATCGTCATCGTTTTGGGCAAATGCGGAACCGACAAGACTAAACAAAACAAAAATTAGAGTTGCAACATTTCTTTCCATCTTAAAGCTTTTGATGAACAATTTTGTGATTTATTTGCACGCGCCCGATTTTACAATTTCGGATGCTTGGCAACAAATTCCACAAGCGTTGATACATATTCCGAAAATCGCGGACAAACTACACCTTGCGCTGCCAGAAGTTCATCCGCCACGGATGTATCGTAGGTTTGAGGCACAAAAAAATACGGAACTCCGGAATGTGGTAGTCCGGTTAAAGGCGGCGAAATGGGTGAATTAAGAAATGTTTTTACCAAAGTTGAGGGTGGCGTGATAACCGATTTTTTATTGGTTATGGCTTCAGCAATTGAATCGCAAAGTGCGCGTGTAGTCATCGGCGCAGGATCAGCCAACGCGATTGTTTTACCAATCGCGCGTTCGTCATCCGCAAGCACACTCATTGCTTCAATTACAAAATCAACCGGAACAAGATTGAGCCTGACATCATCATTTCCCACGTTTACCAGGCGAAACATTTCCGGAAACTTTCGCAAAAAAGTTATAACGTAATAAATTCCGTCATATTTTGCGGTTTCACCGGTACGCGAATCGCCGCAAACCACCGAAGGGCGAAAGATAGTAACAGGCAATTTTGCCTTTAAATTTTCTACTTCAATCTCAGCAAAATACTTGGTTTCTTCGTAATAGTTTCTAAAACCCTCATCGTGAACCAACTCGTTTTCATAGATTCTGTCGAGTCGCTTACCGGCAACGTAACACGTTGAAACATAGTTGTATCGCCTAAGATTCTTGATTTGTGAAACAAGCGCGTTGACGTTTTTTGTTCCGTCAACGTTTACTTTGTATGCAAGTTCTTTTTCAACTGCTAAATCATAAATAGCCGCCAAATGAAAAACATCCGTCGTTTCATCTAAAACCACATTCAAATCCGCCTCGGATATACCGAGATTCGGCTGTGTAATATCCCCTTCAACCAAGGCAAAATTCTTTAGCGGTGTAGAAGTTTCTTCGGCAATTTTGCGAATATCGTCAAGTGCCTTTTGCAGAAATGCTTCCTGAACTAATAGATAAAACTGTGTATCGCGCGCAGAAAGTTTTTCTACAAGGCGACTTGCGATAAAACCCGGAAATCCCGTAACCAGAATTGTTTTCTTATACTCCATTTAACTTTGCTGAAATATGACGCGCAAAATATTAAGGTTGTTTTGTTTCATCAACCGGTTTTTCCGGTTTTGTGCCTTTTGTTTCGATAAACAAAATCGGCACATCATGATCCGAATACCGTTCCGGACGTGTGTCATCATTCTCATAAACCAATGGAAAATCTGCGTTTACACGCGCGTAACCAAAACTTTTCGCAAACGGAATCATCTGTTTGTTTATCAAGACATGATCAAGCAGCTGGGCATTTCCGCCAAAACTAAACGAATATCGCGTTGGCTCTGCAATATAAAAAACCAAATCAACCAAGCCGGTATCATATACGTTTTGCGCCGGAGTCATCACATCTTTGCTTGGCTTGCCCAGCAATGTGCCAATCAGATCGTTATATCCATCGGGAAACTGAAACGAATTAAAATCACCGATTAAAATTAATTTCTCGAGGGGATCCGTTTTTTCCCGATCGAATACATATTTGGCTACATATTCAGCCTGCAAACGGCGCTTATTTTGTACGCGTGATTGTTCAATATCCCGATACGATTTGAAGTGATTTAAAAGTATCGTAAATTGAAACGCATTATTCTTATCTTCGGTAATTTCCCGCACTTGAAGCAGAAGCGGCGGACGATCAAACAACATTTCATCAGGAAAAGCATTTGCAACTTTAAGCTTTTCATCAGCCCCGATCTGCTCTAGTTTCAATACCTCAAGCTTCGTGCTCTTTACAAGATAGCCGACATCAATGCCCCGAAAATCATTGCCCTCCTTAAGATAGGGCACATATTTTGGATTCGGCACACCGTTCTTAACGGCATCGGCATTTAGAAAATCTGCCAACTTTGTTAGGGTTTCGATATTTTCCATCTCGATTGTTCCAATTACATCGGGATAGTTAAGCACCTCGCGAACTGCAAGCGAAACTTTTCGCAAACGTTTTTGAAAATACTCGTGCGAAAGAATTGTCTCTTCGCCCTTCGCATTTGAATTATCTTCATCATCAAAAAAGTTCTCAAGGTTCATGCTTGCAACGGTAATTTGACCCGGTGTCGCGACGCCCGCGGGCAGAAATGTTCGAAGATTTGAAACTATCGGGCGCTCATCACAAAGTAGCGTATATCCGCGTGATGAATAATCGATTACGCCATGAAGCGCACGCACGGTTGCACCACTTGTTACATCTACCGTTCTTCCGCCTTCCAAGCCGTTACTGTCAATTCGAAGCATCTCCGGATTCATATCAAACACGGGGCGATCTTGCGGAAGTTTGTCGATAATAACCTGTAATAATTCGAGTCCTGCTTCCCTAAACGGACGCGGTGTTCCGGGCATAACCGCGTAAAACACGCCGTCTGAAATCGTACGAGATTCTTTTTCGATGAAAAATCCGGTTGTTGGTGCAACCGCCGTCATTTCATCGATTTCCACCAACATTCCTTCGAACCTTTCCAACTGATCGATCTGACCGTTAGGATCAAAATTTGCACTCGTTAATTTTGCCGCGGTTGGAATGGCGTTATCCGCAGAGATTATCTTTATTTTCGGGTCTGCGATTTCCGTTAGAAACAATGAATAAACCTCACGTCTACCGCGATATTCATCCACCTTTCCCTTAACCTGCACCAAAACACCCGGAACAATCTCTTTATCCGGTAACGATTTCGTAAAAATATAAATTCCTTCAGAAGTTTTCGGGTTATCGTCAGCCTTATCGTCAGGTGATTGAATATAGAAACCCTTTTTCTGCTTTCCGGTAACCACACCTTCAATTACGACCGTTTTATTTGCGTACGGTGAATAATATCCATCGCCCTGCACCGCAGAAATTGGGATAACATCTTCGGCAAGGCATACGGTTGCAAAAGCAGCTGTTAAAAATGCAATTAAAAGTTGTTTTTTCATTTATCAGTCAGAATTTATCGGTAATTTCGTGAATCAAGCAAACGCATATTTAATATTACGGCTCAAAATGGGCAATCTTTTATTCGAGTATCATAGCAAAATGTCCGAGGGTTACGGCACCCTTGAACTTTGCTGATGCCGACGAACTACTCGAAACAGCCCACAAAAGTTTCGATGTTATTGCAAATTCACCCGTTGGGTGGATTCTTCAAAAAACCTTTTAAAGGTGTATGGCTTTGGTTCCTAACTCTTATAAAATGCGTTATTTAAAGCTTAGTTTGCAACACGAATTTTTACAAATTGTTTTTTCTAAAACGAACTTAAACGTTACAAAAAGAGGCGCACAAAGAATTGACGGCTACCATTAAAAAGGTAGCCGCCAAAAAGGAATTCACATATGAAACTTCTTAAGGTGAAACTATTCTGCCAACTTGGTGTGCAACATCATATTTTTCGTAATATCCGTTGCGCTTTTGGATAACGGTTTGAAGACGCTCCGATGTTGCCAAATAGGTTTCCGAATATTTTGAACTTCGTGAAAGCTTTATCATTATTCTGCGAAGTGATTCGGAAATGCCCGAAATAAACATTTTGGCGTTCATTTGATCGTGCATTTTAATTTTGCCGTTGTGATATTCAAAAACATCGGAATTTGGATTTAAGAACGGGTAATCATCTGCAATTTCCGTACAAACTTTTCTGAATTCGTTTGTAAAATTAAGATTTGCCACCGCCAAAGAACGATCCACAACCGTAAGCAGTTCTACTGTTAACTTCAAAAGCGTTTGCCAATCTCCCGGTGAAGAAAGAACTTCCTGCGCTTTTTCTTCAAACTTATTTGAAAGCGAAAACGGAAAATCCGGCGCATTATTTGTACTTGTCGAAGCGGTTTCTGCATGTTGCATCGCCTGTTTCGGTGCCGCTGATGTTGTAGTTTCAGAAAATCTTAGTTCGTGCTGAAAATCGAAACTTTCCGCCGGTGTAGGCTTTAGTTCCTCAACCGGCTTCGGAATCACATCCGCTTCCGGTGAAAATGATTCATTCGAATTGATGCCTAAATATTCCTCCGCAGGTGCCGTATGTGGTTCGCCTACAATTTGCACAACGTTTATTCTTCCGCCGGGCTCGCGTGAACGAATCAACAACCGCTGCAATGCTTCTTCGCCCTGTGCCTCTCTTCCCGAAATTTCGTCGTTTTCATATACTCGCACGGCATTATCAACTCCTAACGACACTTCTGCGCGATATCCGTTAAGCTCAACGTTAACCGTGCCTATAAATTGCCGTCGGCGCAAATACTTTATTAACGCGGAAAGATTAACAAACGACGTGTCTAAATTTTTGTGAATGTAACGGTCTTCCATCATAAGAACGCGGGAGCTAAATCTATTATATGCTTTTTACAATTACGAAGTTAAGGGAAATTTGACAAGTCCCATGACCTAAGGAAAATGTTAATATCTAAACAATTCCATTGCAATAAGAATGTTTTGTTATAAAATTCGCTTATAATTGCGATTCAGCACGACGTTTTTCAATCGAAATCAACAAAATTTTTTCTATAAGTGAGGGACTATGGGTAATCTTTTCCGCAGGAAATCTATTGATCAAATAAAAAAGGATGCCGCAAGCGGGATGATGGAACACGATTTCAGCGAAATCGATCCAACAGCCGAGGGCGAAATTCATCTTAGAAGAACGTTAGGACTTTTTGACCTGACTATGCTTGGCGTTGCGGCAATTATTGGCGCGGGAATTTTTGCCATGGTCGGTAAAGCCTCATACCAGGGCGGACCAGCCGTAATCTTTTTGTTCATACTTTCGGCGGTTGCCTGTGGATTTGCAGCACTTTGCTACGCAGAGTTCGCATCGCGTATTCCCATAGCCGGTTCAGCGTACACATATTCTTATGCATCGATGGGCGAATTGATTGCGTGGATTATCGGATGGGATTTGATTGTTGAATACGCAATCGGAAATATAGCAGTTGCAATTTCCTGGAGCGATTATTTTACGGGACTCCTAAAAGGTTACGGCATTCACATTCCGTTGAGCTTTACAATGGATTATGTAACGGCTTCACGTGGTTTTACAGACGTAAATAACGCGCTTGCCGGCGGTGCAACCCTTTCCACCTTGCAGGCAGGTTGTGATGTTGCAGATGCAGCGATAAATTGTGCCCAGCTTGAAGCGCATGAAGCCTGGCTTAGCGCACCGCATTTGGGAAGCATACCCCTGATTATGGATCTGCCCGCACTTTTGATTACGGCACTTATTACTTCGCTTGTTTACATTGGAATTCGCGAATCAAAACTTACCGCTAACGTAATGACCGTTCTTAAAATCGGCATTATCTTGTTAGTAATATTTATGGGTGCCTTTTATGTTGTGCCGGAAAATTGGTCGCCATTTGCGCCGAATGGTGCTGCCGGCGTTTTGAAGGGAGTTTCCGCCGTGTTTTTTGCATATATTGGTTTTGATGCGCTTGCAACAACCGCGGAAGAAGCGAAGAACCCAAGCCGCGATTTACCACGCGCGATGATTCTTTCACTTGTTATCTGCACAGTTCTTTATATAGCACTGGCACTTGTGATTACGGGAATGGTTTCATACACAAAGTTAAACGTGGGGGACCCGTTGGCATTTGTTTTTGGTCCTGAAGCAGCGAATATCCCTTGGGTTGCCGGAATAATTGCCATAAGTGCCGTAATCGCGTTGGGTACGGTTTTTCTTGTGTTTCAAATCGGACAACCACGACTTTGGATGGCAATGAGCCGTGACGGATTATTGCCGAAGATTTTTTCATCAATCCACCCGAAGTTCCATACTCCTTGGTTTGCGACAATTATAACGGGGTTGGTTGTTGCAATTCCGGCACTTTTTATGAATCTTACGGAAGTAACAGATTTAGCGAGCATCGGCACTCTATTTGCTTTTGTGGTTGTATGTGCAGGAGTTTTGTTTAAGGAAAAGGAGTTTGCCGGGCAAACCCGATACGTTCCGTACATAAACGCACAGTTTATATTGCCGATTTTATTGGCGATTGTTGTTGGAGTTCTATACTATTTCAACCACAATATGTTTACCGAATTCTTTACGGTTACGCCGGCGGAAGGCGAAACGATGTTTAAGGCTTTTTCGCATAAAATTCCGATGATTGCCTTTATATTGCTTACCGGCGAACTTGTTTGGCTTACGCTGATTAATAAACTTTCTTTAATTCCAATAATCGGATTGTTGCTTTGCGCTTATTTAATGACCGAACTTGGAACCCCAAATTGGCTTCGATTTGGAATTTGGCTCGTGGTGGGGCTGGTTGTTTATTTTTCTTACGGAATTCGCCACAGTAATTTGAATAGGGTCGAACAGTAAGGGTTTCACTTGTTTTCGTATATTTTCGGGCTGTCTTTACGGGCAGCCCAAACTTTTGCAAATAGTCTTGATAAATCCTTTACAATAAATTACAAATTTACGCGAAACCTTATGCGCTAGATTTCGTCTAATTTATATTACTTGCCAATTTTTAGGGAGTTTATTGATTAAGGAGAACATTCTATGAAAACAAAATATATTATTGCGCTGGCTGCATTTGTGTTGTTTTCTGCCGCATCTTCATTTGCACAAGGCAACATCAAAGATTATTCGGGTACTTGGAATCTGAACAAAGATAAAAGCGAATTGGGCGAACGCAACCCAATTGAAGATATGACGCAAACCGTAACTCAAGATTCCGAAAAAATCACAGTAGAACGCGATGTAAAAGTAGCGGAACGCCCCGGTGGCAACGGAGATGGAAACCGAGGCACGCGTGGTGGTGGGCGTGGAATGTTAGGTGGTTCAGACACTTATACACTTGATGGAAAACCTGTAAAAGAAGAAACCGAACGCGGAACGCTTACGCGAAAAGCTAAGAATAATGACGGAAAACTGGAACTTACACAAGAACGTGAATTTAACGGTCCGATGGGTACAATGAAAATGAAAACCACTGAAACTTGGACACTCTCATCAGATGGAAAAGTGTTGACTATTACTTCTGAAACCGAATCCCCACGCGGTAGCAGAAAGGCAACATTGGTGTTTAACAAAGCAGAGAAATAAGAAATATGTGCTTTGTGTTTGAGCGAAACTTTTGATTGTTATTCGAAAATTTAGTAACCGACGAAATAAACTGCGCGAAACGGAAATTTCCTTCGTTTGGCGCTTTTTTGTGTCTGGTTCGCATTTTAAATTCCGGTGTTTTTAAGCGTAATATGGTTCGAATATAAGCGGTTCGATTTATGGATTATGTAAACATCATCGGCGGAGGATTAGCCGGCGTAGAAGCAGCCTGGCAGGCGGCAAATGCCGGAGTTTCCGTGCGATTGTTCGAAATGCGTCCTACGCAGCAAACTCCGGCGCACCGCACCGATAAACTCGCGGAAATTGTTTGCTCAAATTCGCTTAAAACCGATCAAGAAGGCACGGCTCCACATCTATTAAAAGAAGAACTTAGACGCGGCAATTCACTGGTAATGCGAGCCGCCGATAAAAACAGTGTTCCGGCAGGCGCGGCTTTGGCTGTGGATCGTGCGAAGTTTTCCGCGTTCATAACCGAGCAAATTGAATCACATCCGAATATTGAGATTGTTCGAAAAGAAGTAACTAGTTTTCCGGTGGAAGAAATTAGCGTTATTGCGACGGGTCCGCTCACATCTGAAAGCCTAACTGAAGAAATAATAACACTTACCGGCGATGACCAACTGTATTTTTATGATGCGATAGCACCGATTGTTGCAGCTGATTCAATCGATATGAACATTGCGTTTCGTGCAGCGCGTTACGGCAAAGGTGGCGATGACTACATAAACTGTCCTTTTTCAGAAGAACAATACGGCACATTTTATAATGAATTGATTGGTGCCAAATCCGTACCGTTAAAGCGTTTTGAGGAAACCAAGTTCTTTGAGGCGTGTTTACCCTTGGAAGAAACTGCACGACGAGGCGTTGATACATTGCGGTTTGCTTGTATGAAACCCAAGGGCTTGCCCGACCCACGAACCGGTAGGGAACCCTATGCGGCGGTTCAACTTAGACAAGAAAATCAAATGGCTGATGCCTATTCGCTCGTCGGTTTTCAAAATCACCTGCGGTTTCCCGAACAAAAACGAATTTTACGTTTAATTCCCGGCTTGGAAAATTGCGAAATTCTTCAGTATGGGCAAATTCACCGTAACACGTTTATCAATTCGCCGAAGATTCTGAATGAAACGCTTCAAGTTAAAACCCGCGAAGAATTATTTTTTGCCGGGCAAATTACCGGTGTGGAAGGTTATCTTGAATCCGTGGGCACCGGCTGGTTGGCAGGCTTAAATGCTGCACGAAAGAAGAAAGGTGATACGCTTGTTTCCGCACCGCCAAATTCCGCAATCGGCGCGCTTTGCCGCTATGTGGCGAATGTCGAAACAAAGAACTTCCAACCCGTAAATATAACTTTCGGAATTCTTGCGGCTCCTTCACCGGAGATACGAAAGAAATACCGAAGAAAGCGCGAACGCCATGTGATACAGGTTCAAATCGCGCTTGAAGAATGGAATCAATGGATTCCGCAGCTTAATCTCAATACAATGGAGGCTAACAAATGACAACAATTGTTGTGGTACGAAAAGGCGGTGAAGTTTCAATCGCAGCCGATACACTTACAACCTATGGAAGCCAAGTGGAGAGCTCAAAATACATCAAAAACAGTAAGAAAATCGTAAGATATAAGGACAATTATTTTGCGCTGACAGGTTGGAGTGCGTCACAAACCGTATTTGAAGATCTTCTGAAAAAATCAAAAAAGGAATACTTGTTCAGAAATGAAAAGGAAGTATTTAATTCGCAGCTTGAAATTCATAGAATTTTGAAGGAAACATATTTTTTGAAATCAGATAAAAACGATTCTGATGCCTTTGAAACTTCGCGCGTAAATATGTTGCTTGCAAACCCGTACGGAATTTTTGCGCTCAGTGAATATCGTTACGTAAAAGAACTTTCGCGTTTTTATTCGTATGGAAGCGGTAGCGATTACGCACTTGGCGCAATGTTTGTAGCCTTTGACAATAAAGCGCTTTCCGCTGCCGATGTAGCAAAAAAAGGAATTACATCGGGCGCGGAATTTGATGAAAGCACGGCGATGCCGATGCAGTGTTTCACGGTAAAATTAAAATAGATGTCAACTGTTGTAGTAGTAAGAAAAAACGGGATCGCCGCAATTGCGGCTGATACGCTAACCACGTTCGGAAACATAAAAGAATCCGCCGAATACATTGTAAACCACGAAAAAATCATTTCGTATAAAGCAGGCTTTCTAGGAGTTTCAGGCTCTGCAAA
>JBKEBT010000062.1:0-21107 GCA_047973305.1 Pyrinomonadaceae bacterium
GGTTACTTTGTCGGGGCAATTAACCGAGTCGGCACTGAAGCCCCCTGGAACATTGGCGAATTTTATGGTCAAAGCTATTTTTGCGATCCGCGCGGGCAAATTATTACGGAAGGCTCACGGGATAAGGATGAGCTTGTTGTTGCTGAACTTGATATGGATAAAATCCGCGAAGTGCGCAATACGTGGCAATTTTTCCGTGACAGAAGACCGGATTTATACGCGCCGATTGTGGCTGATTAACAAAAAAGCTAAGCCAATATTTCTTTACAACATCTGAATCCAAGTCGGAAGACTGCGGCTGTTTGGGTGGATTTGCGTTTTTGATTTTGAAGGTTTCCATTTCTTCAACATCATAAAAAATCGCCTGAACTCAAATACTGGCAATCAAAAAGATTCTTAAATCGAATAAAATCATTTTCGTTTCCTTTATTTACTGACCGATTGAATCTTACAAGCAGATTTGAATATTTTCTGTGTATCCCTGATAAATTGCCAATAGCTTTAGCTAGTGGCAATTTAATCCCCGAAGCAATAAAATACAAACTCATTACCGATTGAACCGGTTATTTTAACTGATACATTTTGCAGATTATCTTAAAACTTGCTCGCACTCTTTTTTCCCTGTTCCTGTATTTTCCTTGCTTCTTTAATTCCCACTAGCTTTTGCAAATCCGCCATCCAAAGCCACGATTAATTCATCAACATCATCGTTTGTAGAATTCAGCATCAAGCCGGTGCGGATTACATTTCCATAGAGTCCGCCTTTACCAATCAATACGCCACGCTTCTTTGTTTCTTCAAATACTTCAACAACTGCTTCCGGTGCCGGATCTTTTGAAACCCGGTCTTTTACCAACTCAATACCCTGCATCAAACCCATTCCACGCACATCGCCAATTACTTCATATTTTTCTTTTAACTCTTCCAACTTAACGCGAAAATAATCGCCTACAAGCTTGGCATTTGTTAGTAAATCATTTTTTTCAATAAAATCTATTACAGCTAATCCTACCGCCATAGAAACAGGATTTCCGCCAAACGTAGAAAAAGTGAGTCCGGGGAATTTATCTGCAACTTCCGCGGTGGCGATTGTCCAGCCGATTGGTACACCGTTACCCATTCCCTTGGCAGAAGTCATAATATCCGGTTCAACGCCCCAATGTTCAATTCCAAACCATTTTTCGCCGGTTCTTCCCCAGCCGGTTTGCACTTCATCTGCGATAAACAATCCGCCGTATTTTTTAGTTATTTCGGCAACTCTTCCAAAATATTCTTTCGGCGGAACGATGAATCCGCCAACACCTAAAATCGGCTCAGCCATGAAAGCGGCTATTTCACCGCTGGTTGTTGTTTGAATTATGTTCTCAACATCATCCGCACAAGCAACATCGCAAGAAGGATATTCCAACTTAAAAGGACAACGATAGCAATAAGGCGCGGGCGCATGTGAAATTCCGGCAACTTGCGATGCAAACGGCTTCCAGTTTGAATGTCCGATTGTAGAAAGCGCAGTGGCACTTCTGCCTGAATAGCTATGTCGCAACACGATTATCTCATTGCGTCCGGTAGCCAGTTTTGCTGCGTGAATTGCCGTATCATCGGCTTCTGTTCCGCTATTTGTGAAGAATGATTTTTTAAGATTTCCGGGCGAAATTTGCGACAACTTTTCCGCCAAATCCGATTGCGGCTGATTTGCATAAAGTGTTGAGGTATGTGCGATGCTGTTTACCTGCTCAATCCATGCTTTGTTAATTTCGGGGTTTGCATGTCCAACACTTACTGTTAATACGCCGCCGAAACAATCAAGATATTCGTTGCCTTCATCATCCCAAACTCGGTTCCCTTCGCCTTTTACAAGCGCGAGCGGCTCTTGATAATAGGTCGCAACCGCGGGAAATAAAAATTCTTTATGCTTTCTAATCGCTTCCGAAAGCGTTGATGGTTTTTCACTCGGATTCATAATCTTCCTCTTTAACGTGTACGAATTCAATAATTCGGATTTGTAACAATACCTTTGTTGATTCAAGCTAGGCTAACAGTACAAAAATCAATTCTAGTTCAGACAGCTCAATTTAGCTCGAAATCAATGTTTTCTTATTCTTGATTTTTATGGCTAGGTTCGGCTTCATACTTAAATGCATTATCACCATTTCACAAAAGCTTCCTGATGTTTATTTCGGCGGACACGCGTTTAATTTCTTCGGAAATGAAACGATTAATTTCTACCTTAAGATCGATTTGTCACTAGCCTTAAATCCACTCAATTATGCACTAAAATAGACGTTGCAAATGATTGTAGCAGATTTTTCAGATTTCTATTGAATATGGTAATCGGCAATTTAAGGTTCGCATATTCAACAATTTAACGGCAATAGATTTGAAACCTTTTGCACGGTCAAGTGTTGCCGTTTTTGAAATATTCCGCTAAGCATTATTTGGGTTTTCAATGTTTCAGCGGCATTTATTTGTTTTTGAATTTGCTTATAGGAAATTTCATTTCGGAACTTTGCGTATATTGAAATCTAATTGGTTTGGAATCGGGTCAAAACTTTATGAAACAATTCACGAAGTTCAAAGATAGTTCGATATTTGTTAAATCAGCGGATTAAAAGATGCATTTTATTCGATGGGATTAACATCAACATCATTTCGCGGAGGCAAAATCGCATCCGCTTCTTCTTGGCTAAGTTCACGATAAGCACAAACTTTATTTCTGCCTAGGCTTTTTGCGCGATACAAGGCGGAATCAGCCATTTCAACGAGTTCAATCGGGTCTTCGGAATCATCCGGAAATGATGAAATTCCAATGCTAATCGTGATCTTGTGCGTATCCCCCACTCTTCCCCGCTTTATAACGCTAAAATTAAATTCTTCTATTGATTGCCGAATTCGTTCCGCACCAATCAGTGCTTGAGTAAGTTCGGCATCAAGCAAGAACGCGGCGAATTCCTCACCGCCAAATCTTGCGGCAACATCCCCGCTTCTTAAAGTTTCCGTTATACATCGCCCTATTTCTTCAAGTGTTTTGCTACCCGTAAGGTGTCCATATGTGTCATTTACAAGCTTGAAAAAATCGATATCCATCATCATCACGCAGAACTTTCCGCCGAATTGACGCGCGCGTGCGGATTCGCGACGAAGTTCGGAAAAGAATGAACGGCTTGACAAAAGCCCTGTAAGATCATCATGCGCAAGCAGCCTTCTAATTTGAAGTTGATATTCCCGATCTATTTCGTCTAACAATTCAAACCGCAAGATGTGTTTACCGATTGTTATCTTGTCGCCGTTTTGCAGTCTTTCACCGCGTACTTGTTGCCCATTTAAAAAAGTGCCATTCACCGAACCAAGGTCTTTAAGCACATAAACCTCTTCGCCCGTTTCCGTATTCTTCAGAGTTTCGATTTTTGCGTGGCGACGCGAAACTTTATTGTCGTTAATGCGAACATCGGCGCCAATTGAACGACCTAAAATCACCTCTTCACGTTCAAGCGGAATCGGAACGGCAAGCAAATCACCATTTAAGAAAACCAGGGATGGTCGTAAATCTCTTTTTGGTCGTCTTCGGGTCGGCATAACTAATTTGAAGCTTCAAAACGGCTGGAAGTGGAATCACCTTTTCTAGGATAACTTATTGCCGATATATATTTCCAGCAAATCTCTTGCATACACAGCTTGCGTTTGAAATTGAGGGTCTAATGTTTCATAGTTTCTAGCGTAAAGATGCGGATACTTTTTGTAAAACTTAGCAGCATTGGCGATGTAATCCACACTCTTCCGGCGTTAGCCGCCGTAAAACGTGCGCTTCCCAATGCAGAAATTGAATGGGTTGTGGAAAAAAAAGCCGCAGAACTTTTGCGCGGAAACTCGCTTTTGAAACGGCTTATTGAAATCGACACAAAAGAATTAAGACAACTTAAAATCCCAACAAGAACAATTAAGCTTGCAAGTGCGCAGCTTGAAAATCTACGTTCAAACGAATTTGATGTTGCAATAGATTTCCAGGGAAACTTCAAATCTGCAGCCGTGATGGGTTTATCGCGAGCGAAAAATCGATTCGGTTTCGAAAGTTCCGAACTACGCGAATCCGCCTCTAGGTTTATTGCGGGCGAGCCGGTTCCAGTAAAGCCACATAAAAACATCGTATTAAAGAACATCGAATTGGCAGAAGGGGCGTTAAGAAAAGTGTTGAACGACAAGAATTTTTCGCTTTCACGAAATATCGAATTTCCAATTTTTGTGGAAGAAACCGACAGAATGAAGGCGGAAAGTTTTGCAAGTGCAGCGGGCGGACGATTTGCGATTCTAAACCCGGCAGGCGGATGGGAAACAAAACTTTGGCGCGCGGAACGCTTTGGCGAACTTGCCGATCGGCTTGCAGAAGAACTTGAGATTACAACAATCGTAACAACGGCGCCAAACGAAACAGCGATTGCAAACGCGGTAGTAAAAGCCACGCGTGAGGCAAAGATCTTTAGCGTTACGCCAAGCTTAAAGAGCTTTTATGAACTTGCAAAACTCGCAACCGTATATGTTGGCGGCGACACGGCACCAACCCATTTGGCAATTGCCGCGGGCTGCCCCATTGTCGGAATCTTCGGACCAACCGAATGGTGGCGAAATGGTAGCACTAACCCAAACGATATTTGTGTGGAACGAAACGATATTGATTGCCGCGAGAACTGTCATCGAAGAAAATGCGGCAATTGGATTTGCATGGATATTTCAGTGGAAGAAGTATTTGACGCCGTTTCAAAGCGAATTAACGAAAATTTAAGGAAAACATAGGTATGAAAGCTGCCATCGGTTTAGATTTTCAGATTTCTGATGCGCCCCATACTCAAGGCATTAAATATACCGGTTCAAAGTTGCGTTTGCTGCCGTATATTATTGCGCTCGCTCAAAAGACAAATTCCAAACATATATTTGATGGCTTCGCCGGAACCACTCGGGTTTCGCAAGCCTTTGCAAAATCAAACTTTACCGTTACAGCAAATGATTCGGCGATTTGGTCTAAAGTTTTTGCCGAGTGCTTTTTGTTAAACAATAAGCCAAAAGATTACTACCAAGAAATTATTGCGCATCTAAACTCTCTTTTGCCAAGGACGGGGTGGTTTACGGAAAACTACGGCGCCGATGCGCGAGGCATTGAAAACAAGAAGCGTCCGTTTCAAAAACATAATATGATGAAGCTTGATGCAATTCGCGATGAAATCGATTCTATAGCCATTTCGGGTCCGGAGCGTTCGGTATTGCTAACGAGTTTGATTTTGGCGCTTGATAAAGTGGATTCCACCTTAGGGCATTACGCCTCCTATCTTCGAAACTGGTCAGAACGCTCTTTTAACACGTTTGAAATGAAGGTGCCAGAATTGCTTGATAACAATCGCAAACACAATGTTTTTTGCGCAAATATTTTTGACATACTCAATGATGTCGAAGCAGATATTGCATATTTCGATCCGCCGTATGGTTCAAACAATGAAAAGATGCCGCCTTCGCGAGTGCGATATTCGGCTTATTATCATTTTTGGAAATCCGTAGTGTTAAATGATAAACCCAAGTTATTTGGCAAAGCGAATCGAAGGGAAGATTCCCGAGACATCGTAAATTCATCAATTTTTGAAGAATTTAGGAAAGACCAAAATGATAATTTCATCGCAGTTGAAGCGCTTAGAGAACTTATTGCAAAGGTTAAGGCGCCGCACGTAATTTTATCTTATAGTTCGGGCGGAAGAGCGACCGCGGAAAACTTGTTTGAAATTATCGAAGATTCGGGTGAAATTGCTGATTTCATAAAAGTAAACTATAAACAAAATGTAATGGCTTCAATGCGTTGGACCAATGATTGGATTCGCGAAACGAAAAAACCAAATCAAGAATTCTTGTTCTTAATCAAAAAGAAATAATGGCATCAAACAAAAAACTTTTGCAAAAGTTTCGTGTGCCGCTTGGCTTTGTGTTCGGGATAGTTTTCCTGATTTTCTCCAAACCCACGCCGCGCCTTATGTTTATTGGTGGCTGCATTGCCGCAATCGGACTTTTGATTAGGGCGTGGTCGGCGGGACACATAAGAAAGAATCGGGAATTGGCGGTTTCCGGTCCGTATCGGTTCACCAGAAATCCGCTTTATTTTGGAAGCTTCCTATTGGGGTTGGGTTTTTCAATTGCTTCGGGCGTTTGGTGGATCGCGGTTATGTTCGCAGTTCTGTATCTTGGCATCTATTTCCCGGTAATGAGCGTCGAAGCAGAGGAGTTGACCGCCCTTTTTGGCGATGGTTATAGAGATTATGCAAAGCGAGTTTCGCTGTTTTTTCCATGGTTTTCCGATATTAAGAGCACAGGGAAAAAGTTTGAATTGAAACTCTATTTGCGTTACCGTGAATATCAGGCGTTGCTTGGCGCAATTTTCGCATGGATTGTGCTAGCGATAAAGGCGATATACTTCAATTGACTATGAACTACCGCGTTATATCTTCCCTATTTGCAACACTTATAGTTTTTTCTTCGTTTGCATTTGGGCAACAACAAAATTTGAATCCGTATAAACCCGGTGAACAGCTTACTTACGTAGGCAAGTACAAATTAATTGGAATTTCGTTTACGGTCGCTGATTTGGAATTTAAGGTGTCGCAAACTCCGGATGGGACGAACTATGTTATCAATTCGAAAGCGGAATCCCGAGGAACGTTGATTAAGCTTTTTAGTTTTTCATTTTTGCAAAGGTTCGAATCGGTTATAGATGCCCAAAAACTTCATATTCTTAAAACCGTAAAACGCGATGAACAAAGTTCGCGAATTCGTGACAGCGAAGCTGTTTTTGATTACGACACACACACCGTTACTTGGACGGAAACCGACCCGACAGATTCATCACGCCAACCGCGCCGTGTTGCCTCATCAATTACCGACGATATGCAAGATATTGTTTCTGCCGTTTATATGTTGCGTACAATGCCAATGGCTGTTGGAGAAACAGTTTATGTAAATGTTTCAGATTCCGGCATGGTTTACAACATTCCCGTAAAAATTACCGAGCGAGAAGAAAAAAAGAGCATTATTGGAAAGCGTATGTGCTTTAAGCTGGAACCGGACATTTTCGGCGAAGGGAAATTTGTTGAACAAAAC
Organism: Pyrinomonadaceae bacterium; assembly: GCA_047973305.1. Taxonomy (GTDB): domain Bacteria; phylum Acidobacteriota; class Blastocatellia; order Pyrinomonadales; family Pyrinomonadaceae; genus Aridibacter. Next base: position 7,126 of record JBKEBT010000062.1, read on the forward strand.
GGTAAGTTGGAAATCTGGATGACAGATGACGAAAAACGCATTCCGGTTTCCGCAAAACTTGGAACAAAACTTGGTAGTGTGGAAATATCGTTATCGGGAACAATTCAAAATACCGTGTTTGGCGATTCGAACACGTTGAAGAATTCAGATAAGTAATATCAAGATTTATTAGATTTTTTGTGCCTTGTAACTTTTGTACAATCAGCGCATAATACCAAATTCATTCTGCCGAAAAGTGGAATGAATTTTTGTTATGAACAATATCTTAGAAGAAAATTTTGAACTTGATTCGGTTGGTTCGTCAACGCTTTATACGCGAGGCTATGAACGTAAAAATTCGGCGGGGTTTTTACCCGAAACGCTTGAAGCCACATTTGCGGAAACTGATGATGTTGCGGCGGATCCGCGTATGAGCGACCCGGTTTTTCGAAAGCTGGCTATGCCTGAACTTGCACCGATACCAAAAAGAAACCGTGCGCGTTTGCAAATGCAAAACCCGTACAGACTCTATTTTTATTGGTCAGTAAAAGCAAATCCGTTTAAGACGTTAAATTCAGCGTTTGCAGGACTTACAGGTTCGTATGTACTTATTGTAAAACTAGTTGAAACCGCAAGCGGAAACGAAGAAATCTTCCCTATTAATTCCGAAGGAAACTGGTGGTTTGACGTAAAACCCGATTCGGAATATCGCGCTGAAATAGGCTTTTATGCGCCAAACCGACCCTATATTCGCATTTTGTATTCAAACACGGTGCAAACGCCGCGCGTAAAACCCTCAATGCGTTCGGATTACACCCCGAGTTTTTCGATAAATGCGCGGCAATTTGCGGAAGTTCTGGATTCTTCAGGTTATAAGCGTGATGCCGTTGATGTGGTATTGGCGGGCGATGATTCGGAAGCTGCGGATCGTGCTACTGCAAATGCGGTTAAAAGTTTATCTGATTCAACACATCATTATTCACACGCGCAGGCGAACCAAATCCGCTTTGCACTTTTTGCCTTGGCTTCAGGATATACGCTTAATGATTTACGCGAAGTTTTCAGCCGGGATACATTTGAGTTGCTTGAGAAAATTTTTGCCGGAATTAGCAAAGAAAACGCACTTGCAGCTTTAAAACTGAATTTCGATGTGGTTGAAGACGAAATATTCGTTGAGGAAACTCTCGGACCCGAAATTTTTGGTGCAAGTTTAGTTCATTTTCCTAAAACAATGCGAAGCGTAAAAACACCCGGAAATTTGCTGCCGAAACTTTCCAAATTCGGCAATCCGGAAAACTTGAGCTCACAATTCTTTAAATAAACACCGTTGCTTTTAAAAACACATAGACAGTAGGCTCGGGATAATCTAACATTATCTTGAGCCTATCTTGTGAAACCTATGCCAGTTGGATATTTCAGTCTTATCCTTCACGCACATCTACCCTTTGTGCGCCATCCTGAATATCCGGAATTTTTGGAAGAAGATTGGCTATATGAGGCAATTACCGAGGTTTATCTTCCATTAATTCATATTTTCGAAAGACTTTACGAACGCGGGACACAACCCAGACTTGCGATGAATGTTTCGCCTCCGCTTTGCGAAATGCTCGCCGACCCGCTTTTGCAAGCGCGTTATACAAGCCACCTTGAAAATCTTATTGAGCTTTCACACAAAGAATTTGAGCGCGTGCAAAAAGAAGCCCCGGAATTTTATGAAGTAGTTGAAATGTATGTGACAACGCTGGAAGCTTCATATGATTTATGGAAAAACAAATACGGACAGAATTTGATCAGTGCATTTCGAAGGTTACAAGATAAGGGCGTAATTGAAATTATTACGTGCGGTGCAACACACGGCTTTTTACCGTTGATTTCCACCAATGAAGCGCGACGCGCGCAAATTGATGTTGCCGTAAAAAACTATTGGAAACATTTTAGCAGACAGCCGCGTGGCATTTGGCTTCCTGAATGTGCGTATGAAGACGGCGTAGAAGAAATACTTAAGAATGCGGGAATTGAATATTTTATTGGTGATTCCCATGCAATTTTATACGGTGACCCGCGACCGCGTTACGGCGTGCATGCACCGGTTAGATGCCCGAATGGTGTCGCCGTTTTTGCACGCGATGTCGAAACGTCGCAACAAGTTTGGAGTGCCGAAATCGGCTATCCCGGCAACCCGGTTTATCGTGAATTTTACAGAGATATTGGATGGGATCTTCCTATAGATTATCTAAAACCACACCTTCACGCTGATGAAAATCGAAGGCACCTCGGCTTAAAATACTATGCGATAACTGGGCGCGAAACCCCGCAAAATAAAAAGCTTGCTTACAATCCAAAAATGGCTCGTGAACAAGCCGCAAACGATGCAGGAGATTTTGTTGAAAAACGAAAAAATCAAACTAAAAAACTTGCTGCGATGTATGGAGGGCATCCGCCGTTGATTATTTCGCCATACGATGCTGAACTTTATGGGCACTGGTGGTTTGAGGGTCCCGCATTTATCGATTATTTGTTCAGAAAAATCCATTACGATCAGGATGTAATAAAAGCAGTGACGCCCGGCGATTTTCTAGATGCGAATATTCGTATACAAATCCAGAATCCATCCACTTCAAGCTGGGGAGAAAACGGCTATTTCAAGGTTTGGCTAAATGAGGGCACATCTTGGATGTATGAATATATGCACGATGCCGAACGACGAATGACTGCGCTTGCCAATAGTTTTAGGCATGCAGGTGAACTTCAACAACGCGTCTTAAATCAATGTGCACGCGAAATTTTGCTTGCTGAATCTAGCGATTGGGCATTTCAGATATATCAAGGAACAACGGTTGAATATTCAGCGCGTAGATTTCGTTCGCATATTCAGAGGTTTAATCTGCTTGCCGATGCTGTTGAGGCGGATGAATTCGATCTCGCACTTCTGCAAGAAATCGAAAATCGCGATACAATTTTTCAGGAAATTGATTTTCGGGTTTATGCAAGTTGAGACGATGCCGAGATTCTTTCTCGAAAGCAATTACAGGTGTTGTTGAATCCCAAAAGCAATTCTTTTTAACAGGTTAAATGGCATTAAGAGTTACCGGGTAATCTGTATTAGTGTCTTTTTAGAAAATACTTGTTTTGGGGTTTTAATATTCCCTTTCTTTTGTATCGTTATTTCCGTTTGTTCCGGATTCGTTTGACAACCTAGCCAGCAATTTTATATTTTCTCATCCTTATCTTGCTTATTCCGACCGCTAGACCCCGCACATGTTGTCGTCCATGTATTGTTGTCATTACGTTGGGTACTGTTTCGTAAGAATCAGATTTGGTGGCTTTCATACGTAACTGCTAATTAACGCAATGAACTGAATCTAAAGGTCTAATAAATAAACTTTGATACTAAAATATCGAAACCGGTTTGCGTTAAAGCGATTGCAATTATTAAACGAATTCTTGACAAATACCTATCATCTACTTTTCTTTAAGCCAAGCTTATTGAAATTAGGTAGCGCAACAACTAATAAAAATGAAGAATGATTCATTCGCGCCGTTTGCCATAGAAATTGCAGAAAGTTATTATTCTCTTTCTGTTTTTAATTGAAGGAGATCTATTAAATGACTGAAAAAGGTGTGGAGATTGCTCCAGCAGACGGTAAACTGGGAATCCTGTTGGTTGGGCTGGGAGCTGTAAGCACGACGTTTGTTGCAGGTGTCGAAGCCATTAAACGTGGCATTTCAAAGCCTATCGGTTCGGTTACGCAGATGGGAACCATCCGCTTGGGCAAGCGAACGGAAAATCGCGTACCAATGATAAAGGATTTTGTTCCGCTCGCATCCTTAGATGATGTTGTATTCGGTGCATGGGATATCTTCGAAGAAAATGCGTACGATGCGGCACTAAACGCGGGCGTACTTGAAAAAGACTTACTTAATCAAGTTAGCGAACAACTTTCATCCCTAAAGCCAATGAAAGCGGTTTTTGACCAGCGTTATGTAAAACGTTTGGATGGCTCAAACATAAAAGAAGGCAAGAACAAGATGGATCTTGCCGAACAGTTGATTGCCGATATTGCCGAATTTAAGACCAAAAACAATTGCGATCGGTTAGTTATGGTTTGGGCGGCTTCAACTGAAATTTATCTTGAACCATCTGAAGTTCATCAATCAATAGAAGCACTTGAAAAGGCGATGTATGACGACGATGAACGAATCGCGCCATCGATGATTTATGCATATGCTGCATTAAAATCGGGAGTTCCGTTTGCAAACGGCGCGCCGAATCTTACCCTTGATACGCCTGCGATGACGGCACTTGCCGAACGCGAAGGAATTCCGATATGCGGTAAAGATTTCAAAACCGGTCAAACTTTGATGAAAACCATTTTGGCACCCGGCTTTAAGGCACGAATGTTGGGCTTGGACGGTTGGTATTCGACCAATATCCTCGGCAACCGCGATGGTGAAGTTTTGGACGACCCCGAAAACTTCAAGACAAAAGAAGAATCAAAACTTTCCGTTTTGGAAACCATTCTTCAACCAACGGTTTATCCTGATTTGTATGAAGGTTTTTCACACGTTGTAAGAATTAACTATTATCCACCGCGTGGCGATAATAAAGAAGGTTGGGATAACATCGATATTTTCGGTTGGCTCGGTTATAAAATGCAGATTAAGGTAGATTTTCTTTGTCGTGATTCTATCTTAGCTGCTCCGCTTGTGCTTGATCTGGCACTTTTCCTTGACCTTGCAAAACGTGCAAATTTGCGTGGCGTTCAAGAATGGCTAAGTTTTTATTTCAAGGCACCACAAACAGCACCCGGACTTTATCCGGAGCACGATATTTTTATCCAGCAAAAGAAGTTGAAAAATACGCTTCGGCATTTGATGGGGGAAGATTTGATTACGCACCTCGGAAATGAATATTACGATGAACAAGGGTAGTTTCCGTCGTTTGTTAATTAAGAAAGCTGCCAAATATATGGCAGCTTTTTCTATTTTTACTCAAAAGATAACGCCTGTTTTTTACGCATATTGCGTTAAATTAGAACTGAAAACGTTTCTTGATAGAAGGTTCGAGCTGCTTTGCGATTCCCAAGTTTCCGCCGCTATCCAAATCAGAAACTACAAAAACCGCTTTGTTTCCGGCATCAATCCGTGCAACTTTATAATCTGCCCCATCAAGTGCCACCGCTTGTTCATATGCTTGTGAAGAATTTTCATTCGCTTTTGTCACTAAAACCGAAAGAAGCTTTCCATCCTTTTGATAAACAAAATGTGCAAATTCCTTTCCACGAAATTTGCATGCGTGCGCAGTCAACATCTTGCTTGCCGTCATGGCTTTTTCAACAATCGGCGAAACAACCTCCGAAAGTCCTGCATATTCCGGCGCAGCATCGGTAATTGGACGCGAATCATTCCCGGAAGATCCATTTACCGCACAATATTCGTGGTCTCCGATTACAAGATTCAAAAGATCGCTGGACGAACGCGGTTGAAGCGAGCTTGATTCAGAAACACCACGCAATAAATTCGCGTTTTGGAAAACGTAAACCCCAAATGCCGTAAAAAGCATTAACGCAAATGTCGAAAATACGAATCCTAACGAAAGAAAAAACGAAGGACGCTTTTCGGCAACCGAATTTGTTTCCAGCATTCTTTTTGTAAATGCCGCATCAACAACAAATTCAGGATAATTTATTACGGCATTTCGCATTCTCGCACGAAACACCCGGCGCGTTTCGGCTTCATTTGCACACTGCCGGCAGCGCTCTATATGGTGAAGAACATCGTGATTTGTTTCGGTTAAAAGCTCATCACAAAGGTATGAATCTACAATCTCACGGAATTCGTTACAGTTCATGAGTTACCTCCCTCTTTCTTTTTAAATTCGGGAACTTCGTGAAGAATACCGAATTCCCGTGCAACCGCAGTAAGTTCATTGCGCAGCAATTTTCTTCCGCGATGCAAACGCGACATTACCGTTCCCATCGGTAATTCGAGTATCTTAGCAATTTCCTTGTAAGAGAATTCTTCGACATCTGAAAACAAAACCACAACCCGAAAATTCTCAGGAAGGTTGTTCAATGCTTCGATTATCACTTCATCTGTCAGCCCGACGGGTACAGGTGGCTCAAAAACAGCAGTTTGCGCCATCATATCTTCCTTTTCGGGCATCAATTGCAAACGCGAGCTCTTCTTAAGCTGTTTGTAATGTGTGTTATACATAATTGTCGTAAGCCACGCCTTTATATTGGTGCCCGGCGAATAACGATGAAAGCTTTTGAGCCCTTCCATCAGGGTTTCCTGCACTAAATCTTCCGCTTCATCTCTATCTCGCTTCAAATACATTGCCACGCGAAAGAGATTTCCGGTGAGCGGCAATGCCTCCAGCTCAAACCGACGCGATAATTCATTCGCATAGTTTCTTCTTTTTAATGATTCAAACATTACAGTGTTTATTTATGATAAATGCTTCTGCTACTCTTCTACCAGTAATAATGTGGATTTCTTCTGAGTTTATTCCTTCTTTATGTTTGATTTTGGCGAAACGCGCAAAATAGACGGAATAATTTACGTGGCTTTTTATAGAAGTTTGAGGGTTTCTACGATTGATTTTTACCCTTTGCAAGGATTAAAGCAAAAACATTACTTAATTGTAGAGATTTATGAAACCAAGCAATAACGTGATAAAGTAGGAACAGGCAATGATTTTATGCAATCAAAGATTTTTCCGAAAGACACGAAAATCCGGAATTGCGATTTATACAAACTAGAATAGAGACATTTCTTGAGATTAAAGACTATGAAAATTACATTAGAACTTCCTGAACTTCCGTTTGCCAGAAACGCACTGGCACCGACGATGTCAGAAGAAACCTTGGATTACCATTATGGCAAGCATCATGCAGCTTATGTGAATAATCTAGCAGGTTTGATTAAAGATACTCCGCTTGCGGACAAGAGTGTGGCAGAAATCATCAAAGCAGCGCGTCAAGATGGCAACGCCGGTTTGTTCAATAATGCAGCACAACATTGGAATCACACGTTTTTCTGGAACAGTATTTCGCCGAACGGTGGCAGTGCACCTAGCGGAGCAGTAGGTGAAATGATAACACGCGATTTTGGATCGTTTGATGCGTTTAAGTCCCAATTTTCTGAAACTGCCGCTAAGCTATTTGGAGCCGGCTGGACGTGGCTCGTCAAAAATGCGGAAGGTAAACTAGAAATTTTGCCGTTAAAGGATGCAGATACGCCGATGACTGTGGACAAATCTGCGGTTTTGACGCTGGATGTTTGGGAACACGCCTATTATATAGATTACCGTAATGCGCGTCCGAAGTTTATAGAAGGTTTTTGGGACCTCGTAAATTGGGATTTCGCAAACGAAAATCTCGGTTAAGCGTTCCGTTCTTTTGTTTGGCTTTTATTCAGGCACCGAGCAAGATTTCGTTCGGTGTTTGTTTTTTCTTTCTTAAAATATTGCCGATCGAAGCTTCAAACCAGAACATTTGAAAAATAGATTACGCTTTATTGCCGAAAGCAAGTTTACTCGATAGTTTTCCGGAATATCAGTTACATTAATACTTTTGTTGACAAATTTTTTCGCCGACACATATAATCTATGGAAGGCATTTGTTTTATACATGTAGCCGATAAAGATCCTCAATTCAAAAATGTATAAACAAAACTTTCTTCTTTTCGGGTAGTCTTGCATTATTTAAGTCTTTTGTGTAAAACACTTAAACGGAATCTACCTTATGAAGGTAAATTCATTGCCATCAAGGCTGTTACTTCTACAACTTCGTATTCAGCAAACGCTTAAACATTTGAAATCATCTTTAATGACGGTATGCCGCGAAATATGCGCAATCATACAAATTCAAATTTCCAACTAATAAATGGGTAAAGTTACGGGAATTTCAAACCAGGAGAAACGAATGAAAAACGAAACTACAAAAAAGAAATCATCTCAAAATACAAAGATTTTTCTTAATCCTGATGAAAAAAGTCCGCGAGCGAAAGAGTTTGAAGATAAACTTTCGGCAATGATTGTCGGACAGGAAAGAGCGGTACGCCGAATGAGCGGTTTGTATCAAATCTATCTTGCGGGCATGCAGAACCCCACTCGCCCGATTGGAACCATGCTCTTCTTAGGACCAACCGGTTCGGGAAAAACCAGGGTTATTGAAGCTGCGGCAGGTGTGCTTTTTGACGATGAACGCGCGGTTGTAAAAATAGACTGTGCGGAATTTCAACATTCGCACGAAATAGCTAAACTTATCGGCTCACCACCCGGCTATCTTGGTCATCGTGAAACTTCGCCGATGCTTACACAGGAAAACCTTGATAAAAATCACACTGATGAAACAAAGCTTACGTTTGTGCTGTTTGATGAAGTTGAAAAGGCTTCTGATTCACTTTGGCAGTTGCTACTAGGCATTTTAGATAAAGCCACCCTTACGCTGGGTGATAACCGCCACGTGGATTTTTCAAATACGATTGTTATTATGACCTCAAACCTTGGCGCGCGCGAAATGTCTGAAATGATTTCCGGCGGAATCGGGTTTGCGCCCGTAAGTTCAAGGGCTGAAAAAGATGATGATGAAGTTGATACAAAAATTTATCGAACCGCTTTAGAAGCCGCAAAACGCAAGTTTTCGCCGGAATTTATGAACCGAATAGATAAAGTTGTTGTCTTCAGAAGCTTAAAGGAACATCACCTTCGCAAGATTCTTGAAATTGAGCTGGCAGCGGTGCAAGATCGAATTACAGAATCTGCCGGAACAAAATTTATATTTGAATGCTCTGATGAGGCAAAAGAATTTTTACTTCAAGAAGGAATAGATTTAAAATATGGCGCGCGGCATTTGAAGCGTTCGATTGAACGATTTTTGGTATATCCGCTTTCGAATTTGGTCGCAACGGAACAAGTTGAAACCGGTGATTTGGTAACAATAGAATTTGATAGGAACGAAGAAAAACTTCTGTTTTCAAAGGAATCCGGAAGAATGATTGTTGCCGAAAATGAAGAAACCGAAGAATTAATTGAACCAGATGAAAAATCGGATGCGGTTGGTATGCCTTTGCCTTCCGCAAGCGTAGGAACCGAAAAAACACGCACACAGACCGAAAATCAAGATCAATAGTTTCTGTTCACAATTTCCTTTTGCCCGTATCAGCCATAGCCGATGCGGGCTTTTTTTATTTTTCCCAATCCAAACTACGTTCTACTGCGCGATTCCATGTTTGCAAAAGCTCGTGCGCCGTTTTAGCGTTCATTTTGGGAACAAACTTTTTATCAGCTTTCCAGTGCGCTGAAAGCTCGGTTTTAGATTTCCAAAATCCGCATGCTAGTCCGGATAAATACGCGACGCCAAGAGCGGATGTCTCGAAAATTTTTCCTCTAACAACCGGTATTTGAAGAATATCCGCCTGAAATTGCATTAACAGTTCATTCCTTGTGGCACCGCCATCAACTCGTAATTCTGTCGGAAGCTTTCCGGAATCACGTTCAACCGCTGCGATTAAATCCGTAGATTGAAACGCAATTGCTTCAAGGGCTGCGCGTGCAATGTGTGCCGAACTTGTACCCCGTGTAATTCCAAGCAGTGTACCTCGCGCATTTTGATTCCAATAAGGAGTTCCCAAGCCCGCAAATGCCGGCACAAACAAAACTCCGCCGCTGTCGGTTACCGAAGTCGCTAATGACTCAACCTCGGCTGAATTTTTGATTATCCCCAATCCGTCACGAAGCCACTGAATCACCGCACCGCCAATAAAAACACTGCCTTCGAGCGCATATTCTAAATCATTTCCGGTTTTCCATGCTATTGTCGTCAGCAGTTTGTTGGCTGAAACTACTGCATCGTTTCCGGTATTTTGAAGAAAAAAGCATCCGGTTCCATACGTGTTTTTTGAATCACCCGCAGAAAAACAACCTTGCCCAAAAAGTGCCGCCTGCTGGTCCCCCGCAACACCACTAATCGGCACATTGCGCAAAACGCCGCCAATTTCAACCGTTCCTAAAATTTCAGAAGATGACCGCACCGTGGGCAGAACTGATTCAGGCACCTCAAACAATTCCAGTAAGTCAATATCCCACTCGCACGTATGAATGTTGAACAGCATTGTGCGTGAAGCGTTTGAGAAATCCGTTACGTGAAGTTTCTTTTCGGTAAGCTTCCAAATAAGCCACGAATCAACGGTGCCAAAACACAAATTACCGCGCAAAGCCAGCGTTCGCGCCCCTTCAATATTATTCAAAAGCCAGCGTACTTTGCTTGCAGAAAAATATGCGTCAACTTCAAGCCCGGTTTTTTCGCGAATCATTTTGCCATGGGTTGCGTTGATTTGTGAACAGTATTGTGACGTGCGACGATCTTGCCAAACAATTGCGTTCGAAATCGGTTCGCCTGTTTCGCGATCCCAAAGAATTGAGGTTTCGCGCTGATTTGTAATACCGAGACCCTCGATATCTTTTGAATCTAAACCTGCGTTACACATCGCCTCTTCGGCAGTTAGTATTTGCGTGTTCCAAATTTCGTTCGCATTGTGTTCAACCCATCCCGCTTGCGGAAAATATTGCGGAAACTCGCGTTGCGCCATGGAAACCACATTGCCTTCCAGATCAAAAATGATTGATCGACATGAAGATGTGCCCTGATCAAATGCAATGATGAAACCCATATGTGCATAAAAAAAGGCGATTGAAATCGCCTTTATAAACTCTCTTCAAAAACACTAACCGATAAACATTTCATCTTCATGATAGGCTTTATCGATTTGCTTTGGCGAAGGTGCAAATAAGACTTCAAGTCCCTTTCGAACCGCAGCCATTATCGCCGCAACTTCAAATGCAGGTTGAACAATTTTCTGATGAATAAAATCTGCGGTGCTTTCCACCTTATCATGCGTGCGTGTCAACGCCGCGCTAACATCATCAACTTTTTCTTTAGCAACAATTGCGGTGTGCCCAACAATTTGCCGAATTTCATCGACTTCTTGTTTAATCATGCCGGTAGATTCCGAAAAATGCATAGACGCAGTCGCAAGATGTCCGGAAAGTTCGTTAAATTGAATTGCAACCCCCTTAACTTCCTCACCAATAACATTAACCTGCTCCATCAGCGGTCCAACTTTGTCTTCTACGCGGTTTACAACTTTGACAACTCTTCTAACGATTATCGCCAATACAATAAACGTAATCGCCATCACAATAAAACATATTGCGATAATGATTGAAGAAATCATCATCCAAAATTCTGGTTGATTTGCATTCATCTGCTAGTCTTCGTTATTTTCTTTAACTTCTTTCTTTTCTTGTGCCGTTTCCGATTTTACCGGATATGAAGGGCGCCCCTCCACAATTGCCTTTGATTCATTACGACGTTTTTCTTCAACATAAGCCTGCTTTCCGGCATCAATTGCAGCCGAAAGAGGGTTTGTTGATTGCGCTGCCGCAGCACGCGCACGCTTTGAAAGTTCTTCCGCACGTTCTTGCGCTGATTGATAAAGAACATTCGCACGCTCACGCGTAACTTCGTAATATTCACCTGCGGCATCTTGTAATTGTCCCGCAGTTTCACGACCCTTTTCAATTCCCTTCCGTGTGGCATCAGCAATATCACCGCGAAGTTCCTGTCCTGATTTTGGCGCAAATAACAATGCCAGAACTGCCCCAATGCCACCGCCAACCAATAAATACGTTAGCTTTGTGCTTACGCTCGCTTCTTCTCTTTCATATTCGTTGTTCATATCATATCTCCTGAATGAAACATTTTTGCACTTTTTATAATTGCTTATTTGTATCTATTGAATATATCAAATATTTGAAAACAACGGCAATGAAAATAAAATTAGTTGCGCACACTTACAAATGTTTTTTCGCCTTCACAACTCGCTGTATCCCCTGTAAATCTTTTAAGAACTCACATCGTTCCCAGTTGTTTGCCATTATCAATTTCTCTACTTCATCAGCCTGATTTATTCCGATTTCCATTAACAAACTTCCGCCGGGCAACAAGAATTCTTGAGCATCTCTAGCGATTCGTTCGATAATTGAAAGCCCGTCAGCACCATCCGTCAATGCCATTTTCGGATCATACATTCGAACTTCCGTTTCAAGAGAGCCAAGTTCTGCGACGGCAATATATGGCGGATTCGATACCACTAACAAAAATTCTTGCCGCGGAACATTTTCAAACACGTCCGAATTTATGAGCTTTAGTCGTGACTCAACCTCAAACCTTTCACCGTTGATTCTTGCAACTTCAAGAGCGGCGTCTGAAATATCGACCGCTACGGCACGCAGATTTTCGCGTTCGGCAAGAACCGAAACGGCAATCGCCCCTGAACCAATTCCGACTTCGCAAAAGCTTGCCTCCTCCGATTTAGGCAAGAGCGCAAGTGCCTCTTCGACAAGCATTTCGGTTTCAGGGCGGGGAATCAATACATCTTTTGAAACAATAAATTCCCTGTTCCAAAATTCTTGGAACCCTTTGATGTGTTGAATCGGCTCCCGCTTCTTTCTGCGCGCTACCAATTTCAGAAACTCTTGCGCTTCGCCTTCTGTGGAAAAATCGTTTGAATGGGCTATTATGTAAGCACGATTTCGATTCAATACAAACGCCAACAGCGAATTTGCTTCTTTACGTGCATATTCCACGCCACTTTGGTGGAGTTCATTTGAAGCGTAATTTAACAATTCGGCATAAGTTTTCATAACTTTACTGCACGTGTTGCTATAAACGTTGAACAATACTTATTGAGTTCTGTTGCTTCATTGTTCCATTCATCTTCATAGAACCCCGTAATCACAAAGCCCGCAGAAATTTGTCCACCAATCTGTTGCTCCAAAGTGTGACCATATTCCAATGGCTGGTTTTGTTCGATGATGTGAGCCAGTTCTTCATCAGTCAGGTCCGTTTCATCGGAATAGGGTAAAGAAAACCTAAGTTCCAGTTTGCCTTCGTTTTCGCTTTTAAAGTGATCAAATATAAAAAAGAAACCGTTATCAAAGCCTGAAAGTAATACTCCCTGTTTCTTTAATACGCGATAAGCTTCGTTCCAAACCGGTTGAATTTCTTTGATAAAACAATTCGAGACAGGATGAAAAACCAAATCAAAACTTTCGTCTTCAAATCGCGATAAATCTGCGGCATCACCTTGTTCCAGACCCAATTGCAAAGAATCTCGTTCGGCAACAAATCGATCCCGCCCGAGCTGCTTTTCGGATGCGTCAAACGACGTTACATTGGCGCCCAACGCCGCAAATATCGGTGCCTGCTGTCCACCGGCTGAAGCTAAGCACAACACGTTTTTATCGACAAAATTGTTCGGAAACCAATCACGCGGTACCGGTTTATTGGGTGTCAGTACCACAGAAAATTTTCCCGTGCGCGCTTTTGCTATCTCTTTCACACCAACCGGAATTGTCCACTCGTTATGATTTTCGGCTTCGTTGTCCCAAGCGCGGCTATTATACTTGAAAACATCAATCATTAAATGAAGATACAACGCTCGCCCAAAAAAGAAAAAGACAGGCGCACACCTGTCTTTTTCGTGCCTTGCAGAATCTTTAATTCGATTCTACAAACGAGGAATACGTAGTCGAAACCGCGAGCCCCGCCCAACTTCTGAAACCACTTGGGCATCTCCGCGGTGCTTCTGCATAATTTCTTTAACAACCGAAAGTCCAAGCCCGGTTGATTCTTCTTCTTTATCGTGTCCATCCCGCGCAATTCTGTAAAACTTGGTCCAAATTTTTTCTTGTTCCTCCGTCGGAATGCCGTATCCACGATCTTCAACTTCAACATTCAAAAACTCGGTATCCATCAACGTTGAAATAATTACCGAACTTCTTTCCGGGCTGTATTTAACTGCATTTTCCACGAGATGCATTATCGCCTTTGTCAACAATCCCCGATCGGCAGAAACCGGCGGCAACATATTCTGATTTCTTTCTACTAACCTAATTCGCTTTCGGCGGGCAGGTTCACGCATTATTTCTATAA
>JBKEBT010000063.1:0-4090 GCA_047973305.1 Pyrinomonadaceae bacterium
ACTAATCCGAGGTTCAACAAAACTCCAACCACCCATATTTTGGGGTTCTTCTTGTGCCCAAATTGCCGATTTCACGTTTTCATATTTTGAAAAAACTGCTTGAACTGCCGCAGCGGGAAAAGGATAAAATTGTTCTAGGCGGATAATTGCCACGTTATTTTTCTCAAGTTTTTCACGCGCGTTTGAGATATCGTAAAACAATTTTCCGCTAACAAAAATTAAGCGCGTAACCGTGTTCGAATCTGCGCTTTTGTCGTCAATCAGCGGTTGGAATCCTCCAGATTCCAAATCTGCAATGTTTGAGCTTGCTTCCGGCAGGCGCAAAAGGCTTTTAGGTGTCATTACAACAAGCGGACGAATTGTTTCCTGCAAAATCTGGCGTCTTAACAAATGAAAATACTGCGCCGGCGTGGTTGGGTAGCAGACTTGAAGATTATTTTCAGCACATAGTTGCAAATAGCGTTCGAGCCTTGCGGAAGAATGTTCGGGACCCTGCCCTTCATAGCCGTGTGGCAAAAGCATCACAAGCCTACAGCTTTCTTTCCATTTGTCTTCCGATGCCGATATATATTGATCGATAATTACCTGCGCACCGTTTGAAAAATCGCCGAATTGCGCCTCCCAAAGTACAAGCGCGTTTTTTGCAAGGTTTGAATAGCCATATTCAAAGCCCAAGACACCGGCTTCTGAAAGTGAGCTGTCAAAAACTTGAAATCGCGCTGTTGGGTTTGTTTCACCGCGAATTTCCGCAAGCGGACACCAAACATCGCCGGTTTCGGTATCGTACATTGTGGAATGACGCTGCGAAAAAGTGCCACGTCCGGAATCCTGTCCGCTTAAGCGTACATCAAAGCCATCCAGCACTACTGACCCAAATGCAATCGATTCGGCAAATCCCCAATCCATCGGTAATTCTCCGGAGCCCATTTTTGCGCGGCGTTCAAGTTGTCCAACCATTTTCGGGTTGATATTAAAGCCCGCGGGAACCAAAGAAATTGCGTTCGCAACGCGTTCAAGAGCTTCGGTCGTAATAGCCGAATCAAACTCTGTGGAACCGTCATCATCTGCAATTGGCGGTGCAAGTTCCTTCACCTTCTTTTCTTCGGAGGCAATTTCTTTTGCATTTGCAAGAATTGATTCGTATTTTGAAACAACTTGCTTGACCATTTCATTCAATTCTTCTTCGATTATTACGCCACTTCGAATTAGCGATTTTGCGTATAGATACCGCACTCCAGGATGATCCTTAACTCTTTGATACATCAGCGGTTGCGTGTAGCTGGGTTCATCGCCTTCATTATGTCCGAGACGACGAAAGCCGATTACATCAAGCGCAACATCTTTGTTAAAGTGCTGGCGATATTCAAGCGCAATTCTTGCCGCGCGGTAAGCTGCCTCAGGCGAATCTCCGTTTATATGAAAAATTGGTGTTTGTGTGATTTGCGCCGCATCAGTTGAATAAATTGAGCTTCTGCTTGAATGTGGCGAAGTGGTAAAACCGATTTGGTTGTTTACCACAATATGGATTGAACCGCCGGTTCGATAACCGCGAAGGTGTGCAAGCTGCAACGTTTCCATTACTATTCCCTGTCCGGCAAACGCGGCATCACCGTGAAGAATCAACGGTAGCACTAGGTCAATAACCGTCTCTTTTCGTGAATCGTCACCCGCTAAAAGCTGATCTTGGCGTGCACGGCTCATTCCTTCCACAACCGGATCAACAAATTCCAAATGCGAAGGATTACAGGAAAGCTGAATTCCTATTTCCTTACCGTTCTTGGTTTTGCGCTGTCCCTTCGCACCTTGATGATATTTTACATCTCCCTCATCGGCGGGAAAACTCGGGTGCGCGGCACCTTCAAATGCAGTAAAAATTCGCTCCGCCATATCTCCTTTTTCGGCATCGCCAATAATGTTTGCTAGCACGTTTAATCTTCCGCGGTGTGGCATTCCCATATAAATTTCGATTACGCCTTTTTCCGATGAGAGTTCAACTAGCTGATCAAGCAAGGGAATAATTGTTTCGCAACCTTCTAACGAAAAACGCTTTTGCCCTAAATATTTTCTGTGCAGAAATTGTTCGAACTGCTCTGCTTCAATAAGTTTCAGCAGTAAATCTTTTTGAAGCGCCGTTGAAAGCGGTTCAGAATCAACAAATTCCTGACGAATTCTTTCGCGCAACCATTGAGTTTCTCCAGCGTTTTGAATATGCCGATATTCTATGCCCACCTTGCCGCAATAGGCACGCCGCATTACGGAAAGAATTTCGCGCAGCGTTGAGCGTTCCTTGCCGTGTAACCCATCGGTTATAAAAACGCGGTCGAGATCCCAAATCGTCAATCCGTAATTTTCGAGTTCAAGATCGGGCGAATAATGTGAAGTCATATTTAGCGGATCGGTATCCGCTAAAAGGTGTCCGCGAATTCTGTATGCATTTATGAGTTGCAATACCTTCGCCTGTTTTACGGTTTGATCGTGAACGGATTCCGCACCAAAAAGAGACGGATTAAAATCGGGCGCCCAACGAAGTGGCGGATAATTTATTTCCAAACTTTCGAAAATTTCATCGTAAAATTCGTGTTCGCCAACCAAAAATTCGTGAATGGTTTTCAAAAACAATCCGCTTTCGGCACCTTGAATCACGCGATGATCGTAGGTGCTGGTTACGGTCATTATTTTTGAAATTCCGAGCTGTGAAACCGCCTCGCCCATCATACCCTGGTATTCGGCGGGATATTGAATCGCACCCGTTGCAATGATTGCGCTTTGCCCTGCCATAAGCCGTGGCGTTGAAGCCACCGTGCCAATTGTTCCGGGGTTTGTTAACGAAATTGTTGTTCCGGCATAATCATCGAGTGTAAGTTTGCCCGTTCGCGCTCGGTTTACCGCGTCATTGTATTTGCCAAAAAAAGTCCAAAATGTATCTTGGTTTACCGCCTTTAAATTTGGAACAAGCAGATTGCGCGTTCCATCAGCTTTTTCCAAATCAATTGCAATACCGAGGTTAATATCCGCTGATTCAAGACGCACCGGTTTGCCCTCAACAACTCCAAAACCGTTGTTCATCGCGGGGAATTTTTCCGCAGCCTTGATTATTGCCCAACCGATAATATGCGTAAACGAAACTTTGCCAAGTGAACGCGCAGCAAGCGATTCATTTATAACTTTTCGATTTTCTTCCAAAAGTTTTACGGGAATTCTTCTTTCGCTTGTCGCCGTTGGAACCGTGAGGCTTTCATCCATATTTTCGACAATTACCTTTGCCACGCCTGTTAGTGGCTGAACTTTAATGCCTTCACGTACTTTTGTTTCGGGTGGCATGGATTTTTTTACCGTCTCAACCTTTTGCACGGCTACCGCAGCGCCCGAATTCTGCGCGGATGCTTCCGGTGTTTGCGTTGGTGAAATTTCAAGCGCGGGTTGTCCGTTACCGCCGGTTAGTTCGTTAAAGAAGTTTCGCCACGAATCATCCACAAGGCTTGGGTCGCTTTGGTATCTTTCATACAGGCTTTCAACATAGCTGGCATTTGCGCCAAAATTCTCGTTAATGTATTGGGTTAAGTTAGAAAGTTTTTCGCTCACTTTAATAAAATCCTTTTTGTGTAAAAATAAATTAGAATTTTATCGTAAACCGCGACAAACATAAATAAACCTCGTGCGAAGTTTTCGGAAGTACAAAAAAAGAGATGCATTTTGCATCTCAAAGTGAAAAACAACGAATTTTGTTAACTTTATCCTTTCAAGGGTATGCTTTTATACATCATCACCAACAAAAAACATCTGCGCATCAAACGGCGCTTCGCCTGGTTCGAGCTCTAATTTTGAATAGTTCCCATCGCTTCCAAGTAACTTCGAGTTTTGATTATCGCGCAAGTATGCGTAAAGAAGGGTGTCACGGATATAGCCAATTAAGCCCTTATCTCGTACAGGCACAACAACTTCCACACGACGATCAAGGTTTCTGTGCATCCAATCCGCACTTCCAATCAATACTTCCTCTTCATGATTGTTTAAGAAATAGAACACGCGCGAATGTTCAAGAAACCTTCCCACAATTGAAACAACGCGAATATTTTCCGAAAGCCCGGTA
>JBKEBT010000064.1:0-2918 GCA_047973305.1 Pyrinomonadaceae bacterium
AACCGCTTCATCGCGGTTTACATCCACAAGTGTTGAGCGATCGTAATCCAAAAGCACATCATAGCGCGCCAAAATAAATGTTATACCCATTTCATTTACCTTCTTGCGCAATTCTGCTTCATTCGCAGAATCTTCCGCAAGGCGCTTTATTGTCCAATCTTCAAACAGATAATCCGAAAAATACGGGCGATTCAAGTTATATGTATCGCGCCGCATATTTATTAGCCAAACCCTTGAATCAGCCGGCTTTTGTTCATTTACAAGCAAGTAAAACGGGTAATAATCAAGATTTCTGGTTAGATATTGATCGCGCATTTCGCCACCCAAAAACACGTGAACCGGATCTTTTTGTGCGAACCAGCTAAAGGAAACCAAAAAGCCTACGAACCCGATTGCGACAAATATCCAAGCTAATAAAGTCTTTTGGTTTTGGTCTTTGGATAAGCGTGCTGTGGAAACACAGATTGCTATCGCCAAGACCGGAAAAATCGGTAGCAAATACCGCAATTGTTGACTTGTAAACAGCCAAAACAAAAATAAAATTGCGGAAACAACAACGCCAAGTTTTAGCTCAGTTGGTAGAAGTTTCTTACGCCAAGCCAAAATGAGGAGCGGAATTCCAAATAAAAAGCCAACACCCAAAACTCCATCAAAGAACACGGGTTGTTCCGGTTGCGCCATAAACGAAATGTGAAACGGCGCCAAAAGGTATTCAAGCACGCCCTTCGCTGCACCACCATATCGGGAATTCATTATCTGGAACAGCATTGAACGGTCCACATCCCAACCTGTCGCCGTGCCCTTCCAAACATTCATATAGAACGGAAATACAGGGCTTCCGGTCAAGACCCAATCTCGTATATACCAAGGTGCTGCAAAAATTCCGGCGGCAATAAGGGCAAAAAATCCTTTTGCAAAAACTTGCGTTGAATTTGCATCGTTTTCCTTCGCTTTTCTTGCCCTCAACAAAATAACAAGCCCTAATGCAACTGCCGTAAAAACGGCTGTTAACTTTATGGAAAGCGCAGCACCTAGAAAAAAGGCAAGAAAGCCGAGTTCGACATTTGCAAGAGTCTTCCACCAACGCATCACCGCCCGAATTGCAAGTGTAATGAAAAGCGCCAAAGCCAAATCAATATAAGCACTTGCCGCAACATGAAACGCACTTGGAATTGAAGCAAAAAGCAGAACCGCAATCGTAGCCCAAGCTTTTTGCACGCCAAATTCGCGCGCCCATCCGTAAATTGTCATCAACAAAATCGGGAAAAATGCGAAAACGGTAAAACCGGCGGCAACTTCGCCGATTCGCGCCGAAAAGACTTCACCCGCAAGCATCGCCCAAACAACGTGCATTTCGGTGCCAAGTGCCAAATAACTTGCAATATTTCCCGCAATCGGGGCAATGCTTCCTTGCGCAATAAATGCTTTTGGAACCGCAAAATGGTAAAGAAGTGTGTCTTTTGCGGTTGGGGGTGCGGTTGAAGCAACAGCTGAGATAAGAAGTAATAACCCGATTAAAGCAAACGAAACGTTAGCCGTAACCGCTTTGCCTAATTGTTTTTCATTATTTTCAAAGCCTCGAAAAATCTTGATATTAAACGCCGCCAACACAATTCCGAAAAGAATCGTAATAATTGCGAATGCTTTAGAATAAAATCCGAGTGCGCCGACGAAGAAAAAAATCACCGACCACAATGCCGCGCCCACGGCAAACTTTTCCGCCAACAATACACAATTTGACTCAGGATTTTCTGCAGCATCCGAACCAAAATATTTCCGTAGCCGGGTTGAAATAACTGCGCCAAAACCAAACCACGAAAGTATGACAAGCACACCGATCGCTATTCCGATAAAACTCGCAGCAATGCCACTTCCAAACATTGGTCCGTGAAACAATTTAGCGCCAAATTCATTTAGTCGCCCTAAATCATCACCACGAAAATAAAAAAATGCTGCAAGTAACACCAAAGCCCAAATCAAGCTTGGTAATAATAAATTCGATTTTTTTGATTTTTCTGACATTCGCGCAGAGCTAAACTGAAGCAGTTTTTACCCAATCATACCCTTTATCTTCAAGTTCCAAAGCAAGCTCCTTGCCCCCTTCTTTAACTATCTTACCGTTTGCAAGTACGTGTACGTAGTCGGGTACGATGTAATCAAGCAACCGCTGGTAATGCGTAACCAAAACTATTGCATTTTCGTGTGTTTTCAACTTATTTACACCGTTTGCTACAACGCGTAGGGCATCAATATCCAATCCGGAATCAGTTTCATCCAAAAGAGCAAGTTTTGGTTCAAGAACTGCCATTTGTAAAATTTCGTTACGCTTCTTTTCGCCGCCTGAAAACCCTGCATTTACTGAACGTTTAAAGAATTGTGAATCCATTTCAACTATTTTCGCTTTTTCTTTTAATAGATCGTTAAACTCAAGCGGATCAAGTTCTTCTTTGCCAAAATGCTTCATTTTCTCGTTATAGGCGAGCCTTAAAAACTGTGAATTGGACACGCCGGGAACTTCAACCGGATACTGAAAAGCCATAAAAATTCCTTCACGCGCCCGTTCATCAGGCGCAAGTTCAAGTAAATTCTTGCCTCTGTAAAGAATTTCACCTTTTGTTACTTCATATGAAGGATGTCCAGCAAGAACCTTTGACAAGGTTGATTTTCCCGAGCCGTTTGGTCCCATAATGGCGTGGATTTCGCCCGCCTTAATTTGCAAATTCAAACCATTTAAAATGTTCTTGCCGTCAATTCCAGCATATAAATCTCTTATTTCCAATAACATCATATTTTTTATTAAACAAAAATTTTGCCCGGCATATATAAAACCGCCCTTCCGCCAATCTTTACCCTTTCGCCTTCCAATTTGCAGAAGAGTTCACCGCCACGTGCGGAAATTTGTTTTGCAAACAGTTCGG
>JBKEBT010000065.1:0-2074 GCA_047973305.1 Pyrinomonadaceae bacterium
AGACGTCGTTTTCAATCGCAGATTTATCTGCATTCTCTTTTGCCGAATCCGCTTCCGCTTGAAGTGCATCAACTCGCTTTTGCAATTCTTTTTCAGATTGTGCGTATGCGGTTTTCGCTGATCGCTCACCTGCATATTTTCCGAATCTGTAAATCACGAGCGAATATCCAAATATGACCGCGATAGCTAATAAAATCGCGCCTAAGTAAATCCGATTGTCAGTTAATCTATTCGACATTGAATTTATTTGGATCAGCTGCATATTTCATTTTGTAATGGTTGATTACCGTAAAGGTCACAGCTACCGTTATGCCGATTGCGATTACGCCCAAAACACCAAACGCAATCAACTTCCAGTTATTGGTCAAGAACCCCCAAACCGATGAGAGAAACGAAAGCACCAACGCAAACAGGTTCAAAAGAAACGATTTCGATTTGCCGGAAGTTACTTTTTCCACCGGCGCACTTGCAGGTATATAGCTTTTGACTGACTCAAGTGTTTCCTTCGCTTGCCCAATAGTTTGCGTCGCATTTTGAATTTGCGAAATTGTTGAGTTCGCGGTTTGTTGCACCGATTGCAATTTCTCCGTTACGGTTTTTTCAGGTTGAGCCGTCTCGTCTTTTTTGGTTGGATTATTAGCAGATAACTGTATGTCCTCAGCAGGTTTTACAGGTTGGCTAACTGCGGGCGACGGATCAACCAAATCGTTTTTAACGGCATTCTCAATTTCTTTGTTGGAAAGTGTTGTAAAAATTCCAAGTTTCCAATCATCGCTTTTGTCATACAGACCTTGCGAAGAATTGACCGAAATATGCAGATGCTTTGTGTGCGGATTTGAGCCTTTATACGGTCTCCACCTCCAAGGCGATACCACCGAAGAACAAATCTGCCGATTCCAAATGATATATTTAATCCGCGGATCGCGCGCCGCAACCAACTCTTTCGCTAGTTGAACACAATCAACGCCATTGCGCGGATCGTGCGTTACGTCAATCGCCGTCACTATAGGTTGTCCCTTTCTGTCGCGCACCCAAGGGTTGTGATCCGAATTGCGCGACGCATGTTGCGAATCGCCTATCGATCCATCTGATGCGCGATTCCGATGCGGATACGCGGCATTTATCTGCTCACGCAATGTCTTTAATGATTCTGCTAGTCTCCAATTCATTTCAATTTTACGTTTACTGCGTGATTAACACTTTCAGTTGCCAGCGTTGAAACCGCGGCAGAATCAAACTTATCTGCCTTGCCAATCAAGACGTTTACGGTTTCCCAAAACTCGTGCGTTTGCCGTGATTTTGGAATTTTCGTTAGCCATTTTTCCGCATCTATCGTCCTTCGGCTCTTTGTTGAAACTTCCACCTTTGCAGAATCCGTTTCAATTGATCTAACAGAATATTCATTTGTGGCTGGGTCAAACCCCAATTGCATCTGATTCTTGATTTCGGTTTCAAGCGTAGCCGCTTTCTCTTCAAGCGCACTTATATTCTCTGCAAATTCTTGCTCGCATTTAGCAACTGCCTTTTCATAGCGCGCCTGCAAGGGTTTGATTTTTTCATCGCGCTCGGCATTCAACGTGCTAAGCTGGTGTCTGATTTCAGCATACGCATTTAGATTGGCTTTCACCTGCTTCTGAATTAGTTTTGGCATATATCTATGGCTTTGGATGTAAATCCTGTGTAATATAAAATTTCAGCACCCGAATTGGTGTTATTATGAAATTACACGGTCATCAAAATTAATCACCCTTGTTTTGAGCCGTTTGCCCGATTTTCGTATTTTTTTTGATTTGTCTGTTTCGCGAGTTTTGAAGGGATGAAAGCAGTAAACGAAGATGAGTTGTTAAAGCTTGGCGATGTTGAGCGCACACTTGCGCCATATTTTGCCGAGGGTTCAAAACCAAGCCGGAAGTTAATTATAGGTTTGTTTGAAGAAGGGGTGTTGGATGGTGTGCAGCTCGGCAAGGGAAGAAACTATTGGATTTATAGATCCAGCCTGAATGAGCTGATTAATAACCTAAAACGACGAGTTTATTCCGAAATCTCGTAATGGAGCGCGGACACTCCTGTCCGC
>JBKEBT010000066.1:0-6822 GCA_047973305.1 Pyrinomonadaceae bacterium
AACGTTTTCGCTGATGATCGGGCGACCGCCGAAAATAAGCAGAAAGAAGTCCGAAACGCTAGCAATGTTATAATCGGGCAGTATTTTTTAGACGGCGAGCAGCGACGCGCTGCACCGACAAAGCAAACGCGTCAAGAAAGTTACAGCATCAGAAACACGTGTGTTTGTTTACAACGTAGGCGGAAAGTTGATGTCGGAATACTCGACGCTGACGCCAAACGGCTCGCCCGTTACTCGATATTTGATAATCCAAATGATAGATTGAGGACAAGCGAGTCCGCGCTCAAGCTCAGCACTTGGCAGAAACGCGACCGTTAGGAAGCGTGTAAGAAAAGTAGCGGACCAAAGTGTCCGCACAGCCCGAAAACACTACCGATCATTCCGGCAACGTCCTTTCCCGACGCGATTTTCTCCCGTTCGGAGAAGAAGCAATGATCGGAACGGGACCAAGAGCAGTCGGGCAAGGTTATACATATGGAGATTCAACCAAACAGAAGTTCACGGGCTACGAGCGCGACGAAGAAACCAACCTCGACTTCGCTCAGGCGAGGATGTATTCTAGTCAACTCGGACGCTTTAGCGTTGCTGATCCTTTGTTAAGTTCCGCTACTATAAAATCGCCACAAAGCTGGAACCGATACTCTTATGTTTATAATAATCCTACTATTTACATTGATCCTTACGGCTTATATGTTTGGGGGAAGGGTTTTGGAGCAGGGAAAGATGATGATGACTTAACGAAAGAAGAACGAAAGAAACGAAAAGAATTTAAAGAATCATTAGAGAAAGCACAGATAGTTGCTGCTCTGATGCTTATCTCGGATGACCCAACTATTAGAGCACGAGGTAGAAAAATACAAAGAGCGGTTGATTCTTATGGGGAAGAAGGAATAGACAACGGAGTAACTTTACAAATTGGTAAAGTGGATAAAAAATCGAACGCATCTGTAACTTTTGGTAATCCTTTAGGCATAAGAGCTGATTCTAATAATAATTTGGTCGCAGACGTTGTGGTTACATTTTCAGAGAAAAATAATATTGAAGCTGTGACTGTAGTACATGAAGGAAGCCATGTTGCAGACTGGCTTGATTTGTCTGATGTTATTTTATCCAATCCTTCTTTTGCGACTGAAAAGGATTTGTTGAATTCACCAAAAAATATTACGACATATGAAACAGAAAATTCAGCTTATTTCGTAGGTTCTTATGTAGCTGAATCTCTTGGACAGAATTATAATGCAAATGGAATCGAGTATTGGAATGAAGGATGGAAAGCTAGTGAGAGAGAAACAAAAAGAGCAAACGGAATAAGTAAAATTCTTGAAAAGAGCTATGGAGTTACAAAAGATAAGCAAGGAGACTCTTTAGTTAAGGTTAAAAAATAGGAGGTAATCATGAAAGAAATATACGTATTTTTAATTTTTATATGCTTTTGTACTTTGACGGCAAATGCTCAAGATTGTTCGTCGCAAATAAAAAAAGCAATGATTCCCCGCTACCCTGCCGCAGCAATAGCACTTAATGAAAGCGGACAGGTAATTATTGAAGTAAACATCAATAAAAGTGGAGAAGTGTTAGATACAAAAGTTCTTAATGGACCTAAGTTATTGGGACAACTTTCAGAAGTAACTTCAAGGGAATGGGAATTTTCAAAGCTTAAGAAAGGACTAGTATCAAAATGTGGTAATAGAAAAACACTTATCTTTTTTAATTATGTATTACTACCATCAGATACTAAACCAAGCAAAGATTCTCTATCATTTATCGTCTTTCCTAATAAAGTTGAGATTAGAGAAATAAAGATGGATGTTTCTTTTACTCCAACAAAATGAAATCATAAAGACAAAAGAGCTATAGATTTATTTTAATTACGTGTTTAGTTGTGTTTTCAGCAATTAGCACTACGGAAACCGCAACTTCGCCGCAGGCACGACAACGATCACGAGTTGCCCTGCAAATATCTGCAATCCAACAGTAAATATAAACAATAATCGTTTCAATTCAGGTCAAGGGTATTCTTATGATCTAAGCGGAAATATTGTCGCGGATGCGCAAGGCAGAACCTTCTTCTATGACGCCGAAAATAAGCAAAAGGAAGTTCGAAACTCGGGTAATGCTATAATCGGGCAGTATTTTTTCGATGGGGACGGCAAACGTGTGAAGAAAGTTACAGCATCAGAAACACGTGTGTTTGTTTACAACGCAGGCGGAAAGTTGGTGTCGGAATACTCGACACTGACGCCAAACGGCTCACCCGTTACTCGATATTTGACAGCAGATCATCTAGGTTCACCACGCGTACTAACCGATCAATCCGGCAGCGTCCTTTCCCGACGCGACTTCATGCCGTTCGGAGAAGAAGCCATGATCGGAACGGGTCCAAGAGCCGCCGGACACGGCTACACCTACGGCGATTCAACCAGACAGAAGTTCACCTCGTATGAACGTGATAACGAAACCGATTTGGATTTTGCTCAGGCGAGAATGTATGGAAATTCGCACGGACGTTTTACAAGTCCTGACCCGATACTATCTTCTAGTATTCCAACCAATCCACAAACTTGGAATAAGTATATTTATTGTTTGAACAATCCCCTAAATAATGTTGACCCAACCGGAATGTGGAACTGGTCTGCTGCTTTGGGTGGTTCTGCAAGTGATGATGATTTAAGAAAGAAAATTTCAGGCATACAAAATGACCAAAATCTTACACAGGAACAAAGAGATGCACAAATCGCTGATATAAATAGCATTTTAACTCAACGGCAACAATTTCGTGATGCTCTGTCTTTACTACAAACAATTATCGAAAGAGGAGATTTTTCTGACCCCGAGAGAATGGCAGCGAGTTGGGTTTTGTCAACATATGGAACTGAAAACGATGAGAACGGAACAATTTTGGCTATTAGGACGAATGAAGATGCTGCTGCTTTTACTCGTGAGGAAAATGGGAAAATTGTGATAGCAATAGCTCCTTCCCAATTTGCAAAAAATTCTTTAGCTTTTACGGTATTCCATGAAGGCAGACACGCTTTACAAATAGGAATTAAAAATATAATGGCTAAATACGGACAAGACGTTAATCCTAGCGTTGCAGGTGCTGAATTCGACGCTTATTATTATACAGCTTCTTTAGTGAAAGGGCTTGATTCGGCATTTGTTAATGCAAATCGAGCATCATCGGGACCCGGTGCATATTCAGCCGGACAGCCTCCTACAACATTATGGCAAAGAGGATGGAATGAGGTTGATATGAAAGCAGGAGTCGAAACGCATTTGAGAACTCTACAATTGCTTGATAGTAATAATAAAGAAACTTCAAGAGGTTCTCAAAAGGCTTTTCCGGGAGGAGGTGCTGGACAATGGAAGTAGTCGGAGAAAAATCTTTAGTTAAATTATTTTTGTGTAGTCTAGCGAAAGTGGCAACATTATTGTTATTTGGAATATTATTAAGTCTGTTCGCTCTGATAGTTGTTACTTCAGAAGCACAAACCAATGGAAGTCGAAGTAGTTCAAATACGCTTTTGAATAAGGGAATTGAAAAGGATAAACCATCAATATATTTGTCGTACGTAGGTGCGGGTTCAATAAATGAGAACTGTTCCCGCAAGAAACAACCAACCTATCAGTTGAAGCTACATAACAACTCTCCTTATCCGATTAATATCAATGCAAACTACAATGGGAACTTTCCGACTACGGATTTAAAGTTATCTGATGGAACAAAAGGAATCAGTTTGCCCGATGGTTCAAAAGTTACTGATATTTGTTACCAAGCTGAACCAATATTGAAAATGGATTCATCCTATGAAAATGGGAAAATTGCAATTGAGATTCCGATAGAGCGTTCAATTCCTGCAATACCTATTACCTGCCGCTGTGTATGGTCTCAGCAACGAACAAGACGATATGACGCTTATCCCGGTGTTTGGATACCTTCTGGCTCAAGCATTGTCTTTGATGTTCCTCAACAGTTTTTGGAGAAAGATCTTAAAATATACACCCTTTTTAATTTTGAATGGGAGTTTAAAGACGGCTTAATACAGTATGATGAACCTCATCATCAAGTTTATTTCTACTCATCGGACATTCCGAAAATATAACCTTAATCAATTGAAAATTGAAATAAAAAGCAATCCAAAGTGGTGGAAACGTATTACCTGGATGAAAGATGGTGTAGAAGTTCCGAATCCGTTCGGAAATTAACAGAAATTGTTTAAACTAAGACCCAATTAAATCAATGATAGCAAGCTTGAGTAAAATTTATGAAAAGCAAAATACTTAAGAGAACATTTCAAGTGTGGAAGTACGAAGTAAGCCATCAAAAATTGTTGATAAGAAGTCCATCGTCGCCAAATCTCGAAACGAATATTGACATCGTTTTTTATGGGGTTAAATTTATGGAGCTAAAAGATATCTTCCACGGAATTGAGTTCCTAGCTGTTACTCCAGATGAACTTACTAGTGTGAATCAACTTTTTTTGTCTGAACAATCGAAAACAAAACTCTATAAATTTCGGTCAGAAGGTCGTGAATTCAGAGTAGTAGCATTGACTCGGAAGATATACCGAAACAATTTAGATTGGCTCGACGACGGTTTTGATAGTGAGGTATTGCTGGAGTCACCTGAATTAGAATTTTCTTAGGCTTCGGATTTTGATCTTCATCCTATTCGTTTGACGTGATTGAATATTGTGATCAATCGAACGTCTTTCAGGTAATCAAACCCGGCTTTTACCTATTAAAACTGTACCGGATATGCGTTAAGGCACCCGCACGTAACAAAGGTTGAATCGATTATTTACGATCTTGCCGGAAATGCGGTATCATCATCTACAACAATGGATTACGCTGGAAACCTCAACGATCTCGATAATCACCTTGACGTAAATCTCACAAAAGAATACGGATTTACAACATCGATTGGCGGACTTGGTACACTCGAACGCAAAACGCAGGTCACGCATCTTGAATACGACACAACCATTCCGCAAGCGACACGTGATGCTTATGATGATGCAAATATCGTAAGTCTTCCTTCAAAGACATACGTCAAGAATGCTGCCGGAACGGTGATCGCAAAATCAGAAATCGCCTACGATGAATCGGGCTACAGCCCTGCAACCAAGGGCAATGCGACCCGTGCACGGAGTTGGCTTGATACAAACAACAGCTGGCTCGAAACCCGTGCAAAATATGATTCTTACGGCAATGTTTACCAAACGGTAGATGCAAAAGGCAATGTTACACAAACGCAGTTTTCCGCCACGTACAGCTACGCCTACCCAACCGCCGTCATCACTGCCGTGCCCGATCCCAGCGGCGCAAACGGTTCAAATGTTGCTTTCACGAGTTCAACCGTCTATGATTTAACAACCGGATTGCCAACATCTACAACTGATGCAAACGGACAAACAACCTCGATGGAATACAACGATCCATTCCTAAGACCCACGCGCGTAGTCCCGCCCTCAGGCGGTGCGATAACCGAAACTTACTACGGCGCAGGCGCAAGCGCAGCAACACGTTGGGTCAGGGTGCGAACCCAGATTGATTCAACCAAGTGGAAAGAGGCTTACAGCTATTTCGATGGTTTAGGCAGAACCGTAAAAACACAGTCAAACGATTCAAACGGCAATATCTTTGTCGATACCGAATACGATTCCGCCGGACGCGTCAAACGCGCGACCAATCCATACCGCTCCGGCGAGCCAATCTATTGGACTACAAACACTTACGATGTCGCCGGGCGCGTTACACAAGTTACCACCCCCGATGGCGCAAATGTTTATACGGCTTATGGCGTTGCAAACGGCGGAAGTCATCTCGGAGCATTTACGGAAGTTACCGATCAAGCCGGCAAGAAGCGTAGAAGCATAACCAATGCTCTTGGTAATCTTGTAAGAGTAGATGAACCGAATGCGGCAGGTAATCTCGGTTCGCCGTTAAGCCCTGTCCAACCAACGATTTACGGATATGACGTGATAAATAACTTAGTTTCGGTAAATCAAGGCGTTCAGACAAGAACATTTCAATACGATTCTCTTTCGAGATTAAAAACGGCGAACAATCCCGAAAGTGGCGCAATCAACTACGGCTATGATCAAAATGGAAATTTAGTTGCAAAAACGGATGCGCGCGGTATTTCTACTAGCTATGTTTACGACAATCTAAATCGTGTTAAATCAAGGAGTTATTCGGATGGAACTCCGGCAGTAAGCTACAAATACGACAATGTTACGTATGCAAAAGGCTTGTTAATCGAAGTTTAATCGTCTATTTCAACGAGCAAATATCTTACATTTGATAACTTAGGGCGCGTTTTAACGCATCAGCAGATTACCAATGGCGCATCGTTCAACACCGCTTACACATACAATCTTTCTGGAGCATTAATTGAAGAAACTTATCCTTCGGGAAGAAAGGTCTTAAACACACTTGATCTTGATGGAACGCTTGCACAGGTGCAGACAAAAACCGCAGCGGGTAGTTATGTAAATCGTGCGTCGAACTTTGTTTATACATCTCACGGCGCGGCAAGTTCAATAAGGCTTGGGAATAACAAGTATGAATCGACACAGTTTAACAATCGATTGCAACCGACACAGATCGCGCTCGGCACAACACACAACGGCAAAAATCTTCTAAAACTCAATTTCGGTTATGGAACGACGTATAACAATGGAAATGTCTTGAGTCAGACAATCACGACTCCGGCAGGCGGCGGTGCTCCTGCGTTTACGGCAGTTCAGACCTATACTTACGATTCATTAAACCGAATTCAAGACGCGACGGAGACGGTTGGCGGTTCGCAAACGTGGC
>JBKEBT010000067.1:0-22888 GCA_047973305.1 Pyrinomonadaceae bacterium
ACAATCGTACATTTCCCGCCACCAATTACGCGGTTATACCAAACCCACGCTTCCGGATTTATCGGCTCACCAACCGAGCCAAGCAGGCGCAACGAAGAAAGATCGTGCTTTTCCGGATACTCATCGCCCCATTTCATAAATGCGCGAATCGCAGTTGGTGCAGTGTAAAGAATTGAGATTTTATGGCGTTCGATTATGTCCCAAAAGCGGTCAAAATCCGGATAATTCGGCGCGCCTTCATACATCATTACCGTTGCGCCGTTTGCAAGTGGTCCGTAAACAACATAGGAATGCCCGGTAACCCATCCCACATCGGCGGTACACCAAAAAATATCTTCATCTTTAAGATCAAAACCCACTTGCTGGTTAGGTAACAGCCCGTCAAATAGCCGCCCGTGGTGTGCAGAATTCCTTTTGGTTTTCCAGTTGTGCCGGAAGTGTAAAGTATGTAAAGAGGGTGTTCTGAATCAAGCGATTCGGCTTCACATTCACTGGAAGCCGTTTCCATCAGTTCGTGCCACCAATGGTCGCGCCCTTCCAGCATCGAAATTTCGTTGCCAACACGTCGCAAAACAACAACACTTTTTACCGAAGGCGATTTTGTAGCAGCCTCATCCACCGTCTCTTTTAGTGGCAAAATATTTCCGCGGCGGTAGCCACCATCAGATGTGATAATTACCTTGCAGTCACAATCGTTTACACGGTCTTTTATTGCATCTGCGGAAAAGCCCGCAAAAATTACCGTGTGGGTCGCGCCGATGCGCGCGCACGCAAGCATTGCGATTGCCGCTTCCGGAACCATAGGCATATAGATTGCAACGCGGTCGCCCTTTTCCACCCCTAGCGATTTCAGCGAATTTGCAAACTTTAATGTTTCGGTGTGAAGTTGCTGATAAGTTAATGTTCGCGTTTCGCCTTCGGGTTCGCCTTCCCATATAATCGCCGCTTTGTTGCGTCGCCAACTTTCCAAATGTCGGTCAAGGCAGTTGTAGGTTGCGTTTATCTTACCGCCAACAAACCACTTTGCATGTGGCAGTTCCCATTCCAAACCATTTTCCCATTTCTTGAACCAATGCAGATTTTCCGCCGCGGATTCCCAAAAGCCGACAGGGTCTTCCGCTGCCCTTTCATACATTTCTTGATATTCATCAAAGCTCTTAATCGCCGCATTCTCTGAAAATTCTTTGGATGGCTCAAAAACCCTGTCTTCGTGCAAAACCGATTCAATCGAAACATCTTCCGTCATACATTTTCCTCATCTTTTGTTGAATTTGTTTAGTGTAACAGATGATGCGGAGTAGTATGAACCGCGCCGCGTTTGCTTTGATAAGTGCAGGTAAAACATTGCCATAACAGAACTGATTTTGGCGCCATTTTGTCATTTGCAAATGAAGCGTTAACATTTAGCCATGGGCGAAGAAGAACTATCCGAACTTTACATAGTTGCGGGAATGATGGTGTTATGTTTAATCATTGCATCAATAACAATCTATTTCTTTCTAAAAACTTACTACAAAGAAAAGTCTGAACGCGAGAAAGAACTTGCGGAAAAACTGCGTGCGAAAGAAAAGACGAAACAATTGGAAAAAGAAAACAATGCACAAAAACCTACTATCATCGAATCGGACGGCGCTAATAATAATTGATTTTCAAGAAGCCTTTAAGAAGGCAATTCCCGAATATGCCAACCTTTTAACTTCGATTTCGATTGCTGCAAAGGGCTTTGGTTTGTTGGGTTGTCCGGTTTTCGTAACGGAACAATACCCGAAAGGGCTTGGGCACACGGATAGCCAGATTCTTGATCAGCTTCCACCAAACATTGAAATCTTTGAAAAATCTACATTTAGCGCATGTGGCGCACCCGAATTTATTGATGCACTCCAAGCCGCGAACATCTCACAAACCGTTCTATGTGGAGTCGAAGCGCATATTTGTGTTAATCAAACTGCCCTCGCGTTGCTTGAAAATAATTTTGAAGTTCACATTCTTGAAGATGGAGTGGGCTCGAGAAAACTCGACAACAAGAAGTCTGCACTTACAAAGATGTATAAATTCGGCGCCATTCCTGCTTGCCTAGAAATGTCCTTGTTTGAAGTAATGGGTACATCTAAAAATCCAAATTTTAAGGAAATTCAAAATTTAATCAAATAACATTTTTTGAATAAGCCTCGTAACGCGTCAAATGCACTTTATTTTCACTAACCTGCCTTAACGATTTTAACTATTGCTAAAAGAGTTTAAAAATGTTTATACTTCTTGTAAGCATTTTTTTAAAATGCCGCCCGCCTCCTACCTAATTTAGTTTTTTAGTGATTGCGGTTTTGATTCATACCCCCAAAAGGAATCTAGAAGCGCCACGATTTGCGCCATTTTGAAATGCGAAATAATAATTCAGTTGTAAAAGTTGCCGTAATAATTCTTTTCTCTCAGATTTTGGCTTTCCCGGTATTTCCGGTTGAATTAAGCCGAAAATTTGGGTTGCCTCCGATGTATGACATTGCCGGAGCAATAAGCCAAAAATTTGCAGCTAAACAAATTTACTCAAACGTTTCGCCTGCGACGCCTCCAATCGATAGCGATGGCGACGGGATTGATGATTCAACGGATCAGGACGACGACAACGACGGTGTCCCGGATACGACTGAACTCTATTGCACTTCGGGAAAAACTTATCTCGCGGGACCTTCACTGATTCAATCTATTACTACGCAAAATGCGATTTTCCCTTTAGTGTACGCAAACGCGCCTTTGCCTCAGGTTTGGTTTGATGGAGACATCGTTAATGGTCAATCTACTTTTGCACCGGCAAACACGGATGCGGACGATTTCTCATCCACTCCGGTTATATTGACTATTACGTTTACGGGTCCAACAATCGCCGACGGGTTCGTACTTGCAAATGACTTCGGAGTTACAGGTGATGGAATTAAAAACGCAGACCTGCAAATTTTCGATTCGGCGAATAACCTGCTTGGAACCGAATCATATACAAGTCTAAGTACGGCAAGCAGTGGCGCATCCGAATACCCCTTCAGCCATCAATACACCGACATAAAATCGATGAAAATATTCATCAAAAGCACGTATTCCGGTGGTGGAACAGGATTGAATCGTATGCAAATGCGTGAAATCGGGATGTATAACATGGATGGGTTTTGTTCTCCGATTGATTTTGATGGTGACGGCGTTCCGGATTACTTAGATCTAGATTCTGACAACGATGGAATTTCGGATTTGTTGGAAGCAGGCGGATTGACCAACGCACAAATTGCTTCGCTTGCTACAATGTATCCGGGCGGAAAATATACCGGGGGCGTGAATAGCACGGGAATTCCAAATGCCGCAAACGGTGGAACCGGGTACGGCAGAGGAACGGGAACGGATTATGATGCGGATAACGATGGCATTCCGGACGCGATTGAGGCACAGCCAACCACGGGTTATATAAGCGTCAACGAAACAAATGTAAACGCCCAAGGAATTACAAATAACGGTTCCGGACTATACAATCCACAAGATACAGACGGCGACGGGACAAAGGACTTTCTAGATCTTGATTCTGACAACGATACCTTGTCGGACGATGCCGAAACGCTCGACACCATTTCGCCGAACTACCAGTACACCGATGGTGGCGTTACGCCAAGCACGATGACAAACCAATTTGGAGATACCTCCGAAGTTGCATATCGCGAAGTGCCGTATGATTTCGGTGATGCGCCGGATGCGACAAGTGGAACCGCCAAAGGCGATTATCAAACCATGCTTGCAAACAACGGTCCGAGACACGCGATTTCAATCCCAACTTACTATTTGGGAACCGCTCCCTCGGGCGAATCTGACGCTACAACAAACGCAACCGCTACCGCCGATGCAAATGACGATGGCGTAAAACTCGGCACCGCAAGTTTACAAGGTAGCACTTTCAACCAAGGAATTCCGGTTAACTTAACGGTTACGGCTGGAGGTTCCGCGAAACTGTTCGGGTGGATTGACTGGAACCAAAACGGAGTTTTTGGTGACACGCCGGAGGAAATAATAATCAGTGAGACGACGGACAAATCAACGGCGCGAACCATCCCAATAACACCACCTGCCAGTGCAATTGTGGGGCAAACATATGCAAGGTTTCGATATTCAACCGATTCAAACCTAACGCCGCTTGGCGCTGCAAATAACGGTGAAGTCGAAGATTATCAAATAAATGTTTTACCAAGTGTTAGTCTTCGGAAGACTTCGGTTGGCACAACCGGATCGTTTAACTTTACCCTTACAAACGCAGATACAAATTCTGCAACAACAACTGTACAAACTACCGCTGCGATTACGACCACGACCGATGGAACCGCAGCAACATTTGACGGAAACACAACGGCTACGGGTGTTCAACCAATTCAAGTTCTTGCAAACGGCGACGTTACGGTATCTGAAACGCCACAAGCGGGTTGGACACTGACCTCAGCAACTTGTACAAATGGAACATCAACCTGGAATCTATCGGGTTCGGCAGTAACCATTGCCGGTGCTGATTATCTCGGACAAGCTTCTGGCATCGCCTGCAACTTTACAAATACGAGGCTGTCAATAAGCGGAACGGTTTTTGACGATGTAAATTACGGTGGCGGCGCAGGTAGAAATTTACAAACCTCGGGCGGCGTTGGGACAACAGCAGCACGTGTTGAATTATATAATGCTTCCGGAACCTGGGTTGCTGCAACGACGACTGATGCATCCGGAAACTACAACTTTGACCTTCCCGCTACCGGCGATTATTTTGTACGCGTCGTAAATTCAACAGTTCATTCGGCGCGAACCGGTTGGGTCTCGTCAATGCGACCGGTTCAATCCTTCCGAACGGATGCTTCAACCGGAACCGTTATCGACGTTACCGATCGGGTTGGAGGTGAAAATCCAATGTTGCCTGATTCCGGCAACTCAAACACAACGCTTGCTGCAATCACTACGGCGGCAAATATTCCGCAGTCTGTTACACCCGTTAAGGTTACGGCAAGTCCGGTTACAAATGTTGATTTCGGGTTCAACTTCGATACGATTGTTAATACAAACGATTCCGGACAAGGAAGTTTGCGACAGTTTATTGCCAATTCAAACGGACTTTCAAATACCGGACTTTCTCAGCAAGGCTTAACTTCTGGCGATGAAACCAGTATTTTTATGATTTCTGATGGTGCCGCACACCCTGGCTTGCGTTCCGGATTGGCAAATCAGCTAACCGGTGGGGTTGCAATAATTTCCGCCACATCGGTTTTGCCAACAATTTCTGCCACGAATACGAGTATTGACGGCACCACCCAAACAGCCAATGTCGGTAACACAAACAGCGGGGTTCAAGGAGCCGGCGGAACAGTTGGGGTTTCAGGAAATTCGTTTTCAACCGTGGACAAACCCGAAGTGCAAGTAAGCACCACGCTTACTACACTCACAAGCGGTTTGGCTATCGGAGCAAGCAACACAACCGTTCGAGGCTTGGCTGTAACGGGGTTTGGAACAACGGTAAACACCGGCAACATTGTGATTGTTGCGGGAACTTACGATGATGTGCTTATCGAGAAGAATTATGTTGGTTCAACTGCGGCTTCATTTACACAGCCTTCAAAAGCGAACACAGGTGCCAACATCGTGCTTCAATCTACACTATCAAATTCGAAAATTTCCAATAATTTAATCGGGTTTGCGCAATTAAACGGCATTAGCGGCGGAAGCGGAGCGTCAACACCTACGTATACAAACCTGTTGATTGAGAACAACGAAATTCGTCAAAACGGTATCGCTCCTACTACTTCAAATGGGGCTGGAATCGAGATTATCCGAACTGCAGCGAGTGCTTCCTCATTGATTATTTCTAAGAATTTGATAGTCGATAATTCCAGCCAAGGAATACAGTTGAATTTCATTTCAGGAACACAAATTGCTGAAAATACGCTTACCCATAACGGAATCGTTAACAATATCTACCCAACCGAACAACAGGGAATTTTAATGTATCGAACGACTAGTTCAACTATTTCTAAGAATGTTGTTTCGCTCAACGGTACCGATGGCATAACAATCGATACTGTCTCAGGCTCGGGAAGTAACTATATAACGCAGAACTCAACATTTGACAACGGTGCGCTTGGCATAAATTTGGGTGCATTCACTACCACGGGTGTGATAAACCCAAATAATGGGACATTGAACACGTCACTTGCAAACTACGATATGGACTACCCAATCTTTACAGAAGTAAGGCTAGTTGGTTCTACACTATATGTTAAAGGTTACGTTGGAAATAATCCTGCTGGCAGCTCTGTATTTGCAAATTCCAAGGTTGAGATATTCAAAGCTGACAATAATCCGGTAAATCCAACAGGCGAAGTAATTTTGGGTGATGGCAGTTCTGTTTCACACGGCGAAGGTTCGACATATCTCGGAACTTTAACCACCGATGGTAATGGCATTTTTAATGGGTCATTTGCTGTTTCCGGACTTACTACCTCAGATTTTATTACGTCTACGGCAACATCAACCACAAATAACACCTCGGAATTTAGTGCAAATTATTCTACGCAATTTGTTCCGCTTTACGGATTTAAATCCGTAAAAATCACAAACGACGCTGATTCTTCCGGTGATGCCTCACCCGGCGACACGCTCACTTGGACTTTGGCATACGCAAATACCGGTTCGGCATCGATTTCAAACTTTCAAATTGCCGATGTACTTCCCTCCGGATTAACAATAACAAGCGCCGGTGCGCAAACCGTTACGGTTTCAGGAACCGGAACAACAGCGTCTAAAGCAACAACTTATACCGGGGTAGCCGGAAGTACGGCTAATCTACTTTCAGCCGGCGCGACCTTGCCGGTTGGCGGAATGATAACGGTTTCGATTCCCGTAACAATTGGTGCGAGCGCGGCGCAATCACTCAAATCAAACCAAGCGAGCGCAACGGGAACGGGCGCAGGTGTCACCGGCACAAACTTCCTTACAGATAACGTTGCGGTTACATCCGACATTTGGTCAACTGTTTCCTCGGCACCGTTTAACGCCACGGTTCCAACCGGTTCGGCTACCCAAACCATTACCGGAGCCATCGACCCCACTACGATTAGCATTTACATCCCTTCGCCAACCGGTTACAAATCGGTTAAATTGACAAACGATGCCGACAGTTCGAATTCTATAACCCCGGGCGACACTGTTACTTACACAATCTATTATGTTAATTCCATAACCAGTTCGTTAAGCAATTTTCAAATTAACGATGTACTTCCCAGCGGATTGACAATAACGGCTGCCGGTGCACAAACCGTCACCGGAGCAACAAAGAACCCGTCTTACACCGGTGCCGCAGCGGGTGCAGGTTCTGATTTGCTTGCGGCAAGCCAAACTCTCGCGGGTCAAAGCGTGATTTCCGTTTCGATTCCTGCCACCATTAACGCGGGCGGCGTAGGAACATTTTCAAACCAAGCTACGGCAACATCACCTTCGCTCGCGGTTACCGTTTCAACCGATAATGTTGGAAAAACCGCGGATCTACCCGCCCTTATGCAAGGTGCACCATATAATCTAACCGTTCAAACAGGTTCGGTTGCGCAAACGTTAACCGCCGCAACAGACCCAACAACATTTAGCATCGCTGCAAAACCGATCCTTTCCCTTTTGAAGGATTGTACCGTTCCGGCAGATTGCAAAACTAATCCGCAAATGCCGGGTACCGATTTAACTTATACAATTCAGATGACGAACGGCGGTACATCAGACGCTACCCAAATTGCTTTGATAGATTATGTTCCGGACAACACGGATTTTAAGATTGGTTCGGCGGCGATTGATTCTGCACCGTCGGGCGTATCAATCGCAATCGAATATTCGATGAACTACGATCCACTAAATCCGGGTGCTGCAACCTGGACATATTCACCCACGAGCGCAGGCGGCGGGGCAGATGCGGGTTATGATCGTAAAGTAAAAGCAATTCGTTGGCGTGTTACAAGCGGCGTTTTGAGCACGGTTTCACCGGATCATACGGCGACCGTAAGTTTCATCACAAAAATTCGTTAACATAGATTCTTGTTAGGTTTCTAACAGCGAATTCTTGAATTAGAACGCCTTCTTCGAGATTAAATCGCGAATCGCGCGGTTTAATAATCGAGGTCCGTTTCCAAACTGAAGTATTGAAGTTTTACCTGAGCGGACGTACATCTCCGAATTCTCTAACCATTGGTGCTATTACCCAATGCCTGATTTAGCGTTCAAGATCGTGCCCGATTCCACATCCCAAATCGCACGGCATAAATTGTCTGCTTAAGAAACCTTTGCCCATTCAATTCGGAAAGCGATGCCGCGCGAAGTAAAACCGCCTGCAACACAATTTCCGCCATTTTCCGCGGAAATCTATTCAAACCGATGTCGAATATTTTTCGCAACCACGTAAAAATCGGAATTAGATTCAGTGTAAACCGGATTCGCCGCGAATTGCGCAACACTGTTTGCAAACGCAAACCATACTTTTCTTGATTCCCGCGAAACTTTCGTATGTTGATGAAATGAAATTCTTAAAACTAACTAGAGACTAGCCGCAATGTGCGCATTACCCTTATTTTTCATTTGGCATAAAGAACCCGCTTGACGTGCGCGATTGTTCGCAAATAGAAACACGTTTGGAAACACAAACAAAAAAGCCACGCTTCTAAACGTGGCTTTCCCATTGATTTTATTGGAGCCATCCATCGGATTCGAACCGACGACCTACGCATTACGAATGCGTTGCTCTACCAGCTGAGCTAGGATGGCGAATTTTTCAAATTAGAACTATACGGACGCATTCCGATCATTGTCAAGTGATGAATGAGGCGAAATCTAACGCTGTCACGCAGTTTCAAAACCTCGCTAAAAGCATTTGAAAAATCTAGTTTCGCTTTACTATCACCATGGTAATATCATCATTTGCGGCGGCAGTTTTAGTAAAGCCCGAAAGCGCCGATTCAATTTTGTCCCTAATTCCGGATGCAGAACGATGTAAATTACCGCGTACAACCTCTGTAAGGCGTTCGACCCCGAATTCTTCACCTTCGATGTTTGTAGCTTCGGAAACTCCGTCAGAAAACACAACCAAACCATCTCCGCTTGCAAGCGAAATCTTACCTAAATCGTATTCAGTTCCGGGCATAATTCCAAGTGGAAATCCGCCTGAATCAAGTTCATTTACCACCCCCGTATTTCTGGCAATCAGCGGCGGATTGTGACCCGCATTTATATACGGCATTTCTCCCGTTTCGGGGTCTAATTCACCCACGAAAAATGTCACGAAACGATTTGAAGGCGTGTTAAACGAAAGATAATCGTTTACGGAACACACAATTTCTTCAAGTGAACGATTTGCTACTGCTTGCGCGTGAATTGCAGCATGCAGGCTGGACATCAAAAGCGCGGCAGCGGTTCCCTTTCCGGAAACATCACCCAATGCAACAAGCATTTTGCCGTTCTTCCGCGCGATAAAATCATAATAATCTCCGCCAATTTCGTAACACGCAAACGAAATTCCTTGAAATTCATATCCTTGAATCAATGGCGGCGCCGATGGTTGAAAGCGTTGTTGAATTTCGGTGGCAAGTGCCAATTCATGTTCGAGACGTTGCTTTTCCAAGCCTTCATCAAGCAACCTCGCGTTTGCAACTCTGATTGATGCAACAGAAGCTAGCGTGGTTAAAATGTTGAGGTGTTCCTCAGTAAAAGTATGTTCATACGTAGGTGTATCCGCATAAATTATTCCAAAAACGTTGTTTTCAGAGTCGCTCATCGGAACAGCCAGAACCGAACGAACGCCGTACAATGCAATCGTTTGGCTTGCAAATTTTGGATCGTGTTGCGCATCGGAGGTCAGAACCGAACGATGATTTTTCATCACCTCTTCCATTACGGTGGTTCCGATTCTTATTTCAGTAAGTTGTTTATCTTTTCCGCGTTCACGCGCCACAGCTATTTTCATCGTATCGCCGTTTTCTGCTTCGCGAAGCATAATCACACAACGTTCAGCGGGCACCGCTTGAAAAACTAGTGATACTACTTGATTGAGCGTTTCCGTAAGACCGCTGGATGAAAGCAAAGTTACGCCGACTTTTGATATAAGGCGAAGTAGTTCAGTGCGGGTGGTTGATTGTGGCTCAAAAAGTCCCGTGGCGGAATTTGGCATTTGCTCTAACGAAATTGTGCTTGAGGGATCAAGCTGTTTCGAGGTATCGGCAATCAGCGTAGCATTCATCAAGGAATCCGCGATTTCCTCATTAAAAACTATCACTGTTTCGCCAATCCTAATTTCCCCGCCGGACAGAATCGGAACGGGTGCGGTAACTAATTCCCCGTTATATCGGGTGCCGTTTGCCGAGCCTAAATCTTGCAGCCAAAACCCATCTCCTTCTTTTCGAACTTCTGCATGAAGACGCGAAGCAAACGCATCGGGAATGCAGATGTCGCTGCGCGCAGACCTGCCTATTGTCGTACGCAAACGCGTGAGCCGAAATTTTTCTTCCGATTTATCGCTGTTTATAACTACAAGCTCTGCCATTGTTTTATGTGCCTTTCGCGGTTCGGATTCCCGCAACTTTTGGCTTTTTGGTGGTTACAATTTCCTGCTTAATCGTGCTTCTTCCGTAAACCACAACGGTTCCGGCAATATAATCATGCAGAGCCCTTC
This sequence comes from Pyrinomonadaceae bacterium, assembly GCA_047973305.1. Taxonomy (GTDB): domain Bacteria; phylum Acidobacteriota; class Blastocatellia; order Pyrinomonadales; family Pyrinomonadaceae; genus Aridibacter. The sequence goes on from JBKEBT010000067.1 coordinate 10,700, forward strand.
CATCGGGCGTAAAAATCGCGACTATAAAACCCAATCCACACGAAAGCAATGTAAAGAAATACCCTATTAAATGCCGCACAAGTATGGTTTTGAAAGTTACGCTTGAACCATCCATTTTAGTGATTCTGATACCCGTGAACATTTTTCCGACACTTTGACCGTTAAAACTCGGGAAGATTATTAGGTTGGAAACGCCGAACAGTATCATCAGCAACACGCCGATATTTGCAATTTCGCTGTTCAGCAGTTTACTGCCATCGTACCCCATAAATCTGCCAATTATTATTGAGCTAACAGGAAACAGCAGCAAAATAATATAATCAATCAATGCCGCGCCTAGCCTTAAAACCGCCGGCGCGTGCATTTCCGCAGCATTAAACCCCGTAACTTTTTCTTCAACGGTAAACCTCGAAACCGCCTTTTTTTTTTCCGCAACTTTTGCCATTTACAATATTTAACCGATTAAGAACCGTAAAACGGTATCTCCAAGTTGAACTTTGCTTCCGCTTTTAAGCATATAGCTTTCTTTTGAACCCAAGCGTTTTGTGCTTTCGCCTTCAATCACAATTGTTCCGTTTGAAGATGCCAAATCTTCAATAAAAAACTTACCGCGGTCACGCCAAATTCTGGCGTGCCTGCGCGAAATTTTTGTTTGGGGATCAAACTTTGAAAGATCGACTTCCGGAAATATATTTGAAATCGGGTCACGCCTTCCAACCATATTATCGTCTTTAACAAGCATAAAGTTCGGCGAATCCAGTTCGGAAGTTCCTTCAACATAAAGCTGAGCTGTTACCGGCGCCGAAAGATATTGTTCGGAATGTACACCGGGCTGCGCCATAGGTTGTTTTGCACCGCAAAACGCACAAAACATATCGGTTGCGACAATCTTTTGCCCACAAAATCCACAAAACACCGCTTCATTTGCCAAGCCCACCGCAACGGAAGAATCCAACGCACCGTATGTTACGGCGCCGGAACTTAGCCGTTTTAGATGTTCAATCAAAGCCGATTTCATTTGCGCAGCCGATTCAAATCTCTTATCGGCATTATATTCGACCGCACGCATCAAAATCTGTTCAATTTGATCCGAAAGTGCCGAATTTATTTGGCGCGGACGCGGATTTTTCTGAAAATCGAAAATCAACAACGGATTGCTTTGCGGGTTTGCGCCGGTCAGCAAATGAAACATCGTGGAACCCAACGAATAAATGTCCGATCGTGGCTCAACATTTCCGCTGAAAAGTTCGGGCGGCGCATAACCCATTGTGCCAACAGCAGTTACACCCTTTTCTTCTTTATTTACCCAGCGTGCAATTCCAAAATCAATCAGCATAATTCTGTTTGAATTTGCATCAATCATTACATTTGCCGGTTTCAAATCACGATATACAATCGCCGGATTTCTACTGTGAAGATATTCCAAAACGTCCGCAATTTGAATTCCCCACTCAACAACAGTTTTTTCATCAAGTTTACCGCCCGGTGCGGAACGCAGTTTTCCCGCTAAATCTCCACCGGCTATGTATTTCATCACAAGATAAAAACGCCCTTCACCTTTATCAAAGAAGTAATCAAAAATTGTAGGAATTGAAGGATGCTCAAGCGTGGTTAGCAGCATTGTTTCGCGTTTAAAATCTGCGATTGCTTTTTCTTGCTGCTCGATTTCAATATAAGACTGCACCATTTCTTTTACGGCGCGAAGAATTCCACCGAGATTTTTGTCATTCGCAAGATAAACAGCCCCCATTCCGCCCCCGCCAATCTTTCGTACAATCTCATACCGATTGTTTAAGACGGTACCTTCCGCAATTGGTGTTAATTTACGCTTGTTGCTTCCATCTGTGTCCTCAACCTCGGAAATTGCGGAAGTAGAAGCAACAATAGCGGATTCCGCATCAGCCGGTGTGTCTTGCGCATCAACAAGATCAGGTGACGCTTCGGCATTTTCAGCTTGAACCGACGATGATTCCAATTCTTCTGCAACTTCATCCGCCAAATTGGATTCTTCCCCCGTATCCACGACTTCGCCTCGAGCTTCGAGCGATTCCTCAGGTGATTCCGCGGGTGATTCCGAAACATCTTTATGAATTGCGGGGTCAGTTGAAACTATTGCAGCGGGTAAAACGCCTTCAAGCGGATCCATTACCGGCGCTGAAGCCTCGAATCGTTCGTTTAAGATTTCCGCGCGTTCATCGGTTGACGGCACTGCGGGCATTTCAGGCTCTACTTCATTTTGCGGCTCGGCAGCTTCAAAAGCATCATCGCTTTGCATAAATTCGGAAGGTTCGTTTGTGGCATTTTCTGCATCGCCGGCTTCAAAAACTTCACGAAATTGTTCTCTTTCTGTCTGTTTCGCTTCTCGCTCTAATTCGTTAGGCAAGTTTGCAATTTCAGATTTGGAAGATTCGAAAGTGCCTTCAAAATCTTTTTCATCCGCACCGGATGATTCAAGTGCGTCGCCTTTCGCTTCGATCTCGAATTCCTTATCTTCGCGATAACTTTCCGAGACAGATAAAATTTCCTTTCTATCGGTTTCGCTATATCCGATTGTTTTTGAAAAATCGTCTGATATTTCAGACTCGTCGGCAGTTCCAAACGCGTCGGATTTTGACTCAAGTTCATCATTTATCGAAGGTTCAGCAATGGAAGAAGCTGAAACAAGATCTACATTAACCGCTTCCGCTTCGGGGGCAACGGAACCCTCTGCGTCCGTTTCGTCTTCCGCCGAATCGGGTTCGCTTCCAATGCTTTCCCACTCATCGTTTTTTGGCGAATCATCCGAAGATTGGTCAACGGCAAACTGTGCCAAAGAATCGAGTTCCTCAGCGCTTTCAACGGACGGTTCACTATCTACGAAATTTTCAGCGGGTGCCTCGTCGTAATCATTCGGCTGTGCAGACACTTGATCATAAACTTCGTCCTTAACTGAACTTGTAGCAGGCTTAACCACAATGGTCGGCGCGAATTCGTCGAATTCTTCAACATCTGTTTTTACCGCATCAGGTTGTTGCAACGAAGCTTCGGCATCTTCGTTGAACTCTGCTTCCGACACTGTCGCACCAACGGGCTGAAGAGATATGCCACAATATGGACAAAACGCATCAATATCACTTAACTCTGAACCGCATTCATGGCATTTATTCATCGTTTTTTTCCTTTTCCATTTTGTAAGTAAAGAACAAAGTTTATTTTTGCTTGATTGTAAAACGCAGAAACGTTTTCCCGACTATAATCTCGTCACCCGTATTTAGAGGATGTGGATTTCCGGGAATAAGCCTTCTGCCGCGATTTATAAACGTGCCGTTTGTTGAACCGATGTCCTCCAAAAAGAATTTGCCTTCTTGTTTTAGAATGCGCGCATGCTTTCTGGAAACTTTCGCTTCCGGGTCGTGCGTATCAAGATCAACATCAGGAAACACGCCATTGTCTGCGTCCCACCTTCCGATATAGGATTCTTCTGCCGTTATTGGAAATTCAGTTCCAATGCTACCACCACGTTCAATGGATAAATATCCGATTCCTTCCGACAAAGCATTGCCATCAGCATTATTTTCTTTTTGATCCTGTTCGTTTTCGGAATTCGCGGCTCCATCAACCGTAGTTACATTCGCAACCTTAAATGACGGCGGCACAATTGTTTCACGACTTTTCGTCACTTCCGGTGTTGCGCTTATATCTTGCGGCGGCTTGTACTTGTTTAACGAATCTCCACACTCATCACAATATTGCGATGTTTCAAGATTTTGAGATCCGCAAGTTTGGCAAATAATCATACTTGTAACTTTACTTTCTATTAGTTGCGATCTTATCAATTGTTAACTTCGCTATTTTAACTTGTAAAGTTTTGTTCGTAAATGTTGCTTGTTCACCCTTTATTCTTTCAAAGTTCGAATTCAAAAGGTACCATCAAAAATCAAGCTGCGGACAACGTTAAATTCTTGAAACACTTGGGAATTTCATTTCGTACTTGATTCTTGACGTTGGCGATTTATGAATTTGCGATAACAAGAAACGCTAATTTTACACCAGAATTATAAAGGAATACTAAATTTATGGCACTTCGTCGAAGGACAAAAATAATTATCGGCGCATCACTAGCCACGGTGTTGGCAGTAATCATTGCGGTTTCAATCTTTGCAACCCGTAAAGATACACCTGAGGTTACGGTTTATGATGTGGTAAAAAAACCTGAACTACGTTCTACCGTAACAGCTCCGGGCGAAATCAGACCAATCGATTACATTAACCTCACTAGTGAAGTTCAAGGCAGAATAGAAGAGATATATGTAAAAGAAGGCGATCATGTCCAGATGGGGCAGGAGCTTGTTCGGCTTGACCCCAATCAACTTCAATCGAGCACGGATGCGCAAATGGCGGCTTACCAGGCTGCGGAAAGCGATTTACAGGGCAGTCGGTCACAGGTCGTGGCGGCACAAAATCAGCTTTCACAGGCACAACAGGGGCAAAACGCGTTGGATGCGGCGGTTTCCACTGCGCAAACTTCCGTCACGCAGGCGAGACAGCAAGCTGTCGCTTCGCAGACAGATGTTGACAAGGCACAAGTTGAATTGAACGCGGCAAACCGTGAATTGAAAAGAAACGAAGAGCTGCTTGAAAGCGGTGTGATTTCGCGCTCTGATTACGATCAGGCAAAAGATCGTGTCGATACTGCGTATGCAAGCTTGAACGCCGCATCCGCACGTTTGAAATCACAAAATATCGCCGTCAAAGAAGCACAAAGCCGCGTTTCAGAGGCGCGCGCACGTGCGAATCAGCAAGTTGCCGTGGTACGTGATGCACGTCGCTCGATAAATACAGCAAATTCAACGGTTTCCGCGAGCGCGGATCGTGCCAACCAACAAGCCGCAATGCTTCGCGGACAGCGAAATCAACGCGACAAAACGCTTCAGGTAGCGCCGATCAGCGGTGTTGTGGCAAGTATTCCTTCAAAAGTTGGACAGTTTGCTACGGCAAATCTTTCATCTACGCCACTTCTTACAATCGCCGATATGTCCACTATAACGGTTGAGGTAAAGGTTGATGAAACCGAAATCGACAGCGTAATGGTCGGGCAAAAGGCAAAAGTTAAGGTTGATGCCCTTGGCGATCAAGAAATTCTTGGCGAAGTTTCGCAAAAAACGCCATTGGCGGTGGGAAAATCGGCGACAACAACCGGTTTACAGGAAAATGTAAACACGCAAGAATCGAAGGAATTTAAGGTTGTAATCACAATAATCGACCCGCCGGACGAGATAAAAGACGGTCTTCGCCCCGGAATGAGTGCGACGGCGGTAATTACAACCGACGTAAAACAAAACGTAATCGCGGTGCCGATTCAGGCAGTAATCGAAAAACTACCCGATGATGCGGCTGCAAACTCTTCGGCTTCGGAAGATTCTGAATCATCCGATGACACCAACTCAAACAAACCGAAACCTGAAAATTTAGTTAAAGGCGTTTTTGTAATGGACGGTAAAAAGGCGAAATTTGTTGAAGTCACTACCGGAATCAATGGCGAATCGGATGTTGAGGTAACCAGCGGATTGAGCGAAAAACAGGTTGTAATTACAGGTCCGAGCCGGATTCTAAACACGTTAAAAGCCGGCGAAGTTGTAAAGAAAAAAACCGAAACCGATAAAAGCGATACTGCTAAGAAAGAAAGCTAGAGTTAGTTTCAAGAGTTACGCGATTTATTTTAATGGAAGACACAAATTCAAATGCGGGCGCCATAGAGAACCCTTTCGATTCGCTGATAAAGATGCGTGGCATCTGGAAAACATATCAGATGGGGAACGAACAACTGCACGCGCTACGCGATGTTTCTTTTGACGTTCGCCGTGGCGATTATCTAGCGATTATTGGACCTTCCGGTTCCGGAAAATCGACCTTGATGAATTTAATCGGTTGTCTTGATTCCCCCACAAAAGGTGAGTATTGGATCAATGGCGAACAAGTTGCCGAAATGACGGACGATCAGTTAGCCAGAATTCGAAACAAGGAAATTGGTTTTGTTTTTCAAACATTTAATTTGCTCTCACGCGCTACCGCGCTTCACAATGTTGAGCTTCCGCTGATTTATGCGGGTGTAAATGCTGCGGATCGGCATGATCGCGCCGTAGCATCTTTAAAGGCGGTTGAACTCGGCGATAGGGTCTCACACCAGCCAAACGAACTTTCCGGCGGGCAACGGCAGCGTGTGGCAATTGCTCGCGCGCTTGTAAACGACCCATCAATACTTCTTGCAGATGAACCAACCGGTGCGCTTGATACAAATACCAGTCTTGAGATTATGACGCTTTTTGAGAAGCTTCATTCGGAAGGCAACACCATCATAATAGTAACGCACGAAATGGAAGTTGCAGAACGCGCCCACCGCGTTATAACAATTCGCGATGGCGAAATCGAAAAAGATGAACGTATACGATAATTTCTTTAGTTTTCAGTTTGCGAAAATTCACTTAGGTCCATTCGCCGGTTTTTTGAAGCTTCTTGATTTTTCGCTTTGCCATTTCGCGTTTTAGCTGCGTCATTCGATCTAGAAAAACAATCCCATCGCAATGGTCTGTTTCATGAAGAATGCATCGTGCCGCCAATTCACTTCCCTCAATCTCCTGAAGTTCCCCATTCACGTCGTTGAAACGAACTATAACCCGAACTTCCCTTTTCACCTTTGTATAAATACCCGGAAATGAAAGACATCCTTCTTCGCCTATCTGTTCGCCTTCAACATGAATAATTTCCGGATTTATGAGCGCAATTTTTTGTTCCGGATCTTCTCCCCCGGAACAATCCATAACAAAAAGTCTTTTAGATACGTCAACTTGTGGCGCCGCAAGCCCAACACCTTTTGCGAGATACATCGTTTCAAACATATCGTCCACAAGTTGCGCCAAATCCGTATTAAACTCCCCTTCGCCAACGGGCTTTGCAACTTCTAGCAAAACTTTTTCAGGATAGCGAACAATTTCTAAGATTGCCATAAATTCTATTTTACGAATGAAAGCGCGAAACGTAAAAGGTTCAATTATTCAACAAGCGGGTCGAAAGTTATTCGATTTTTTGAAGTTGATTTTTATAAAGCGTGAACCGATTCAGAAAATATTAATCATCGTTCGACAAAGATTTGCGTTACGTAGAAAACGCCCTCGGATTTCTCGTAAACTCCTACCCCCATCTGTGTCCAATCATCCGAAAGCAAATTTCGCCTGTGTCCGGCAGAACTGAGCCAAGCATCCACTACCAATTCTGCAAAATCTTTAGAATCGGCATCACCGAAATATAGATTTTCGCCCAATCTCCGCCAGCCTTTTATCCGCGCCTTCTTTACACGCGCCACAACATTTTCACCGTTTCGGTCTTCGTGCGAGAAGAACCCTTCCTTTGCCATACGCTTAGAATAATTGCGCGCAACGACTGCTATTTTGTTGTCAATGCCAAGCTGCACCTTTTTCAATGAATTGCGTTTTACGTTTACTAAATAATAAATTTCGTTTTCGATTTGTGTCGATTCATCAATCGGCGAATTCGTTACGCTTTGGGGGAATGCGAGTCCGAACCACGCGATTAATGCGAGTCCAAGAATCTTCCGCATAGTTCAAATTGTTCCTAAATTAATCCTCGTCGGTTTCATGTGCATCATGATCCGAAGTCTGACCTTCTGTCGGCACATTTGCACCCGCTTTTTTCGCTATTTCAACGCCAGCTGCTTTTGTCCAATCGCAAATCGTCTTCTTTTGCGCATCGGAAAGTTTTGCATTCCAATGAATTAACAGATACTTAAAATCCGGCATTTCACCTGATTCCACCACCTCACAGGTTTCATCAAGCTTCCCTTCCTGTTTTTGCGGTGCGTAATTTCCCCATTCAGAAAAATTAAGGTGCGTACGCGCTTCATTTACATCGTGCGCCACAAGCCACGATACCGGTGCCACGTTCGAATACCAAGGATATTTAACCGCGTTCGAATGGCAATCGTTACACGAAGTTTCCAAAATCTGTGCAACTTCAGGCGACACGGTAACATTAGCCTCAATGGTTTTGGTTGAATCTATTTGCGGATTAGTCAAACTTGGTCGTATAAACTGAATTCCGATAAATAGAACAACTAGAACAATTATTACGATTTTCAGAGTCTTTCCTGCTACACTCATTTGCAAAGATAGTATCCGTAAAGCGATTGAATCACAAGCATTTTTTGTTGAAATATGGTATGTGTCGAGTTAGACTTCACGAAATGGATAATCACAAACCAAACTTAGCTCAAAAAGCGGTATTAGGAGTCCGCGGTGAAGAACTTGCTACGAATTATCTCTTACGAAACGGTTTTGAATTGGTGATGCAAAATTTTAAGGCACCGATTGGAAGAAACCGCAAAGGAACACAAATTTCCGGCGAAATAGACATAATTGCGCTGGATGGGGATGTCGTCTGTTTTATCGAGGTAAAAGCAAGAAAATCAGAATCTGAAGTTGATGCGATTTCGGCGGTAGATCTTAGAAAACAAAGACAAATTACGCGAACCGCACGCGAATACCGAAGAATTTTTGGTGTCAACAACGAAATAAGGTTTGATGTAATTGCGGTTATTCCAAATAAGAATCGCGCGCCGTTGATAAGACATTTACGGGGTTTTTGGTCAGAAGAAAAATTCCAAAAACGCCGTTGGCTGGAAGGCGGATATCAACCGTCTTTCTAACCTGATTCAAAGCCTATAAAATTAGGCTCCGGAACAAGTTCAATTCCGAACTTTTCAAACACGCCGTTTTGAATCAGCTTTTTCAAGTCCATTATTTCCTTTGCGGTTGCCCCATTCGCATTTATAAGCGCAAGTGTATGTTTACCGGAAATTCCCGCATTTCCGTGACGAAACCCTTTTTCAAACCCTGAATTTTCAATCAGCCAAGCAGCCGGAACCTTAACCTCTTCCTCATTTTGCCCGGGAAAAGAAGGAACCGAGAGAATTCCGCGCCCTTTCGCAATTTCGCATATTTTTTGGAATTGCACGCGCGTGATAATCGGATTCTTAAAGAAGGAACCGGCGGAATTGGAATCGGTTCCACCCTGCCTCACCAACATACCTTTTGACGCGCGAATTTCACAAACAGCCTCGCGCACGGCTTGAAGAGTTGGAGATTTAGCCTGGAACTTCGCTTTCAACTCTGCATAATCAATTTTTACGGCATCGCCAACTACAAGCGCGAAATGCACAGCCAAAACCGCAAATTTGTCCTTCTTATTCGAATTGAAAATACTACTTCGGTAAGAAAATTCACAATCCACATTTGAAAGGGTTTGGGTCTCTCGCGTCGAAATATCAAACACAAAAACCGATTCGATCGTTTCCGAAACATCATGTCCGTAAGCGCCTACGTTTTGAATCGGCGTACCGCCTACAAGCCCCGGAATGCCGCTTAAACACTCAAGCCCGGCGTAGTTTCTTGACACGCAATATTCAACAAAAGTGTCCCAATCAACTCCCGCGCCGGCGGTTACCAAAACTTCGGAACCCGTGCGATTTTCAACCGAAATTTCGTTAAACGCAAGCTTTATAACCAAGCCGGGAAAGCCCTCATCAGCAATAACCACATTGCTTCCACCGCCTAAAATAAATACTTCAAGATTGTTAGACTCGGCAAAATCCAACGCTTTGTTTAACCCGTTTATGGTACCGACCTCTACAAAAGCGCGAGCATCGCCACCCACACCGAGGGTTGTAAAACCGGCAAGCGGAACATTTTTTTGAATGACTAATTCGTTGCTTGAACCTGCCATAATCCGCATTTTAACGAAAGTGGTGACTTCGCGAAAGGGAGTTTAGTTGATTCGTTCATTCTTGCGCTTCGGCGCATACGGAAATGGGACCATTTCACAACCAAGTTGATAAATTGGTTTAAGTATTGCGCGCAATTTTCCATATGCGCTTGCTGAACCGGTAAGAACAACTAATCTTGATATCGATGGTCGAGTGTTTTTCGCCAAAGTAATTCCTTAACAAATTCACTATAACCCCTTACGAATCTTCAGCATCTTCTATTTCACCAAAAATGATATTTAATCTATTTGCCTTCTTCGAATCCAACGCACGGAGTCGTTTTTGAATCTTTCGGGCTTCAGCGCGGTTGTTCAACATAAATTCAGCATATGAAAGGCAATATAGTGCGTTTGAATCATTTTTATCCTGCTTTAAGATTGCTTCAGACTGCTTCTTAGCGTCCTTCCAGTTCTTTTGATTTATATACGCATCCGCGAGTCCATTCATCGCGGGTATCCAGTTTTTCCGTAAGGTTAGAACCTTCAAATACGTTTTTTCCGCTTTAGCGTAGTCGCCCAATTCGGTTAAGACAACGCCCAAGTTTACAAGTGCCGCTTCGAAATTCGGATTAATCTGAATCGCCTTTTCAAGAGCCGGACGCGCAAGTGCTAAACTCTTCGTTATTCGCTCTTTAGGATAGTTGAAACTTTCATCGTAAACCGCCAAGTTATAATAAGCCCAACCAAGATTTGCATAGGTAAATTCTGACGGATCGATTGCGACCGCCTGCTTAAATGCATCAATTGCCTGCGTCCATTTTTCCCGCTTACCAAGCATAAACCCGTAATTTGACCAAAGGTCGGAATCGTTCTTGATTAAATCAAGCGCAACGCGGTAATTTGTAACCGCTTCAGCCGGTTTATCCATTTGTCGAAAGGCTTCAGCCCGATTTGCAAACGCTTCCGCATAAGCCTTACGAAGTTCATCCGTATTGTTTGGATTTGTTCGAATCGAACGGTCAAAGGCGTTTGCCGCATCTGCCCAACGCTCAAGGTTGTAATAGGCAACACCCAGTTCAAACCAACCTAATGCAAACTTATCGTTTATTTTTACCGCCGTTTCAAATTCCTTGGCTGCCGCCGCAATACTTCCCTTTTCATTAAGTACCGCACCGAGATAATAGTAGGTATCATCATTTGTATCATCAATTGAGATGGATTTTCTCAGAGCCTGTTCAGCTTCATCATACCGCTTTTGCTTAAATCGAATCATGCCCAAAAAGAACTGTGTTTCTGCACTTCCGGCGTCATCTTTGAGCGCGGCTGATATATACTTATCGGAATTTGCGAGTGCAACGGGGTCGTCACTTTCAGCACCTTCTTGATAATAGATAATTCCGAGCGGTGCTTTCACTTGCGACATTTCGGGATCAATTGAAAGCGCTTTTAGATAATCTGCCTTTGCTTTAGCATCTTCGCCGGCTTCGTCATAAACTTGTCCGCGACCTGCATATGCAGATGAGTTCTTATCGTCATACCGAAGCGCATCTTGGTAATAGCTTAATGCCTTTCCGTTGTTGTCGGCTTCAAGCGCCGCATCGCCGAGTTGTGTTAATACTTCACTTAGCCCCAGTTTGGCATCCTTGTAATTTGCATCAAGTGAAATCGCTTGTTCATATGCCTCTACAGCCTTTTGAGTGTCTTCCTGATTAAGATAGAATTCGGCAAGACCTGCAAAAACGCGCGCAGCTTCTTTCGGGTCTTTTCGTTGTATATCAGCCACTTCTACGTTTTCAAACTCTTGAGGCGTCACAATCTTGATATTTCGTCTTATACGATTCTTTTTCGCAACTGCCTGCGATTGATTCACAACTTTACTGACCGTTGTTTTTCGTTGTGTAAGAGTTCTTCGTGCTTGTTAACTACTTTTGGCGAAATATGTTGATTTTCGCGATTTCGAGGACTTCTTATAAACATAAACGCTTGAGCCACCTGCAATTGAAGATGTTTCAAGAATTGATTGCGCATTCGCCGGTATCCCACCCAGCAACATCGAAACCCAAATAATCAAAACCGCAAATGCCTTTTTTATATCCAACTTTAATATCATAACCCTTGCCTTATGTTTGTTCTGCACAAAGTTCTGAAATGTTTTTGAATGCAATAACATCTATTGCCAAAAATACTTCGATGCACCCAGGGCGATTGACGTTTATTTTCGTTTTTTTTGCACGTGGAAACGATTCTTGCCAACCAATTAATATAGGTATAGATTTAAATTATAAACATAATGCCGATTTCAAAGCACTTTGAAACAGGTGTCTTAAAAGTTTGAGAATTTTAAACAAAAGTAAGGAGAAATTGCCGACAATGAAAGCATATACAACCGAGCATCTTAGAAATATCGCAATCATTGGACACGGCGATGCAGGAAAA
>JBKEBT010000068.1:0-14461 GCA_047973305.1 Pyrinomonadaceae bacterium
AAAGGCTTTCGTGCCATTTTCAAAGAACTGCTTTTGCCATTTATAAAATTGAGTAGGCTGGATTCCGTGCGTATTACAAACCTCTGAAATCGGAATCTTCTCCAACAAATGCTCTTTCAGAATCGCTACCTTTTGATTCGGCGTAAACTTCCTTCGATCGCTAACTGCATAACTCATAATCGATACTCCCCTCAAATCTATTCAACCCAAGACTACCTAAATTGAGCTACACTCCGCTTTCGAAGAAACTATAACATTATTGCGATCATTGGTTTAGGTGTCGGGGCGCATTATTGGTATCACGATGATATGTATTCGGCTACCCAATCAAAACCCGTTAGCTTAACTACTCAGGAAGCGCAAGCAATAAAACCTATCCGGTACAACAAACGATCCGGTATTTACCACTTCTCATATTGCCCGAATTATGAAGATATGATGCCGTCATCTTTCAAGGAATTCGAATCAGTTGAAGCGGTGAAGATTGAGTTTCCGAATGCGCGGCAAGCTATGAATTGCGATTTTACGTTTGATGACAAGAATCCGTCGGAATCATCACAGGCGCAGACTTTTCATGGCTACAAATGCAAAGGTAATTGCGCCGGACATAAGGCGGGTTACGAGTGGGCGGAGGAAAAAGGAATTTCCGATCCAGAAGATTGCGGCGGAAAATCCCGGAGTTTCATCGAAGGCTGCAAGGCGTATGCGGAAATCTACTAACTAAATAAATGCTAAATTCTCTCACAAAAAAACTTACAACATACGGCTTCGGCACACGTTCGCTCACCGAAGAAGATTTTCATCGAATCTGCGCGGATTTTGAAATCGAAGTGATTTACGAGCGCGTGAAGCGTCCATTTTATATGCGGCTGATGGATCAGGAGTTCATAGTCTTAAATCGCCGAAGTAGAGGTTTAAGGAATCTGTTCGATTCGTTTCACGAACTCGCTCACGCGCTTGAACACGGCGGCAAATCGCACGAGGTAGCCCTATTTCGCGGGCTTGTGAAATCAAAAGAAGAGGTCGAGGCGGATACATTCGCTTTGCTCGCAATAATCCCAGAAAGCGCGTTGGAAAGCTTTCTTGAAGAAAATTCTACGAGATTCGCAAGGAAACTCTTTCGTGAACGCGAGCGGGTCAGAGTTTTATTCGGTTTATAGATGTCAGTTTCAGAAATAACAAAAGAAAAATTAGGTAAATCGAAAATTGGTTGGCGTTGGGATTCTAAACGCCAACTTTTTTCTACGTGGAAAGTCGATACGACATATAAAGGCGAACGCTATCGGAAACAAGGATTTCGTACCAAGGTGGAAGCTGAAAACCATCTGAAGGACTTAGATGCGTCCGAACGCCTTCAGGCGCTCGGCTTGGTTAAGCAGACTACAAATGTCGCTACGGTCGCGGCACTTTTTGAGAAACGTCTTGCAGATATCAAAATCAAGAATGAATATAATCGGGCTAAGCGTTCCTTTTCGCTGTTTTTAGCAATAATCCCATCCGGTGCAAAAGTGGACGAAATCGGGCGTGATTCTTTCAAAGAATTTGCTGAAACCAAACTGAAGCTTCTTTTAGAGAAACAACAAAAAGAGTTTGGCAAAGTAGTGGATGAACGTCGGGCAAAACGTACCGCAAATCGTGATATTTCACCTATCGCAAAAGCATTTTCAAGCGTTGAGGATTATTTCTCAGTTAAAGGTTTTGTTAAACCAAAAGTTTTCAAATTCAAAAAAGTAAAAGCTCGCAGAGAACGGCTCATCGATCAATCCGAGTATCTTAAAATCTTAGAAGCACTCTTATCTCCAAAATCCACGAGCGAATCTCTAATTGAATTTCGGGCAAGACACAGGCTCGGTCTTACATTTAAGTTCTTGCTGATGTCCGGTTTACGTCATGGCGAAGTTGCTGGAATGCGGAAGGATAAACTCAACCGTAAACGACGTGAAATCGATGTCTATAGATACAAAGGCTCACGTTGGAAATTGTTCAGACCATTAACCGACACTCATTTGCGCGTTTTAGACGAAGCTGAAGAACTTTATCCTGATTCGGAATACTTCTTTAGTTCAAGTGGCTCAATTCATCATAAAACCTACCAAACGATGAAGCGCATTTGTGCCGGACTCAACATTCAATATGGCAGACATACCGAAGGCGGTTTTGTGTTTCACGACACAAGACACACTTTTACAACGTTGCTGACCGAAAATCTTATTGATAACGTTACTGCAATCGAATTTACGGATAATCCAAATGCGATTCAAACCTACCAGCACTCTCGCGAAGTTTCAAAACAACGGGCAATGGATATTATCGAAGCTGAATTCGGTGATTCGGAAATCTCTGCATCCAGAGTCTCTGAATTCGATACAGATGCCTTGCGCAAACTCTTTAATGAAGTGCAAAATAATAAGGTGGGTTTCGAAGATTTTGTGCAAAAATTGACAGATATTTTTTGACGGTTTTTTGACGTAACTTTGACGTAAATGTCGCAAATGTCGCAAATGTCGCGAACCGTAAATAACCGCAACGTCTGGATTTTACGGGACAAGCGCGAATTTATTGAGTTTTATGAAAAACTATTTCGTGCCTCTCGTCCGCACCATTTATATCGGATAAATAAGATGAATAATGAACTAGTTACCGCGCTAAGGACGCATCAAGCCGAATTTGGCGTTGAACTATCAGACGAAGCGATTAAAAGGCTCGATTTTTATTACGAAGGTGTAATGAAAAATAACGAGTTGTTGCACCTTGTTGGCAAATCAACGCCAAAGGAATTTGCGTTAAGGCACATTCTTGAATCGCTTTTTGCGTTGCAGTTTTTGCCAAATAAAGCGTATTTTGCAGATCTTGGCACCGGTGCAGGTTTGCCCGGTATTCCATGTTTGATTGTTCGTGAAGATTTGCGCGGCATATTAATTGAATCAAAGCAAAAGAAAACTGATTTCTTAAACAAAGCAGTTCGACTTTTGCAGATAAAGAGCCGAACCGAAGTTTTATTGAGTCAATTTGATGAAGCACCAAACCCCGGTGTTTCGCACGTAATGTGTCGCGCAATTGACGGGTTTTCGAAAAAAGTTCCGCGAATTTTGCGTTGGGCTCCGGAAGCAAACGTTATTTTGTTTGCAGGAAATAATGTAAAATCGGTCTTGAAAAGGGATAAGGTTAAAGTTGAAGAAAAGCTAATTCCAAATTCGGAACAACGCTTTATATACTTTATTGAACGAAACGTGAACGATGTGCAACCTGAAGTTGCCACACCTCATCAAACTTGACCGTTAGAGGCGGAAAGCTGTAAAATCAACGTTTGCATTTTTGGCGCAGTTCGCCTTTAGAAATAAGAGGAAAATTAAAATGAAAGCAGATATACATCCAAACTATCAAGAAATAACGGTTACTTGTGCGTGCGGAAATTCGTTTAAGACGCGTTCGACCTTGGGTGAAGATTTGAGCGTGGAAATTTGTTCTGAATGTCATCCGTTTTTTACCGGCAAACAGAAATTGGTTGACACCGCCGGACGCGTGGATAGATTTAACAAGCGGTTTGGAAATCGCAAAGGCACCGCTAAAGCGGGCAATTGAGTGTTTGTGAAAGAAGGTTACATTAATACAACTTTATAGCTTTTATAATCTGACGTCTGAATTTGCGTCTCACTGTTTCTGTAAATGGTTTGAGATTGAAAATTCAGGCGTTTTTGTTTTCGCGCTTTTTTACAAAAAGGAATGCATTCCGTTTTAGTTGTTTCACATCATAAAGGGAATGTTTTTAATTTGACAGGTTTGATATGAAAAAAGCATTACAACTGTTTTTGACGATGGAAAAGGATCTGATTGTCGGAGGTCAGGCGGTGGTTGAAGGCGTTATGATGAGGACGCCGAGCGCTTATGCTATTGCGTGCAGAAAATATGACGGAACAATAGTCCACAAGGCGGAAACACTTCCAAAACTCAGCGACAAATACAAGATTCTTAATCTGCCGGTTATTCGTGGCGGGGCAACGCTGGTTCAATCAATGGTGTTGGGTGTTAAAGCACTGAATTATTCCGCACAGATTTTTGAAGAGAACGTAAAAGCGCAAGAAGAACTTGTAAAAAGCGAAAAGAAATCGCACGTTGAGGTGCCGGCGGAGGGAACTTTTGACGAGGAGTTTACAAAAGCTCCGGTTAAAATTTCGGTGCCGAATGAGGAACCAAAAGCTCCGAATAAAGCAAAACAATCTGCCGGAACAATTGGCTCAATTGTATTTGCACTAGGTTTTAATGTGCTTCTTTTTATAGTTGCTCCGCTAGTTCTGACAAATATTCTCTTTATTTTTGTGGGGTGGGCTGAAGCACCAAATCTTGCTGCAACAGTCGGTTGGTATGAATGGATAAAGGGTCATATTTGGGAGGTAAAACCTCATTCGTGGATAGCATTTAATTTGGTTGACGGCTTAATCAGGATGTTGTTTTTTATCATTATGATTTACACAATGTCTTACCTAAGAGATATTCACCGTGTATTTCAATATCATGGCGCCGAACACAAAACTGTTTTTACGTGGGAACGCGGTTACAATTTAACGGTTAAAAACGCGCAAACACAACCTCGTCAACATCCGCGCTGTGGCACATCGTTTCTAATGGTGGTTATGCTTGTTGCGATAGTTTTGTTTTCCGTTATTAAGTTTGACGCACTTTGGATGAATCTTGTAGTGCGAATTTTGTTAATGCCGTTGGTTGCCGGAATTTCGTATGAAATTATTCGTTATGCAGCGAAGAAGGAATCAGGAATTGTGTTCAAGCTAATGACTAAACCGGGGTTGTGGCTTCAAAACATAACCACGCAGGAACCTGACGATGACCAACTGGAAGTTGCGATAGAAGCATTAAACCGTTCGCTTGAACTTGAACCGGACTATGAAATGCAGGTGGCTGTAAACTGATGTTAGAAAAAATTGCGCAAATTGAAACCACTTACGAAGATTTGAATCGGCAGCTTTCGGAACCGGACGTTACTTCGGATATTGACGCTTACACAAAGCTGATGAAGCAGCATAAATCGCTTGGCGAAATAGTTGAAAAATACCGCGAAGTGAAACGTATCCAGGAAGAGTTGGAAGGGGCACGTGAAATACTTGAAGCTACTGAAGACGATGAAATGCGCGAACTCGCCACGCTGGAAATTTCCGAATTGGAAGAAAGCGTTGCGAAGGGTGAAGATGACCTTAAGGTTCTGTTGATTCCAAAGGACCCGAACGATGAAAAGAACGTGATTCTTGAAATTCGCGCCGGTACGGGCGGCGATGAAGCTACGCTTTTTGCCGCCGACATTCTTCGAATGTATGCGCGCTATGCAGAAAAACAAGGCTGGAAAATGGAAGTTATGAATGCTTCAGATACCGGCGTAGGCGGGTTTAAGGAAGCTTTTGCCATGATTGAAGGCGATTCGGTTTATTCGCGTATGCGCTTTGAATCGGGCGTTCACCGCGTGCAGCGCGTACCTGCAACCGAATCGAGCGGAAGAATTCATACATCCGCGATAACGGTCGCTGTGCTTCCTGAAGTAGAAGAAGTTGATGTTCAAATTGATCAAAATGATCTTCGCATCGATACATTTTGCGCAACCGGTCCGGGCGGGCAATCGGTAAACACAACCTATTCGGCTGTTCGTATCACACACCTACCGAGCGGGTTGGTTGTTTCGATGCAGGATGAAAAATCGCAAATCAAAAATCGTGAAAAGGCGATGAAGGTTTTGCGCGCACGTTTGCAAGAAATAGAAGAGCAAAAGCAGCATGATGAACTGGCTTCTGAACGTAAATCTATGGTTGGTAGCGGAGATAGAAGCGAAAAAATCCGAACTTATAACTTCAAAGAAAATCGCGTTACCGATCACAGAATTGGTTTGACAGTTCATCAGTTGGATTTGGTGATGGAAGGCGATTTAGATCAAATTATCGAACCACTAATTACGCATTATCAAGCTGAAAAATTGAAGGCTGAAACCGCTACGGCATAATGATATCAGCGTAAATCTTCCGTAAAAGAATAATTTTTACAACATGGCAATTACACGACTTCTGCTTATAAGGCACGGTCAATCGGCAAAAAACGTTGAAGGAAGTTTTGGCGGGCACAGCGACACACCGCTTTCCCCGCTTGGATTAGTTCAAGCCAAAACAACTGCAAACGCGCTTAAAACTGAGAATATAGCTAAAATTTATTCAAGCGATCTTCGCCGCGCCGTTGATACTGCGCGTCCGCTGGGCGAGCTTTTAGAATTGGAAATTGAGCTTGCGCCCGCTTTTAGGGAGCGAAATGTTGGCAGATTGGAAGGGCTTACGTTTGAAGAAACCAAGAAACGGTTTACACGAGATTATTACGCATTAGTAAACCGCAAGATTGATTATAGAATCCCCGATGGAGAAAGCTATCGCGACGTAATTGAACGTACATCGAAACAATTGGAAGAAGTAATCGAACTAAATCGTGGCGAAGAAATCGCTATTTTTTCACACACCGGCGCAATATGCTTTATGACACTTTCACTTTTAAATGCTATCGATGAAACAACTCGCCGCACGCCTTGGCTGGTTACCTCAAACTGCGGAATTAACCGTTTTGAAATCAGAAAAAGAAGAGATGTAAGGGTTATTGCATTGAATGATACACGCCACCTACTCGAAAACACCGGTAACGATTCATTTTCAGGCGAATAAAAAAGCCGAGGCATAACGCCCCGGCATTAAATAAAACTACAAACTCAAATTAGAATTCGTAGCGAATACCAAACTGCATACTTCGCGGATTTCCTTGTATAGAGTTATATATCTTACCGAAGTTCGCCGAAGCAGTGCTAAGTTCCGGATCTTGCGGCAAGCCCCAAGTAGAACGTGATTGCCCACCATCCGAAAAAGGCTGGAAATTAGGCACGTTAAACACTTCCCAACGAATTTGCAACAAATGATTTTCATTCCAAGGAAAACGGAAATCTTTTGTCAGCCCCAAATCAAGTGTTTGATAATTGGGAATTCTGTAAATATTCCGCTGTCCGGTTTCACCCGGAAGTGCATTACGATATGAGTTAAACGCAGCCTGTGGATCTGTAAACGCATTTTGGGTATTGCGATTAGCACCAACGGTGACAGGCACAAGTTGCGTGCCGTTTGATTGTGCATTCCAGTTGGTTGCCCACTGAGCTTGATCAAATGGCGGATTTAGTGGCAATCCCGTATTAAATCTATAGATTCCCGAAAGCTGCCATCCACCAAGAAAGAAATTCTTCGTCATCCCTTGACCGTCAAACATAGCTCCTTTTCCAAACGGAAGTTGAAAAATGAAGTTGGCATTGATTGAATGACGAATGTCAAAGTCAGAGTATGAATAGTTATCATCCGGTCGTAGTGCGTTTAAGATAAACTGTGAACCGTATGAACCACCGGTTTGCAAACCGGAAGCATTATCAAGCGATTTCGAAAACGTATAATTGAAATCCCAAGTAAGGGTTGTACCCAAACGCTGTCTAACAGTTAACGTACCGCCGTGATAGTTGGAATATGCAGTTGTGCCATATGCTGAAAATGCGGCGTACTGCGGTTGAATAAACATATTCGGATAAATCCCCCGATCATCAATCAAGGCTTGAATATATGTCCAATCCAAGATATCCGATTGATCTCGAGAAACATAGGAATATATTCCGTTCGTCGCGTTTGCGCTTCCGCGCCTTCTAAATGTCGGGAAAAGATTCTCGAAATAGGGTATTACGGGTACCGAGCCAAACGGAACATCATTCATTCTTGCTTCTGCAAGCAATCCGGCTGCGGTGTACCAATCCATTCCGGAAACGGGGTCAACCAGGTTATTAAATGCAAGAACGTCACGCGTTGCGAAAAGATTTCGGGCTGCTCTTCCAACATAACCTGCCTCTAGATACATGCCGCCCGGTAAAGACCGTCCGTATGAGAAGTTCCACATATAATGCTGGGGCGATTGAATTGTTGCATCAAGCGAAACTTCAATTCGCTGAGCTTCATCAGCCGGCGTATCAAAGCGTTGAACCGGCGCGGGAATTCCCGGAAGCGAACGTATATCCATATTCCAGCCGGTAAACAACGGTGCGGGTGTATCCGTAACGTTATAGGTGTTGGCTGAAATCGTATTGCTGCTGGTAAAGCCGATTACTGAAAGACCGTCAAACGAAACAGCTAGCTGTTGCCCGAAGTAATCGTTGACCATTGAAAAACCACCACGGAACGTTGATTCACCTTCGCCACCAAAAAGTTTATTCAAGAACCCCGTCTCGAAACTTGGCGACCATGCAAAGGCAACACGCGGCTGGAAATTATTCTTGTCCATCTCATAAAATCCTGGACCATTATTTGCCGGACCACCCTTTACAAACTGGATAAGTTCATTATATGGAATTCCGTTAGCTGCGGACGCCACACGTGCATCAAAATAATCTCCGAGCGGTGTATCCGGAACTACTTGATAGCCGTTCTTTTCATAAACCGGACGACTCAGCCCGTAACGCAACCCCGCGGTAACCGTAAGATTTCGTCTGACACGCCATTGGTCTTGAAAATACATGTCGCCTTCTTGGGTTGCAAATGTCCGTTGTGTTGGCGTTCCCGCCGCAACAACATTTCCATCCAAGTCAAAAGTAAAGTTTCCGGAATACTGAGACAAACGTCCGATTAAAGCAGTTGCTGCGGCTTCAACAGATGCAATGCTTCCACCACTAATCGAATAGCCCGCATCTGTAAAAGCATCAGAAATTACGCCTCCCGAAGATTCGTAAAATGAAGGGTTTGTAACCGCATCATCATAGGCATTGGAGTAGCTGTTTCGTTTGTTTTCGATAAGCCTAAGATTCCCGCCCATTTGAATCATATGGTTGCCTTTTATCCACGTAAAGTCATCCGTTAGGTTATGCGTATCTGTAACGCGGCTAAGGGTTCGGCTAAACTTTAGCGGTTCGAAAACAAACCTGAAATAGATTTGAGGTCCATCCGCATCACCTTGCGAACTAAATGATTGATGTGTCCAGCCATAGCGAATATTGTTAATCATATTGCTATTAATCGTCCAATTATGACCAACAGCAATTCCCCACGGGTGATCCCACCTGTTTGTTGAAGGCGTGTCCGGAAACTGCGAAGTTCCGCCAACAATGTCCCATTGCCAAGTTCCACGCGCAAACAACTGTTGATTATCGGTTAAATTAAAATCAAATTTCGCGGTGTGGGTATTTTCTTTAATGTTTCGCGGCGAGTTAAACGTGTATCCACCGGTGTTAAACCCATCGCCGTAATCATCATAGTTTGAGCGATATTTCGCAGCCGCATCGGCTAAGGCACTCATCGCAATCGGGTTTATACCGACAGAAGGAAAAATCGAACTGTTCAATTCAGCCAAACCTACAACGCACTGTCCGTTTACACAACTTGGACCCGTTCCGGTGAAATGAATTTCACCCTTTCCTAAATGCGCAAGTGGCACTGTACGAGTTACGGATTCCTCTAATTGCTGCCGCTGTCCTTCATACGAATAGAAGAAGAAAGCCTTGTCCTTAACTATCGGTCCGCCAAATCTTCCGCCAAATAAATCGCGCGCCAGGCTCGGACGTGCGGTATCTGACAGGTTGTTAAAAAAGCTGTTTGCAGAAAACTGAGTCGGACGATAGAAATAAAACAACGAACCTTTCCATTCGTTCGTTCCGCTGCGAGTTATCAAGGAAATCTGCGCACCGGATGATCGCCCTTGATTTGCGTTTGCGTTGGCGGTTGTTATGCGAAACTCTTCAACCGATTCCGTCGTAGCACGCAATACAGAACCCTGCGATGTTGAAAACTGTCCATCGCGTCCACCGTCTTGCTGGTCATTGATATCAACGCCATCAAGCGTAATGTTTGATTGATCGCTTCTGCCGCCAGCGACGTAACCTTCTCTGGTCACACCCGGCTGAAGTGACATCAAATCGTTCACTCTGCGTAGGCTCGTGGGAAGATTTATGATTTGTTCGGGTTGAAAGTTGTTTCCGAGCCTCGCATCCGTAGTGTTGATCGCTGATTCAATACTTTCGGAAGTCACATCAACCACGGCTGAAACATCACCGGGCTCAAGTGAAAAATTAAGCACGGTAACCGAATCAATGCGCGCAAACACTCCGTTGCTCAACGATTTCTTAAAATTGCTTGCTTCTACAGAAACATTATATTGCCCCGGTATAATCCCGGGAAATGAATACCTTCCGGCATTGTTGGTGGTAGTGGTTCGACTAAATCCGGTTGTTGGGTCATCGATTTTCACCGTTGCCCCCGGAACTGACGCACCATTCTGATCGGTAATATCACCGTTTATGGTTGAAGTTCCGGATTGCGCGAATGCGCCTACCGAAAAAACCGCGAAAGCCAGCAATAAAATAAATCCATTACTTACTCCCTTAATTGAACAAATTGTCATAGCTCCTCCTTCTTTGTATTTGGTTAAATTAACTGAAGAATTTAGTTTATCTAAAGGCATAAACTATTCCTAGTTTGCACAGTAAACGACAAATGCATTAAATACAATAATTAAGCGAACGTTCATTTGAAGTTGGGCTCTCGAAAAATCCATGAATCCAGTACAAGAATTTGGAATCTACGAAATTTCGTATGAATGCTTATTGTTTTTGTTTATCGTAGGAAAAGCTTTTTACGACGAAGTACAACGTTTGCTTTAGTCTTCGGCACGCTGAATTCATTGGTAAAGACTCTAACGATAAATAACACGAATCTGTTTAGCGGCAATTGCGGCACTGCCTTCCGCGGTGGCGATTGTTGGAGCATTTGGATTTGAAACATCGCCAATTGCAAAAACTCTATCTTCATTTGTTCGAAAGTATTTGTCCGTTAGAATATACGCAGTTTCGTCTGCCGCAATCGATGGCAAAAAGAGTTCGCTGTTTGGTACCGCGCCGATGCGGACAAGCACACCATCAGTCTCAATCTTCCTAAGTTTTCCGTTAGAAACATCCTCAATCAAAACCGCATTTACATTGCTTCCGCCATATATTTCACGAACAACCGAGTTCGCTAAAACGTTAATCTTCGGTTCGTTTTTCACAAGTTTTTGAAACTCCGCTCGCGCACGAAAGTTTTCAGTTCTGTTTATGATAAAAATCGATTGTGCGTGTTCTGAAAAGATTAACGCGTTTTCAAATGCCGCATCGCCTCCGCCCACAATTACCACACGCTTTCCATCGAATCTATAAGCACTTGCAGCTCCTGATTCAATTATCCCCGCTCCCGCAAATTCTAATTCGCCCTGTAGTCCCAACGTTCTTCTTCGTATTCCCGTTGCAATTATCAAAAATTCATAGCTAAGCCTCTGAGAATTAGACACAACAGTGCGCGAACTAAAATCAAGTTCTGTCACTTTGGAATTAAACCGTAAATCCGGCTTTCGAGCTTCAATTTGTGATTTTATGCCTAATATAAAGTCTTTTCCGCTTTTAAAATTTGCCCCCAAATGATTCTCAATCGGGTTATAAACATAATTTAACTGACCGCCTACCGAATCGGATTCTTCGAGCACAACAGTTTTAAGCCCTAGTTCATTGCACCAAAACGCTGCGGAAATTCCTGCGGCACCGGCACCGATAATTATCACGTCAAATTCTTCCATCTTGCAGCTCACCGTGAATTTCTTTCAAATGACTTAAACGAAAGCCTCTTCGAATTATTAAAAGCATTCCAAGTGCCGACCAAAAAAGAATTCTTCCCTTTCGAACAATCGCTACCGTTACACCGATTCCGGCAGCCAACCCAAGTGTGGTCATCACAAGTTCTGCACCGGCTTCATCTACGCCAATAACAAAGGGAATAAGCTTAAATATAATTGAAATTAAACGACTTACGGTTTCTAGATAAAATGCGGTAGTGATCTTGTTTGTAACTTCATCAAAACTTGAGAGTATAAACCACACTTCAAACACGCCGAGCGTGTGAAACAAAATTTCAAGCAAAACAATCGGAATAAATCGCTTTGGATGGCTTCGATAAAATCCATAAATAAGGTTTTCAAACAAGCGAACCTGCAGCCTTCCGCTATCTAAAAATCTCTTAAAAATCCCGTGTTTATAAAACCATTCGCAAATCCAACTTGCCCAGTGCCATTGTCGTATCACCATCAAGATTCCTAGCCCGATTAGGATTAAGATTACCACTATCGTGGCATCCAAAAGATATACCCAGGTTGCCGGAATCGGAAAATTTCTGAGAAATAAAAACGCACCAAAACTCACAAACAACCCGGTAACAAGCGAATAAAAGAGATTTTCAGTTGCAACCGATGAAAGCCCCGCCACAAGTGGAATTCGTTTCCGAATCGCTACCGCCTTTGCGGTTCCACTCATTAAAATCCCAAGCGGAATCATGCTGCTAAGTGCTTCGCCAATTATAACCGCCGGCACGGTGTCACGCATACGAATCGAAAAAGGTTCATAAACGGAAAGTTTCCAAGCATACGCGCGCACGCATATTCTTAAAAAATACACAAAAATTATGAATAAAAAACCGAAAATTCCGATTCGCGCAACGCCCTCCGCCACCTCGTCAACTCCGACGGAGTAAATGATATAGCTGAACAAAAAAATTCCGCCTAGCGTTCCTGCAATGCCAAGAACTTTCAATAACTTGTTATTTTTCGGCTTTTCCGATTTTTTTGACGCTTTTTCAGCCGCGTTTAATTGATCCACAGTTGCCGTAACACCTAACCTTAAAAACTAACAGTTTATCCTATTGATTGAAGGGTTTCGAATGGCATTTAATCAAATTTCGCTCAAACCCTATTTCGCTGCATCGGTCGATTTTCCACGCTTCTTTTGCCCGCCAAAACCATTTAAGCTATTCTAATAATTTATTGAATCATAAGTAGAGTTTTTAACAATGAGTACAACACAAAACGTAGAATTTACGCGCATACAGGCACTTACCGTGCTTTCCGAAGAAGAGCAATTGTTTAAGAACACCTTCCGCGAATTTGCGGAAGGCGAGGTTAGACCACGTGTTGTTGATATGGAGAAATCCGCAAAGCTTGACCCTGAACTGATTCGCCAATGCTTTGAAATCGGCTTGATGGGAATTGAAACTCCCGAAGAATTTGGTGGTGCCGGCTCCACGTTTTTTAACGCAATTCTTGCAATCGAAGAGCTAGCGCGCGTTGATGCATCAACTGCCGTTTTTGTTGATGTGCAAAACACGCTTTCAACCAACGCCATTATCCGCTGGGGAAACGAAGAACAAAAGAAGAAATATTTACCGCAAATGGCTCAATCAAAGGTCGCAGCGTATGCGTTGAGTGAAGCCGGAAGCGGTTCGGATGCGTTCGCATTAAAAACTCGCGCGGAAGATAAAGGAGATTTTTACGAACTTACCGGGCAAAAATTGTGGATTACAAACGGCAATGAAGCCGAAATTTTCGTACTTTTCGCAACGGTTGATCCGGCAGCAGGCTACAAAGGCATCACGGCATTTATTGTGGAAAAAGAATTTGAAGGTTTTGCAGTCGGTAAGAAAGAAGACAAATTGGGAATTCGCGCAAGTTCAACAACCGAGTTAATTCTGGATGCCTGCAAAGTTCCGAAAGAAAATGTTCTTGGGGAAATCGGCAAAGGGTATAAAGTTTCAATTGAAACATTAAATGAGGGAAGAATTGGGATTGCAGCACAGATGATTGGCATTGCACAGGGTGCATTTGAATGCGCGCTCGAATATACCCGCGAACGAGAACAATTCGGAAAATCGTTAAATCAATTCCAAGCGATTCAATTCCAACTCGCGGAAATGGCAGTTGAAATTGAAGCTGCCAAACTTCTTACCTACAACGCCGCACGATTAAAAGACGGTGGAAAATCATTTCTAAAAGAAGCAGCGATAGCAAAATTGTACACATCGCGAGTTGCTGAAGTGGTTACGTCAAAAGCCATAGAACTTTACGGAGGTTACGGATATGTAAAAGATTATCCCGTGGAAAAATACTGGCGTGATTCTAAAATCGGGGCAATTTACGAAGGCACTTCCAACATGCAGCTTCAAACGCTTGCTAAATTAATTATTCGTTAGTAGAGGGTTTTCCGTGGCAGTAAATCATAGGAAAGCAGAACGCAGGAAGCAGAACGCAGAAAGCTAAAATCTATAATCTTTAATCTATTCCGAGTTTAAGAATCTATTCCGACTTTAAGAACCTATTCCGACTTTAAGAATCTATTCCGACTTTAAGAATCTATTCCGACTTTAAGAATCTATTCCGACTTTAAGAATCTATTCCGACTTTAAGAACCTATTCCGACTTTAAGAATCTATTCCGACTTTAAGAATCTATTCCGACTTTAAGAATCTATTCCGACTTTAAGAAACTATTCCGACTTTAAGAATCTATTCCGACTTTAAGAACCTATTCCGACTTTAAGAATCTATTCCGACTTTAAGAACCT
>JBKEBT010000069.1:0-4890 GCA_047973305.1 Pyrinomonadaceae bacterium
AATCAATCAAATAATTTTAAGCTGGATGCTTCGGGGATGAATTTACCGAAAGATTCAAAGGTTTTGGTTTTGGCATTGAGTCCTACGTGTGGATACTGCACGCAGAGCGCACCGTTTTATCGGGAGTTGGTGAAAAAGGCAAAGGGTAAGAATGTTAAAATCATCGCGATTTTTGGTCAGCAGGAAGAAGGCGGTCGTGAATATTTGGATGGACTTCAGTTGAATGAAATTGAAGTAAAACCTTCGTCAATTACAAACTATCCGGTGCAAGGAACACCGACAGCGGTTCTATTTAATTCGCAAGGAGAGTTCATTCAGAAGTGGCTCGGAAAACTAAAGCCATCTTTTGAAAATGAAGTAATACAGTCAATATTTTGATATCGTTCAGGAGAAATATAATGAAAATCAAATCAGCCATCGTAGTTTCGGGACTTGTCTCTTTGAGTACACTTTTTGCCTTTGCGTTTGCAAGTCCAGAAGGAAATATAATTGCAAAGTATTATCTTCAAGATGAGATACCAATTGAAGTAATTGCATTGAAAAGCGGAAATGAATTGGTACCACTCGAAACCAATTGTAATAGCCCGATATCTAGCCGAGGAAACGAAATTGTTACTTTTGAATGTACGATAACAAATAGATCTGAGAAAGCTATTAGTGCGCTTAAAATTCAATATTCTTTAACTTCAGTACAAGGTCAAAACAAATACAGCGATGATTTTGGATACCTTGCCATCAATAGTATTCATCCAGATATTTCAGAAGGAATCAAGCCCGGTGAGAGCATTACGATTTCACCGTCAGGTCCAATTTCGACAAGCAGAGGGAAATTGGAAAAACTAGTATTTGCACCAGTTTTTGTCGAATTTTTCGACGGTTACAATGTCGGACAACTCGATCGGAAGTCTCAAGGAAGATTGAACGACGTAAGGAATGGCGCAGGAAAATATAAAGGTTGGATAAAGGAAGAATATTTGAAAAGGGGAAGGTCAGGTATTGAACTTGATAAACTGATTAAAGCTAACCCTAATGTAGATTTAGCAACGGGAAATTCATTTGAAATTAGAGGCAAACGAGAATATCAGAAGTTTTTGGAAAAAACGTTAAATTCGCGAGGCATTAACGCCATAGACAAAATTCTCAATAACTAATTTCCAAAAAATTAAGGGCTAAATAAATTTTTGTGGAAGCGTGAATATGAAAATAAAAACAGCGATTATTTTGGCAGTGCTTATCGCAATTTTTTCTTTAACACTCGTTGTATTTCAACAAGAGAAAAAACTAAATGGGGAAGATGAGCAAATTGTTGGCGAACACGAACCTTTTGAAGTACCAGATGATGTTGTTTCCGGAGTAAAAACTCAAAAGCAACACAACTATAGTCAAAGATTTAAGGAGTTAGAACCATCTTCAATCATGAAGTTCACTGAGGGTGTTGCTTTAGCGAAAGATCGTAACTATAAAGGTATAATATCAAGGAATCTTAGGGTTCCTTCAATACCGACTGTCTCAGCCCCCCTAACTGAGTTTCAATTTATAAGAAACTTGTCTTGTCGTTCCGATCTTGTAGTCATCGCGACAACAAAAGAAAAACGCTCCTATCTGACGGAAGATGAAGCTTGGGTTTTTACTGAGTATAAGCTAGAGCTGAATAATATATTTCGTAACAGCATAAGCCTCTCCAATATAAATAATAATACGATAAATATAGAGATGTCAGGAGGTGATGTTCGGTTTAAAGGCTATCACTTCAGAATGCGCGATGACCTATATGAAATGTTAAAGAAGAACAAGACATACTTACTTTTTTTAAAGTCGTTTCCAGAGAATGACAGTTACACGGTATCAGACGCATCGGGAATATTCCAACTATATGGCAATCAATTTAGAAACACATCAAATCTTGCAGTGCCAGATTCCTTGAAATCGATTGATCAGTCAAGCTTGATTAATCAGGTTAAAGGAATTCAACCGTTTGATTGCGATTGAGGCAGAAGCTATGAACAATAAAATTGTCGTCACGATTAAATGGTTTTTAATGGTTATATTTGCAACTCTTTTGTTTGGGGTGGATCATTCAATTCAAGCATGTTTGATTCCAGATAGTTATGATAGACCCCATTTCAGTCCTGGTACGATATTTTATAGTTATGAAAACATACCGATTAGTGCTGAGAGAGCGCAAATTAACGCAGCTTTTCAGAAGTGGAATCTTACTCTAATAGGAGTTCCTTGCCCCAAGATTGATTTCAAAGAAGGTTTTTTTGGAACACTTAAAGTCAAATACGGTCAGGTTCCGAATTTTGGGGCTGCTAGATTTGAAGAAGGATTTGCCATGCTAGGTGAGATTACCGGGGGTACTATTATATTTAATAAAGATCTAATTATTAGTGGTGTTCGATTTTATGATCCGAATGTATCAGGATATTCAACTATTTTTACAAAGTCTGCCCTGCATGAAATTGGTCATGGGCTAGGATTAAATCATTATACAAGCAATCATCCAAACGGGTGCACCCAACAAGAAACAGGGTCATCGGTAATGAACGATGCATGTGGCGTTAATGACGCAGGTACTTGGTTTGGCTCAACATACTACAGCGGAAACAATGTTTCTATGGTCGTAACTGAGTGCGACTTAGCACAATTAGGAGAAACGTATTTGTTAACTTGCGTTCCAACCCCCACTCCTACGCCTTCAGGCTCAATCCCCCCGCCGCCGTTGTGGTGTGTAAATGGATATGCATCCACCGGCACATGTCCATTCGGATTTCAATCTACCTCAAACGGAGGCTATTCGTATTGTTGCCAGAATGATATATGCACAGAACATCAACAATGGTGTGAAGAAAACGGGGGATTGTGGAAGGGATGCAACAGAGGATGCAGCTCGCCAATTCTTGTTGACATAAACGGTGATGGATTTGCGCTGACAGATGGCGAAAACGGAGTTGATTTCAATCTTACCGGCGAGGGAGCGAAGGATCGAATCTCTTGGACAGTGCCAAACTCCGATGACGCTTGGCTTGTTTTAGATCGCAACGGAAACGGCGGAATCGACAGCGGACTCGAGATGTTTGGCAATTTTACAGATCAAGACCCATCAATTCCGGTGGCTGATAGAAACGGCTTTTCCGCACTCGCAGAATTCGATAAACCCAACAACGGCGGAAACGGCGATGGACAGATTGATAATCGGGATGTTGTGTTTGGCGATTTGCGCTTGTGGCGCGATTCAAACCACAACGGCATTTCCGAGCCAAACGAGCTATTTACGCTTCCGGCACTGGATGTAACATCAATCGAACTCCGGTATAAGGAATCGAAGCGAACGGATGATTTCGGCAATCGGTTTAAGTATCGGGCAAAGGTTGATGACGCGAAGAAAGCAAAGGTCGGCAGATGGGCTTGGGATGTATTCCTTGTTCGTCCGAAGCCTTGGAATTGAATTTAACATCGAATTTGCGAATTTTCCGGTTAGCTAAATGGTGACATCATAACGAGAGAATATTATGCAACGTCCTTAAATTCAAAATTCTCTATCAGGGCTAGTTCCGCCCTTTTATTCCTACGCTCTACTTCTAGGTCGAAATCATCTTGAAGTCCGAGCCAGAATTTAGCCGAATTTCCAAAGTAGATACTTAAACGCAGAGCCGTATTTGCTGTTATTCTACGCCTTCCGGCTAATATTTCGGAAATTCTCGTTTGCGGGATTCTTAAGTCCTTTGAAAGTTTGTAAGCGGTAATTCCCAACGGTTCAATAAATTCGAGTTTCAACACTTCGCCCGGGTGAACATTTGCTAATTCTTCCATTTCTCTACCTTCACTAATGATAATCCGTTATTTTAACATCGAACGCATTGCCGTTTTTCCATCGAAATATGAGACGCCATTGTTTATTAATACGAATACTGTAAAAACCGTTGAGATTACCGACGAGTTTTTCCAAACGATTTGAAGGCGGAATTCGCAAATCGAAGATGTCTTGCGAATTATTTATCATCCTTAGTTTTCGCCGTCCGATATTTTGCACCTCAATCGAAATATTTTTCACTCGAATTCCGCTCCATATTTTTTCGGTTTCTTTCGAGCCAAACGATTTTATCATAGTTCTATTTTACGTTACTAACGCCGCGGGTGAGTATCTGTTTCGACCGGAAAATGTTAATCTGATTTTAGAGAAAAGCACACAATCAATGCAAACCAATACTCGATATGTTGATTTGCAAAAGAAACGCAAATCGGGATTATTTCAACTCCCGTCGCCATTCAAACTAACAATTTGGGAAAATTCTTTCGCAAGCAGTGAAGCGATTGTTGCGTTAATCTGCGTTTAGGTAAGTAGTTGAAAACAATCAAGTTTCTGATCCCATGTTTTGCAGGCAAGGGCAAGGATTAACATATTTTTCTCCGTTCATCAATTATTTGTGCTGGAAAAAACTTGACACGGGATTTATAAGTATGATTTTCTTTACACATTCACATTAGGGCTTACTCATTTGGGGCAAGGGGCGCATAATTTCACGTTTTTGACAGAAGGAGTTTTTAGGATGTCAGGCTCACTCAAAAATTTACTCAGTTTTTCAATCATCGGTATTTCTTTGCTCGTAAATGGATTGGTGATATACAAATATTTCGCCCCCCCCCCGAGAGTGTGAATAATGCGAGTGTAGGTGATGTGTCTGATTCTCAAGCACAAAGAAATTCTTTAATTCCAAATGCGGCTGTCTCTGTTGCAACTGCGCAAGCTTCAAATCAATCAAATAATTTTAAGCTGGATGCTTCGGGGATGAATTTACCGAAAGATTCAAAGGTTTTGGTTTTGGCATTGAGTCCTACGTGTGGATACTGCACGCAGAGCGCACCGTTTTATCGGGAGTTGGTGAAAAA
>JBKEBT010000070.1:0-15938 GCA_047973305.1 Pyrinomonadaceae bacterium
AATCAACTTGTAAGGAAAGGCAAACACACCGCAATTTTATCATGGCTAAGCGCGACGTCACAATAAAAATCAATTTCGATGATAAGGACGGCGCGCGCGCGGCGGAGCGAATGACGCGCCGTTTCCAAGAAATGGCGTCTGCTGCGGATAAATCAATCTCATCACAAGGGAAAGCCCTCTCAAATCAACTTTCAAAAGATTTTGCATCGGGCGGAGAGCGTGAATATCTCGAATCAATACGCCGATTGGCACCTGAGCTCAAAACTCTTCACCAAAACATTAAAAATGGCTCGATTGATATCGCAGATTATCGGCGGAGAATGGAGCTGCTACCGCGGAAACTCAGCAAGGTTTTCTTTCAAGAGTCTATAAGAAGTGTTTGGAGTTAAATCTGAAAATTGTCGAAATTGAAGATGTTCGCTCGATAGAATTTAACGAAGAACCACAAGATCGGCGAGAAATATATAATCTAACTAAGGAGAGCTCAGTAACTGAAGACGTTGCTTTTGGCGTTTTCTATACGTTTGACTTTGACGACTCCTAATAACAATAATTCAAAAATGTGTATGCATGAAATTGAGTTCATTAAAAATTTTGTGATCAAAACAAAAAGAGACCGATTTCTTTCTTTCGTT
This sequence comes from Pyrinomonadaceae bacterium, assembly GCA_047973305.1. Taxonomy (GTDB): domain Bacteria; phylum Acidobacteriota; class Blastocatellia; order Pyrinomonadales; family Pyrinomonadaceae; genus Aridibacter. The sequence continues at coordinate 636 of JBKEBT010000070.1, forward strand.
ATGAATGAAAAAGGTCGAAAGAAGTTTTTAATGGAGCTGGAACACCCAGGGTTTTTTATTGATAATCCGAACGTTCGGACAATTAATCCATATCAAACCGCTATAGAGTTCGAGAACAGATTAATTCAATTATCAGGAGTTAATTCGTGCTATGTGATTTCTAGTAATCCGACTATCGATGGTAAAGAACTTTCGATTTCTGAAGCACTCCTAAAGGTGGTCGAAGGTAATTTCGGCACGATTTTGTCAATTGTTCCCGGAAAGATTGCATTTTTCGAAGATGAAGACGGGGAACGCAGTATCTTTTTTAGAAAATAGCTGGTCGAATTCCCACCGCAAGAATAAAAATATACTAGGAGAATAATGAATAGATTAATTTTTTCTGTTTCTAACTTAATAACAAAGGCGAACCACGAATTAGGAGTGCTTTTGTAAATTGAGACAATTAGTAAGTTAGCAGGAATAAGGAATCAACGGCAAATTAAAAAGGTTCAAGATAAGGTGATTTTAGATTCATATACTTTCAAACAAAAAATTGTGATGTCATCAGCCGATGGATGGAACAAGGTGGTTTGCCAGTTTTATTTTGATGAAGGTGAGGAAGCATCTGTAATACGTGCGAAATTCAGTTGTTACGGAAAATTCTGGGATAGGCTTGAAATTGAGAAATCGAATAAATATGAACTGGTGGATGATTTTGAAAACCTATTACAAAATGTTTTGGTTTCAGGTGAATCAGTCAGCTTGTTGGTTGATCTGATGGAAACTTGGTTATTAGATTATAAATGTTTTAAGGTAAATCTAACTAAAGAAGATTCCTTTCCCAGTGTAACTATCGGTTTGCAACAAGATTCCGGTTTCATTACAACAAATGAAAAGCCAGTTTTCGAGTTAGCCTATAAAGATCTTAGAATTCAAACGACTGTACGATTTATTATTGATCAAACGTGCGTTATTAGTTTTAATCATGGGTTAAAGCGATTTCTGAAAAGTTATCAAAAGTAAGTTTCGGATTTTGAATTCGAAAACTTGGTTGAAGTTACTCGCGATCGTATTAAAGTGGGCTACGTGTTGTAACACACGCGCAGGTGCAGACGCGTTCAGCTTACGGCTCGTACGAAACTCGCGCGGACAGCTTTATTTACACATCAGCGGGGGCGGCGGGATCGATCCGTTTGGGGAATAATCGGTATGAATCGACTCAGTTTAACTCAAGACTCCAGCCGACCAAGATTGCGCTTGGGAGTTCGCAAAACGCGACTGATTTTCTAAATCTTGATTTCAATTACGGCACGACGAACAACAATGGAAATGTTTTGAGCCAGACAATTACAACTCCCGCAGGCGGTGGATCAGCCGGATTCACGGCGGAGTTTAGGGTACACGATTCATCGTGCGATTCAGAGTTTAGAGTACACGATTCATCGTGCGTTTCGATAAGCAATGGGCAAACTAAAGTTTGTACTCTGTACGCCTGAACGCGGCGAAAGGATGACGAGATTCAACTGACATGGGCTTATAAATGGCAAAAACAGTTCTTTTCAGCGTTAGGTAAAATACAGTTATCTTGATTTGATATTCGGCTGAAGCCGAATAGTTTTGTTGACGCTATCCACAAGCAAAAGCTAATGACAATTGAAATTAAACCAAATTCGAATATTCGCGGCTAAGCGTCGCTTTGGGAATTGAAGAATAGATGTATGGAACGCAAATCCTCACCTTTCTGAAACAAATAATTAGTAGAAAAGGTGGCTACAAAATCACGGGAAGACTCTGTTTGACAGTAAACCGGGTCAATTTCAAGTGAGAGCCAACGCTTACAAAAACTTGAACGCGATGTTTTCCACTGGTGCGATTTTATTGCTAGAATTCTTAGAAAATAAATTCGAACTTGCATAGAATGTTTAATTAGGCAATTTTATTAAGCCTTTAGACCAGCAACGGATATTGTATGGAAATTATTGTATTCAAGAAAGGTGAATCGTGTATTCGCGAAGATGTTGATGTTACAGAACTTAAGGAACTTTTGGCAGATCCTAACTGCATCACGTGGGTAGACGTTTTGTTAAAAAGCGAAGCCGATTTCAAGGAATCGGAAGAAATCTACGCAAACGTTTTTAAGTTTCATCATTTAACCATTGAAGACTGTCGCGAAGAGCGCAACCAGCCAAAGGTTGAGGAATTTCCGAAGTATCTTTTCTATATTGTTCATGGCGTAAAATCCGATGCAAACAGTACGCACTTTGTAACAAAGGAGTTGGACGGCTATCTTGGCGCAAATTTTGTGGTTACAAACCGCGCCGATGAATTCAAAAGCATTGATGCAATCAAGGAACAAGCCCGAAACAACCCCAGACTTTTTGATAAAGGCGCGGCGTTTTTGCTTCATCAAATTTTGGATGTGCTTGTAGATAACTACATGCCCGTTGTTGATGATTTTGACAGCGCCATAAGCGATTTGGAAAATCGCGTATATCGCTCGGTTGGCGAAGGCAACAAGATTCTTGAAGAAATTATGAAAACGCGAAAAAGCATTGCAAGGTTGAAGCGAATTTCTACACGCCAGCTTGAAGTGCTTTATAAACTTTCACATGGACAGTTTTCTTTGATTCCCGCTGATATACTTCCCTTCTATCGTGATGTGCACGATCATCTTTTGCGAATTGTGGATCTCGCCGAAAATTATCGCGACTTGATTGGTGGCATTTTTGACATACATTTTTCGGTAACCGCAAGCAAAACAAACGTAATTATGAAGGTGCTGGCACTTTTTTCAGCAATCTTGATGCCCCTTACTCTGATTTCGGGAATTTATGGCATGAATTTTGAAAATATGCCCGAACTGCACACGCGATATGGTTATTTTATAACACTCGGGTTTATGGCAACTCTTGCCGGAACGCTAATGATTTATTTTTGGCGAAGAGGCTGGTTTGGCGATTAACTTTGGTTGTTTCTAACCATACGATCAAAAATTACCCTTACTTGTGTATCGCCAAATCCGTAAACCGGCGCGCGCGCGCTGAATTGTTTAAACACTTCGTGGAATTCCGTAGTACCGCTTGAAATTATTTCGGCAACAATTTTTTGTGGCAAAACGTCAATTTCAATAAGTGCCTCCGAAACCTCCTTTAAGGTTGGGAACGCGTTTGTATTAAGTTCTGAAAGTTCCGCAAGCGCAGCAAAATCTTTTGTCCGAAATGCGCTCCAGAGTTTTTCCGCCAAAGCGCAGTCCACGTCGCTCAATACGATTTTTGAATCAAGGCACTTCAAAACTTCCCTTCCGGAAATCGCGGCAAAACCGTCCCACTTTGTTTTAAGAAGTTCTTGGGGTGGATAAACAATCGCAATTTCCCTTGCGTTCTTGTAAAGATACGCAACCGCAAACCAAAGATTTACCTGACAGAAAGCCTCGTATTCAAACCACAGATTTACATTTGCACCTGTCGCGGCACGTTTCAGATTATAAAATTCATCCCGAACTTTCGTTTGGTAAAATTTCGCCTCCGTTTGCGTTTTAGAAAGTTGCCTTTCGCGTACGTTCCAAAATACTTCCCCATCCAACTTTGCAATTTCACCATAAATAAAACATTCGCGACAAACAAAAAATTCTGTGCCAATTCTTGTGGCAGAAAATTCGGGCGCAAATGAATCTCCGGGCAAAAGATGAATTTGCGGTGCGACATTATCCGTTTTCATAAAGTGATAATATCAATTTGTGTAATTTTTGTATGTTAGAAAATAATTAGACTTTTCAAGGTCAGCAAGCGTCAAAAGTAGTGAGTTAGCCGGCATTTGCCCGTTTTTGCGAAAGTTGGAACTAAGATTTTTAAAGTATGGCTTCAGATCTAACTGATGAGCAGATCGTTGAAGTAGCTATCGGCAAAGATCCGAACGCATTCGGCGAGATTATAACCCGTTGGGAGCGCAGGATTTACGCGCTTTGCTACGGAATGCTTAATCGTGAGGATGAAGCGAAGGATGCCGTGCAGGAAACATTTATTTCCGCCTATAAGAATCTTTCAAGGTTTCGTGGGGATTCTAAAGTTTCAACGTGGTTGCACCGAATAGCCGTAAATCAATGCATCACGCAACAGCGAAAGTTGAAAACAAGATCGGAAGATTTTATCGATGAAAGCGAATCGAAAGATCAAAGGGTTTTTGAGGCACCGGAAAGAGTTTCGCCGTCGCGGCTTGCGGAACAAGATGAGAGAAAAATTGCGGTGAGAAATGCATTAAACGGACTTCCCGATGATTTACGGCAAATTGTTGTAATGAAGGAATTTGAAGAAATGACCTTTCAGGAAATCGCCGACACGCTCGAAATGCCTTTGAGCACGGTAAAAAGCCGACTCTATTCGGCGCTTGTTCGGCTTCGGAAAAAACTGGAGCGCACACAAATTGAGGTGGTTTAAATATGTTTGATTCAAAATCAAGAAAACAATGTGGTAATGAAGAAGCGTTAATCGGCTTTGTTTACGACGAACTGGAGCCAAGGGAACGTCGCGAATTTGAGGCTCATTTGTCAACTTGTGAAGCTTGTTCTGTAGAAGCGGCATCGTTTGAAGCGATAAGTGAATCGATTTCCGCTTGGAAACTCGATTTTGAGCGACTTCCTACACCGCCGATTTCAATTGAAACTGAATCTGAAAAAGCATCTGTGCCCCGCTTTTTTGAAAGCATTTTTGTTTGGGTAAATCAAGGTTTTGGAAAAGCATTTGTTGGTTTTGCAGCGTTGGCAATAGCAGCCTTGCTGGGATGGGCGATTATTTCGAAAACCGGCGAAAAGGCGGAAGTTGCTTCGGCTGAAATCAGCAAGGCACAGCCAAACGCCGATTCATCTGAAACCGCAATTGATAAACCAACAACCGTTGCAACTGAATCATTAAATGACAGTGCAAATGAAACCGGAGAAGATTTGCCGAAACCGATTTCGAATCTGGACGCGGCTTCTTTCAAAACCAACAGGGTTAGCCCACCTTCGAATCAGACATCGCGTAGAAGCGTAAAAACCCAATCGCGAAGTTTCGCGAAAGTAAAGCACGAACCGGCACCTAAAGCGGAATCAACTAAGAAAACTTCCGAGGCGGAAGTCACGCCTATGCAACGACTTACCGGAGAATTTGCAATAGATTCGCGGGATTCTGATAACTTGAATTTGAACGATCTATTGGATGAGGTAGCAGTTGTTAACGACTAATTTAAATATGAAAAAGCAGATAATAACTTTGGCAATAATTCTTTTTGCCACAAGCGTGGGGCTTTCACAAAGTAGCGGCGAAGAAAAACCAAGAACCGATGGAAAGCAAAATTCACTACGAAGATATTTAGATCTCACGGATGCACAAGTTCAAAGTCTTCGGGAAATTAAGGAGCGTAGCGAAGACGATGAACGTGCAGCACGGAAGAAGGCGAATGCGGCGAAAAAAGCTTTGGATGAAGCGATTTACGATAATGAAACATCTATCGAACTGGTTCGCCAACGCGCAAACGAAGTTTCCAAAGCAAACGCCGAAGTAACCCGTTTGCAAGCCGAACGCGAATTTGCTGTACGGCAAATTCTTACATCTGAACAGTTGGAAAAGTTTAGGAAACTTCGTAACCGTATGGATTCAGAAAAGAAAGAACGTGAAAAACGGCGAGAAAATGTTCGAAATCGGATGGAGCAGCGTGAAAAACCCAAGAAACGTGATTGATCTGATTTCCTTTTAAGCCAAACCAACAATTCAGAAGCCGTTCCGAAGATAGGGCGGCTTCTTTTGTTGTCGTTTTCCTTCGATAGTTGTAATCTTTAAACCATTGCAGTTATTCGTACTTTTCAGCGGGTGCGTTATATTCGAATCATCTGATTTTCATGAATCCACTCAAGAAGTTTCTATATGAGTTACAGGAAATAGCCTATTTGGTCTATTATGCGTTCGCGCGCATCTTTAAAAAACCACGATATTGGCGGGAAACTGTTCAGCAGATGGATTTGATTGGGGTTGGGTCACTTTCAATCATTATTCTGACAGGTTTTTTTACGGGCGCGGTTCTTGCGCTTCAAAGCTATCCAACACTTGCCTATTTTGGGGGACAAACGGAAACCGGTAGGCTTGTTTCTTTTACGCTTATACGCGAACTTGGTCCCGTGCTTTCGGCAATGATGGTTTCCGGCAGAATTGGTTCTGCAATATCCGCGGAACTTGGTTCGATGGTGGTTTCTCAACAGATCGATGCAATGCGCGCGCTTGGCACCGATCCGTATAGAAAGCTTGTGGCGCCACGCATATTAGCACTGATTATAGTGTTGCCGCTTTTGACCGTAATCGCCGATTTGCTCGGGATTATTGGTGGCGGTGTGGCATCAAAAGTGTTGTTTGCATTGGATTACAACACATTTTTTACGTCGGTTCGAAACGGTGTTGCGGTTCAAGATTTAATCGGTGGCGTCATCAAGCCTTTGTTTTTCGGGCTAATAATCGGAAGCATTTCTTGTTACAAAGGGTTGAGCACGCGCGGGGGAACGGTTGGCGTGGGAAAATCGACCACATCGGCAGTGGTGCTTTCATCAATTGTCGTTATTATTTTCGATTTCTTTCTGTCCAGACTGCTGCAACATATACTTGATTAATAAATGACAACTGAACCTGAAATCGGCGAAATAGAACAAGTGGAAAGAGCATCTCCGTTTTACAGTGCGGAGCGCGCAGTGCCCGCGATTGAATTTCGTGACGTTCGATTAGCTTTTGGAGATCGTTTAGTGCTTGATGGCGTTAGCTTTACCGTGCGCCGGGGCGAAACAAAGGTGATTTTGGGAAGAAGCGGAAGTGGAAAATCTACGTTAATACGCCTTGTGCTTGGACTCACAAAACCTGATTCGGGAGAAATTTTGATTGATGGTGAAGACATTACCTATTTTTCGGATCGAAAGATGATGGATGTGCGAAAAAAATTGGGCATGGTTTTTCAAGAGGGCGCCTTGTTTGATTCGCTTTCGGTTTATGACAATGTAGGCTATCGTCTGCACGAAGAACAAGTTGATGAAGAACTTGTCGAAGAACAGGTGCACGAAATGTTAAGTTTTGTGGATCTTGAAGATGCAGTGTATAAGATGCCCGCCGAACTTTCGGGCGGAATGCGAAGACGCGTAGGAATCGCACGTGCGCTGGTTGGGAATCCATCAATTGTTCTTTACGATGAACCAACGGCAGGTCTGGATCCTCCAACGGCACGTACAATTTGCGAACTGGCAATAAAACTTCGTGACATACAGGATGTTTCATCGATTTTCGTTACGCACGAGATGAAAAACATCGAGTATTTGTCATCCGAATATGCGATTCTTGACGATCAAGGCAACGTCGTACTTGAAGAAGAAGGCGAAAGATTGTGTATAATTAACACCGAAATTATTATGATTCGCGAAGGAGCAATTATTTTTTCCGGAAAAGCTGAAGAACTTATTGCCAGCAAGGACCCATACGTAAGCCGTTTTATTCGGGGTAAGTGATAGATTAGAATAATATGCCGCCAACAAACAAAAAAATAGCTTTCAGCCAACTGCGAGTAGGGATTTTCATACTTCTGGGGATGATAGTGTTCGGCTTTTTGATTTTAAACGCTACCGGCGATTTTAATCCGTTTCAGAAGAAATTTGAACTAAAAGCACGCTTTCAAACTGCTGACGGGTTAAGAGAAGGCTCTGAAGTTCAATTAGCGGGTGTTCCAATCGGCAAAGTCACGGAAGTCAACTTTCTTCCATTTGACAGCCCTGACGGCGAAAAGGTTGAAGCCTTAATGAGCGTTGATTTTTATCTTGACGGTAAACCGATAAATGAACGAATTCGCACGGATTCCACCGCTCAACTTGTAGCGACAAGTGTTTTGGGAAACGACAAGATGATTAATATCACCCCCGGAACAACAAAAGGTGCAAGTGTTTCGCGAGACGGCGTGTTGAATTCATCAATGGCAATTTCACTAAATCAGTTAACGGCTACCGGAAACGATTTGCTTGGGCAAATAAATACGCTTGCAAAACCCGCAAACGAAATACTAACAAAAGCAAATGATGGTGAAGGAACGCTCGGTAAGGTTATAAACGATAATGCACTTTACAATAATTTGAATTCAACGCTGAACGAAGCGCGTGCTTCCATGGAACAAGTTCAAAGCCTATTGAACCGCGCCCAAACCGGTAACGGCAGTGCTGCGAAATTACTTAACGACCCCGCGCTTTATAACAACCTGAATAAAACCGTCGCGAATTTGGAAGAGATTTCTGCAAACTTACGAGGCGGAACAGGAACAGCCGGCAAGCTACTTACCGATGATGCGCTTTACGACGAAACAAAGGCAACTATGGTTGATCTTCGAAACACTCTGAAAGAACTACAACCGACAATTAAGAACATCAATTCGATATCTGCCGATTTGCAAACACTGGCGCGTAACCTTAACGAAGGCAAGGGCACTGCCGGCAAACTTTTGACTGATGATAAACTCTATACTGATGCAAACAATTTGATTGAAAGGCTAAATTCCACGTCAACAAAATTTGAATCTCTGCTTTCTGATGTGCAAGGTGGCAAGGGCACCGTTGGAAAACTGTTTACAGATGAAACGCTTTACAACAATTTAAACCAAACAAGCTCAAACATAAATCAACTTTCAAGCGAAGGTACAAAATTGATGTATGATTTCCGACAAAATCCGAAAAAATATCTTTCAATTCAATTGAAACTATTTTGATTTTCGATGGGTTTATGCAGATGAATTATTCGTTTCTGCCAATGAAAACAGCCGCTTCACAAAATCTTGCGTTCGACCCGTTCATTAATTCCGCAAGTTATTTCGTATGAAATTGTCTCTGCCATTTGCGCCAATTCGGCTGCGGTGATCTTTTCCGAACCATCTTCGCCGATTATCGTAACGCGGTCGCCAACCGAAACATCTCCAACATCGGTTACGTCAATAATCGTCCAATCCATTGAAATTCGTCCCACAATCGGCGCACGCTTGCCGTTAATCAGAACCGCAGCCCTGTTAGACAAAATACGTGGATACCCGTCATGAAATCCAATAGGAATTGCCGCGATTAAAGAATCTCGAGTTGTGGAAAACGTACGACCGTAACCAATCGTTTCGCCCTTCGGTACATGCTTTATCAAGGCAATTTGCGTGAAAAGACTCAAAACAGGCTTATAATCGGGCTTTTCGGCATTTGCGGGAAGCATATCATCTGCCAAACCGTACAAGAATCCGCCTAAGCGAACCATATTTCCAAACTCGCCGCGGAACCCAACACTTGCGGGCGTATTTGCAAGATCAAGATAAACCGGGTTATGCCCGAAAGCGCGGAATGTTTCTACGCATTTATCGAAACGCGCCGCTTGTAGCATTGTAAATTCCCTTTGATCTTCATCATCAGCGGCGGCAAAATGAGACATTACGCCTTCAATATGTATATTCTTAAACGGTTTGATGCATTGAAGAAACTCACCAATTTGATCAAAACGAATTCCGATTCGGTTCATTCCCGTATCGATTTTTATGTGTATTTCCGCGGAAGTTCCCCGCGCTTGGGCAGCAAAATTGAACGTGGCAGCCTGCTCCACGGAAAAAATCGCGGGTGTTAAACCATAATCCAACAAAAGTTGCTGCTGTCCTTCCCAAAAGCCACCAAGACACAAAATTCTTTTTCGAATTCCCGCTTCGCGTAGTTCAATGCCTTCTTTTACAAGCGCCACGCCAAACCAATCAATATCTTCACGCTCCAGCGTTCGCGCGCACTCTATCGCGCCATGTCCGTAAGCATCTGCCTTTACGATTGCCGCAAATTTTACCGAATCTCCGACAAATTCTTTTATTGAGCGGAAATTATATGACAAGTTCTTAAGCGAAATCTCAGTCCATGTTGGACGTACGGAAATATTTTTGAACATTGCGAAAAGTTTTGATTACCAATTTTCCCTTTTTATGGTGTTTGTAATATGCGCAAGATGATGTCGCGAATGCCAATCGTAATACGAAAGCATTTTACCAAGATTTGTATTGCCGGATTCCGGATGAAACAATTCGCGCTCAAAATCCGAATCGCTCATTCCGCGTAACAGCGAAACCCAACGATTGTGGAGCCCTTCAATAAGATTTAACGATGCGGTAGGCGCAATCTTGCTGTCGTCAAGTTCAGCCCAAAGAACTTCAGAATAAGGACAAATTGTGGGCTTTTCTTGTGTAAGCGCAAGCTTAAACCGGCAAAAAGAATTTATGTGGCTGTCCGCAATGTGGTGAACCACCTGACGAATCTTCCACCCGCCTTTTCGATAAGTTGTGTCAAGTTGGAAATCATCCAGATATTCAACCGCACCGCTCAATAATGCGGGTAACTCTTCCAAAACCCTAATATATTTCGTGCGTGCTGCGGCATCAGCGGGTGAACCGTTATCAAATTTGCCTATCGGATATTGTTCAGTTTTCATTTTCACCATTCGAATTTGCGCGCGTCTCCCAACCGCTTTGCGCGCTCCAATCTTCAAACAACGTAAACTGCTTTACAAATGACAGCTCAAATGTTCCGGTTGGTCCATTGCGATGTTTTGACACGATGATTGTTGCGTCATTTTGGTCTTTATTCTCTTTGTTGTAATACTCTTCGCGATAGATAAAAGCAACCAAATCCGCATCCTGTTCAATCGAACCCGATTCGCGTAGATCAGACATTGTGGGAATCGGCGGATTCCTTGCTTCCGGTGCACGCGAAAGTTGCGAAAGCGCAATTACAGGCACATTCATTTCCTTTGCAATGGCTTTTAGTTCACGCGAAATCTTTGAAACTTCTTGCTGCCGTGATTCGTTTCTTGCGCCACCGGACATAAGCTGAAGATAATCAACCACAATTAAATCCAACTGTTTTTGCTCTGCAACCAAACGGCGCAGGTTCGCCCGCATTTCGGAAATCGTAATTGCCGGCTTATCACTGATAAAAATTCGAGATGCCGATATTTCGGCAACTGTTTTGCCTACGTTTTCCCAATCCTTAGTCGATACAAATCCAGTTTTTAAACGCTTTGCGTCAACGCGTGCGCCCGAACTTATCATTCTCATTACAAGCTGCGAACGCGACATTTCAAGCGAAAAAAAGGCAACAACCCGGTTCAAATTAACGCCGGCATGCTGTGCGATGTTAAGACATAACGCAGTTTTCCCCATTGATGGGCGCGCGGCGATAATAATTAAATCGGTCTTTTGCAGACCTGAAGTCATTTGATCAAAATCCCGAAAACCGGTGGAAAGCCCGGTTAAATCACTATTTGAATCATTATTGGCGTATGCGTATATCTCTTCCAACAAATCGTCGGCGACGCGCGCCACCGGCACAAATCCTTCCCGTGCACGCGCATCCGACAATTCAAAAATTCGTTCCTCTGCCTCCTCTAAAACAACATCGCATTCTTCCTCTTCGGAAAGGGCTTCGCTTACGATTTGATTGCAGACCCGAATCAGTTTTCTAAGACGCGCTTTGTCACTAACGATACGAACATAATCTTCGATGTCCGTAAAATGTGGCAAACCGGACATTAAGCTAGAAATCGCGACAATTCCGCCCATCGAATCCAACGAGCTCGTTTTCTTAAGTTCTTCACTAATCGTTATCGGGTCAATAGTGGTGCTTCGATTAAACAATTCAACCATCGCAGCATAAATCTTGCGATGACGAGGCACGTAAAAATCGTCTATTTGCAGATTTTCGATTGCGTGAACCACGAGCGCATTATCCAACAAAACTGCACCTAAGACGGCTCGCTCGCTATCTTCGCTTGACGGAAGCGGCTTCTCCAAATATTGCTCATTTCCCGTTTGAGACACTGCCATAATAGTTTATTCAATGAGTTGTAAACCAAAAGAAAATGACTGTGAGAGTGTCACAGCCATTGATGATAATACAAACATTTGAATGAAACAAAGTTTGTATAGCATATCGATTAGTTGTTAATCGTCAGCCGAATTTTCGGCAATTTCTATGGCTTTTTCAGACACTTCCGAACTGCTTGAATCTGAATTTTCGCCCGCTTCTTCAAGTTGTTCTTGAATTACTTCACCTTCAGCTTTTACAAACACCGGCAATTCAAGCGTGACTTCACGGTGAAGTTTAACCGGCACGGTATATTCACCAAGTTCCTTAATTGGCGCGCGTAAAATAACTTTACGACGGTCAATTTCATAACCTTTTTCGTTAAGTGCATCGGCAACGTCAATTGAAGTAACCGAACCAAAAAGGGTTCCGCTTTCTCCGGAAAGTCGTTCAAAAGTAAGCGAAAGTGATTTCATTTGCTCAAGCTGTGCTTCGGCGGTAGATTTTTCTTCCGCAGCCTTCTTTAGCAAAAATTTTCGTTCTTGCTCAACTTGTTTTACATTACCTTTCGTTGCCAAAAGTGCAATCCCTTTTGGAAGCAAATAATTTCTTGCGTAGCCTGCCTTTACCGAAACTACTTCACCGCGTCCGCCAAGATTATCAACATCTTCTTTCAATAATATGTTTGTTGTCGCCATGTTACCTCCTCTTTAATCTGCCACGTAAGGCAACAATGCCATCACACGCGCACGCTTAATAGCCCGCGCGATTCTTCTTTGATCTTTTGCCGTGACTCCGGAAATTCTTCGTGGCAAAATTTTGCCCCGTTCCGGAATAAATCTTTCAAGAAATTCCGTATCTTTCCAATCAACGTAAGTTGGAACTGTCGGCTTTTGTCTGCGGCGATAGAATCTGCGTTGTGGTCTCTTATCGCGATCGTCATCGCCGTTGGAACCACCGTCGTTTCTGTTATCACGACGATCCGAATAAGAATCGTTGCGCACTCGGCTAGATCTTTCTTCGTCTCTGTTTTCGTCTTTTTTAAATTCTTTTTCCTCTTCAGCCATTTTTTTCCTCCTTATTCGTTTTCATCCGTCGTTTCTGCTTCAGCAGCCGGTTTCGACGCAAGTTTTTCTTTACGGGCAAGTTTTTTCGCTTCGAGCTTTTCCGCAGTTTTGCGCTCTTCGTCAACCCTAACGGTGATAAAGCGAACAATTTTATCGTTCACGCGCAAACGGCGTTCAAGTTCTGCGATTTCTTTGCCGGAGCCCTCAATTTCGAATAAAAAGTAATAGCCTTCCGTAAACTTCTTGATGCGATATGCAAGCCTCCTTCGCCCCATATCCTCGGTTTTGACAACGGTACCGCCATTGCCTTCAACCAAACCATTAATTTCTTCGTTTATTGTAGTGATGTCTTCCTCAGCCGTATTCGGGTCTGCAATGTACATCAATTCATACACTCTATTTGCCAATTTTCTTCCTCCTTTTGGCTTTCCAACCTCATCCACATCAGATGAAGTAAGAAGGTTTTCAACTTAATTATATTCGGACATTGCTTTTGCAATGCCATGTCTTATCAAAACTTCGGTAGCAACAGTGGCGCGTTCGAGCACCGAATCAAGTTCTCTCAATTCAGCAGAACTGAACTTATCAAGAACAAACTTCTTTGAGTTTCGCAATTCGTGCTGCGGCTGAATGCCGATTCTAAGCCTTGTAAAAACATTTGTACCCAAACAACTTATCAATGATTTTAACCCGTTATGCCCGCCCGCTGAACCACTTGCACGAATTCGAATCGAACCAAGCGGTAACGCCAAGTCATCCACGGCTACAATCAAACCGGAAATATTCCGGTCACCTTTCTTCAACAAGCAAGAAACCGATTCACCGCTTAAATTCATATATGTTTGCGGTTTTACCAGTTCCAGTTTCTTGTTTTCAAACTTTGTTTGCCCCACAAGTGCGCGACATTCTTCGCGCTTTACCTGCATTGCAAGTTTTTGTGCAAGCCGATCAATTAGCATAAACCCGGCGTTGTGCCGCGTAAATTCATATTGTAGCCCGGGGTTGCCAAGACCAACAATCAACCAGCTATCCAAAACCAACTCCGTATCGCCAAATAAACGCCTTATTCGTCGCCTTCTTCACCATCGGCATCGGCATCGCCTACTTCTCCAATCAATTCCGGTTCTGCGCCTTCTTCAATTTCTTCCGGTTCCACTTCAGCCTTAACAAATACAACAGAAGCAATCAGGGTTTCCGGATCGTCAAGAAATTCTACTTCATCAATTGCGGGAACATCGGAAATGTGAAGTGATTCACCAACTTTAAGTGCTTCAACATTCAGTTCAATTGATTCCGGAATATTGCTCGGCGTGCAGTTTACGCGCATTTCGCGAAGTTGTTGTTCAAGCATGCCGCCTTCACGAGATACGCCTTCCGGTTCACCAGCCAAATTAATCGGAACCGTAAGTTCGATTTTTTCGCCTTTGGCAAGCCTTCTGAGATCCGCATGCATCAACCTTCCGGTAACCGGATGAATCTGTCTTTCTTGAAAAATCACTCGACTTTCATCATGCCCATCCATTTCAAGCATAAACAAAGTGTTTACGCCGGAATCCGAGCGAATTATCGCCGCCAAATCTTTCAGTTCCGCGATTCCTGAAACAGCCGCCTCACCGCCGCCATAAATTGTTACAGGAATTTTCCCTTCACGACGCAACCGTCTTGAATCGTTTTTCCCGCGTGCTTCACGTTCCGTTATCTTTACTACAATATTTTCTGCCATTGCTGTTATCGTCCTAAACTCGTTTTATCTAAACAAAGAGAAACGAAACACTCGTTTCATCATGGATTGATTTGATACCCGTTGCCAAAAGTTCGGCTACAGATAAAACCTCTATTCTCCCTTCGTCCTGCAATTTCACGGCATTTTCACCAAGTGGAATTGTATCTGTGACGATGATTTTCTTTATATAAGATTTCTTTAAATTTTCAGCCGCGCCTCCCGATAAAACCGCGTGCGAAAAACACGCATAAATATCGTTTGCGCCGTTTTCGAATAGTGCATTCGCAACCTTGCAAATAGTGCCGCCCGTATCACACATATCGTCAACTATCAGACAATTTAAACCGTCAACTTCGCCAACAACGTTCATCACGTCGGCAACGTTTGCCTTTTCACGTCGTTTATCTACAAGCACAAGTCCGGCATCCAACCGTTTCGCATACGCACGTGCGCGCTCTGCACCACCCGTATCCGGCGCCACAACCACCAAATCTTCAATCTTATTTTCTTGAAAATAATTTAGTAGCACAGGTGCGGCGAAAAGGTGATCCACGGGAATATCGAAAAAACCTTGAATCTGCGAAGCATGTAAATCGATTGTTAATACCCGATCAGCGCCAGCCGATTGAAGCAGGTTCGCAATTAACTTTGCCGCAATCGGAACCCGCGGACGATCT
>JBKEBT010000071.1:0-24922 GCA_047973305.1 Pyrinomonadaceae bacterium
CGACAAGGTAAATATTCTTTTGCTTGAAAATGTTAGCGATTCCGCGGTGGAAGAATTTAAATCAAACGGTTACACAAACGTTTCAAAACTTACAAACGCACTTAGCGAAGATGATTTATGTGAAGCAATTAGCGGCGTTCATATTATCGGGATTCGTTCAAAAACGCAGATTACTGAGCGCGTGCTGGCGTGCGCCGAAAAGCTCTTGGCTATCGGCTGTTTTTGCATCGGAACAAATCAAGTTGATTTGGATGCTGCAAAAAAACGTGGAGTCGCGGTTTTTAACGCGCCATATTCAAACACGAGATCGGTTGCGGAATTGGTAATAGCACTTTTTGTAATGTTGATTCGCCGAATACCTGATAAAAACCTTGCGGCGCACAAAGGAGTATGGCTAAAGGATGCAGGCGGAGCCTACGAACTTCGCGGCAAAACGCTGGGAATAGTTGGGTACGGAAATATCGGTTCGCAGGTTTCCGTACTGGCTGAAGGTTTGGGCTTGAATGTTGTTTATTACGACATTTTGACAATACTTCCTCTTGGTAACGCAAAGCAAACAAAGAACTTAAAGGATCTTTTGAATGAATCGGATATCGTAACATTACACGTTCCGTCAACGCCGGAAACAAAGAATATGTTCGATGCCGAAACACTTGGCGAGTTAAAAGAAGGTGCAATTTTTGTAAATTATTCGCGCGGTGACGTGGTAGATCTTGTAGCACTTAAAACACTTTTGGAGCAAGAAAGGATTAGCGGCGCGGCAATTGATGTATTCCCTTCGGAACCAAAGAAAAAGGGCGATGGTTTTGAAACGGTTTTGCAAAATTTGCCGAACACAATACTAACTCCGCATATTGGCGGTTCAACGCAGGAAGCGCAGGTAAGCATTGGGCTTGACGCAGCTTCAAAGCTCATAAATTACTTGGAATTTGGTACTTCAACGGGTTCGCATACGGTTCCGCCCGTAAACCTTTCGCCGCAACACAACACTCACCGCATTTTGCATATTCACAAAAACAAACCGGGAATTTTAGGCGCCATCAACTCTGATTTGAGTTCAAACGGTATAAATATTTTAGGGCAATTTCTAAAGACAAATGAAGAAATCGGGTATGTGATTTTGGATATCGAACAAGGTGCTTCCGGCAAAGCGTTTGATATCTTAAAGAGTGTAGATGGTACGATAAAAACCCGTATAGTTTACTAAAACACTTATTTTATTACGTCGTTTCAGTATCTTCGAGTTTATATTTCACCTCGGCGAAGTTTTTGATCAGCATTTCTTCGCCCAAAGTGTTTCCCGTTCGCTTATCGACCTTACGCCGCCAGATTTCGTTTTCACGAAAATTCTGTTGTCCCTTGGTCAAAAAGCGATGCTTTTTTTCTATAATATGGAAACTCTCGACGGGTTCACGATCAACCAAAATCTTGCCGCAAAGATGATTTTCTGAAACCCACACACGCAGTTGATACGTAGATTTAGTATTGTTAAAGAATCGCAAATCTACATAGTTGAAAAATACACTTGCCCCGCTGCCAAATGGTAAAGTGCGGTTTTCATCCGGAAACGGATCAAAGCTGTGGTGATGTCGTTCGCTTACGGTAAGTTGAGTGTGAAGCGCCATCCAATACAAGAGATTTGCAAGTTGGCAAAGTCCGCCACCAATTCCGCAAACAACCAAACCCTTGGAAAGCTGCATTCCTTCAAGATAGCCCCTTGCCACAGTTGTTTCGCCAACCGAATTCCAAAACGAAAATGTTTCGCCGGGGCGTATCAACAATTCGTCAACAAGCGGTGCGGCAAGTTGTAGGTTCTGAACCTTGTTTGTTTGCAGCTGAGGATCGCTTGTGCCCAGCTTTCTGCGCAACAAACTTTGATGTTTTTTTACGCAAAAAGCCAACTCATCCGCTGACTTTTTGTTTGCGAATTTCACTTTCCGCAAAACATCTGATGCGTTTCGAAAAATCCGCTTTTGTTTTATTCGAAAATCGTAAATAGCAGGATGAATTTCGGAAAGATGCTTTTTGATAAATGGTAACCTTGGCATTGATTGTTATAATATCCGGCGATTCCTATCCTGACTCGACATTTGATAGAACGTCACAGCTACCGCAATTTGCCACAATTCTTCGGTAACAAATTTTGCAGACAGGGCGAATTTAAGTGCAGTCTTGATCAAAGATACGTAAACGAAAGTTACGCAAGAATTCGTTCTGCGATAAGTTTATAAGCCTGAAAATTATACACCAATCCAATGTGCGTTCCGGAAACTTCAAAATTATTTTGTAACTTACGCGACATACAATTTTTCCAAAAGACAATGCCATCAGACTTCGTGTAAATCGCGGTTTGTCTAATTTCATCCGGTAAGCCGTTATGCAGTGCCGTTACCGCCGCGCAGTTACAATGCCCGGTATAACAAAGCGGATATTCGGTCTTATCGGTTGCGCGAAAAATCTTTTGTCTGATTCGTTCCGAAATCTTTATAACTTGCGGATGCGATGTTACCCCCCTAAAAGGAGATCCAAGCGTTATTACGGAATCCACAATATCCGCTCGTTGCACCGCCGCCGAACGCGATAATACACCACCTAGACTATGCCCGATTAAATTGACCTTCTTTCCTGTTTCCTTATGCGCACGTTCGATTGTTTCGATCAACTTTACGGATAGCGTGTTGAGGCAATCTGCATTCCAGCCGATTCCGGAAGCGTAGGGTTTATAGCCGATGCGCGAAAGCCAAAAATAAAGTTCATAAAGATACACATCAGAACCCAAAAAACCCGGTACGATTACAACCGGTTCGCCCGCGCCCTTTCTTGCGCCGAATCCGTAATAAACCGGTGAAAGATGTAGCAGTGTCCAATCTATTCCGGCAAGTGATTCAAACCAAATCGGAAGCGCGTGCGAGCGAATTTCTTTATCAAAGCCGGTTAATACTTCAAGTTCGCCATCCAAGATATCCATAGGTTATATTTTATCGTAGTGTTACGCGAATCACCTTATATTACCGCAGCCTCTGTGGCACCGGCTTCAAAGTTCTTCGCAAATTCCAACAGTTCTTGAAATGTTTCATCCAGGATTTCGTTAAATCTTTCAACATCGGGCATTGCAGCCGCATCGGACGATAACCCGAAAAATAATGATTTATCATAACTTAAAATCGCACATCCCAAACCCAACCCGTAACCAACGGGCACATACGGATATTGCTTTAACATCTTTCTTCCAACAAGAAAAAGCGGAATTTGTGGACCCGGCACATTTGTTGCAACTAAGTTAAACGGTGGAAACGGCAAATCTGCAATATGCCCCAATACCGATTGAAGCGGTGCCGGTAGAAGCGCATAAGCAGCACCCACTGTAAGCAAACCCGCCGCCAGTTTTGTTTCTTTCATTAATGCGGTTTTTTGATTTACATAGTTGAAGCGATCCGAAAACCCTAAAACTTCTAGGGGAATTTCAACCGGAATAATCGAAATCAAATTTCCAAGGGAACCACGTTGTTTATTCTGCCGCAAACTTACGGGCATCATAAACCTCACGATTTGCCCCTTTGTTTCTGCGCCGTTTTCTCGAGTATAACGCGCAACAGCTTCGCTCAAAATCGTAAGCACCACATCATTTACGCTGCCGCCCAACACATTCTTGATAAAGCGCGCATCTGCAAATGAAACCTCGCTCCAAGCAAGTTTTCTTTCACCGGAGCACTTTCCGTTAAACGGTAAAATTGGCGCTGGCGTGGTTGCGGCGGGTAACATTTCAGCCATTGCCGGTAGTTTTTCAACCATTTTCGGGTCGGCAAAACTCGAAGCCATGTAAAGCAAACCGGCTTGAAGTTCGGTAAAGCGGTTCATCCCTTCCTGCATCGAACCCAAAACCGAATCAAGAAACGCACGCGTTTGATCCATTTTCCTTTTTCCGTTCGAATGTTTCCTTGGCTGTGGCGGAGGCTCGCCCTCGGGTGTGATATCAAAAAGAATCTTCATCAAATCAACTCCCGAAATTCCATCCACCATACAATGATGAATTTTGGCAATCATCGCAGAATTTCCGTCGTCAAGATTGTCTATTACATACAATTCCCAAAGCGGCTTATCGCGATTCATCAGCACTGTCATTCGTTCGCCGGCAAGCCTTCTAAGTTCATCGTAAGTTACCTTTTTTCGCGATTTGATATGAAAAATGTGCTTGTTGATGTCAAATTCTTCGTCAAATTCCCAAGTTGGATGAGCGATATTGAATGGATCCGGCACAACCTTTTGCGTGTATCGCGGAATCAGGTGAAGACGTTCTTTTATGTGTTTTTTAAGTTTTGCCACGGAAAGTTTGCCTTCAAAAATACTGGTGGAGCCGAGATGCATCGGACATTCCTTTTTTTCCAGATAAAGAAACGTTGCATCTAAAGAAGTTAAGCGTCTATTTAGTTCGCGTTCACTCATTTTCTTGAAGGTGTTTCAGCCAAAAACGGCATAGTGAAAATCAGATGTTAAAGCCGGTTATATCGTACGACATCATTATCAAATCGTGCGTGCGTCCGTTTCTGTCGATTACGCAATCGGTCAACAGCGCTTCCATCTTAAAACCAAGCTTTTCAAATACTTTAATCGCCCCTTTTTGTTCAGATGCCATTCGAGCAACTATTTTTTGCAACCCTAATTCATTGGCATACACAAAAAGTTCTTCCGCCAAAACTTGTCCAATTCCCTGCCCGCGTGCCTCAGGTGCGAGCAACAAAATAATACCTCCCAAATGACGCGTCCAAACTTGTTCTTCGTGGATTAGGCTTCCGTGCCCTACAAGTTTGCCATCTATTTCAACCAAAATCGTACGAAGAATTCCCGAACTTAAACGTCTGATCCAATCATCTACTGCGTCTTCCGAAGTTATATCAACCGCCAAAAACAGCAAATCGTCTTCTGGCAGTGCACGCCCAAAGTTTAGCATTGCACCTTTGTCTTCCGGTGTCATCAAACGAAACGTGTAGGTTTCATCTCCAATTGCCTTAACCCAAGGATATTTTCGCGTTGTCAGTTTTTCTTCTGCCATCCGTAAACTTATTCTCCCTTTCTTTTAAGGGGTGAAAGCTGTGTAGCCATTTCAAGCCAGCGTTTTTGAATTTCAACATAGCTGTTCATCGCACTCTCAGCAAAATCCGCCAACGCTGCTGCAGGTGAAGATTCATCCAAATTCAAACCCTGCTTAAAAACTTTAATCATTTGCGAATTCTGTTTTGATGCAAAATCAAGCCAAGCCATGCGTAGTCCAATAACCGTTTCAACGCCTTGTTCCGCAGAACTTTTGATCGAATCAAGTACGTTCGCATTTGCGAAATCCCCTGTTTGCACCAACTTTAATACCTGCTCACCCTGCGATAATGCGATCTCAGACCATTGCTGTTGGGCGTCAATGAATCCTTTTACCCCTTCTTTTGCCCAATCTGCCAGTGCCTTAGACGGTGCATTTTCAGCCATTCCGGTTACATCCGAAACTGTCTTAAACACAAGCTCATATTGCTTCGTTGTTATCTCAAGCCAAGTTTTCTGCGCTTCTATCAACTGATTTACAACACTCCGCGCCCAGTCCGTTTCCGCTTTACTTTGCGCTCCAGCCGCTTCACCTTTAGGTTTTGTCTCGGGGCGCTTAATGCCTCCGCCGGATTTAGGTCGTTTGATGCCACTCTTTAAACGCGCGCTTTTTGCATTCGTTTCCGTTGTCTTCGCCTTTCGCGTAGTTTTCGTTTCACCAACAGAACTTGCTTTTGCACTCCTATTGGCTACGGGCTTATTTGGCGTTTGCGCCGCTTTTCGCTTATTTGCGGTCTTTTTTACCACCGCCGCATCGTCTTTTATATTGCTTCGCTTCTTTTTGCTTTCAACCATATAACCAATTTCCATTTATGATTTTGGCTTGATAATAAAGAAGTCCGCCGATTGAAACAACCTTTGGACTCCAAATTAAATTCCATTATTGCAAACTTTTATTTACTTTGCGTTTGCCTTTGCCGTTTTGGAAAGGTTATCAACCGATTTTGTTACTGTAGAAATCATTTCCTTTCCAAATTTGCTGACATCGCCAATACCCGGAAAATTCAATTTCGCAGTTGCGTCTATCAGCTCTTCACCCTTTCTGGCAAACAATTTTATCCAGTCTTGCCGAATTTCCGAAGTAGCGTCCCAATAACCTTTAGCGATTTTCAAGCCCTCGTAATTGGCTTCATAACCGGCGTTATAAAGTCCTTGAACATAATTTTCAGCCAATTCGGCTGTGCTAACAGCCACGTGAAGTGTTGTTTTTGCAGTTCTTTTGGTTAAATAACCTGCACTGTGCACATATTCTTGCGTCTTTTCCGTTTTTGCCTTTACCATCTTATTGCTCCTTTTTGAAGTATAACCTTTAAGCCGAATGGTCAAACAATTGCATCACGCTTTCGGCTTGTTACAATTCTTAAGATATATAACATTCGACTTATTGTCAAGATACTTATTTCGCGTTTGCGAAATGGATAATTTGATCAATTTTTAAAGTACTTTTTGTGTTATAATCAACGTCTTGAGTATGGCTAAAAATACAGAACAAGATAATTTTGGTGGGCTTGTCGTAAAACGCTACAGCAACCGTAGGCTTTACAATACCGAAACAAAGAAGCATGTAAGCTATATTGAATTGTTAAAAATAGTTCGCAATGGCGTTGATATTAAAGTTATTGATTCGCAATCCGGCGAGGACGTTACGAAAGTGGTTTTGATACAAATGATTTTGGAGGAAGAAAAAAGCGATAAGACGGTGCTACCTACGGAGTTTTTGTTTCAAGTAATTCGTTCAAGTGAAAGTTCGCTTCAAGATTTCTTCAAGAATCACCTTCCGGTAAGTTATGCGGCATATCTTCGCACACGCGAAGAATTTGACGCGCGCTTTCGCACAATGATGGAACTAGCCTTTTCTGCTCCGCAAACATTAGAAAAATTGATTCCGGGGGCTGAAACAATGCGCGGAATTATTAGTGGCAAAAAAAGAGATACAACTAACGAAGAATAACTATTTCGCCATTAATTTGTTTGCAACGCGGAATCGGTTCTAAGTGATAGCCATTTACTTGTGTTGCCTTAACATAAAATCGCGCATGCTTATCTTAAACGCGATTAAGTGCAATGAAAACTCAGTGGCTTTAATCAGAAAAGTAAGCTTTTGCATACTATCGCCGCCGGTAATTACGTTCCACTTAAGATGATAAAACGCACACTATGCGGTGAAAATAGGTGGCTTTTGTGAAAAAATCGCGGCGCCCACAACTTCAACAGATGCTACCAAAACAGCAGGAAGTTGATGAAACGTGATCAAGAATGTTAAGAACTTGTTATCTCAAATTACCGCAAGCGTCGAAAAATCACGTTGCAACCAATTGGATTCCGGATATTTCGCATCTGCGGCAATTGTGTGAATTGTATATGCATGTCTCGATTTACCGCTGACATTAGCCTTGCTAAAGTGCGGCAGAAGCCCATCCAAAACTACGCAGGTTCCACGCGGAACCTCCAGAGGCACTGCATCTTTTACGTCGAATTCAGAATCATCAAACACTTCAAACTCCGTTCCACCATCGCATCGACGAAATCGCTTGCGTAACGCGGTTTTATGACCTCCGGGGGCAGCCCAAAGGCAGCCGTTTTCGGTTGTTGCATCTTCTAATGCAAACCAAAAACCAACGCAAGAACCCGGTTCGGTATAAAGAAATGTTGAATCTTGATGCACGTCAACAACACCACCGATTTTTGCATGCTTAAAAATATACATACTTTGGATGATGAGATTGTTTTCAAACGAAAGCTCTTTCGCCAGATTTTTCATCTGTGGCGAACGAGAGAAGGAATTAAAAACTGAATCCAAATCATGCATCGCATGCCCGATTTTATTGAGCGAACTAAAAATATTCGTTTTTAATTCTCCGGATTCATCAAACGCATCCTTTTCGAAAAAGAAAGAAATATTCGCGCCTGAGTTTAGAAAATATTCGTCACTTGTGCGTTCTTGCTCCGATGTTTGAAAAATTGAAGGGTGTCCGCGGTAATCGAATCCATCAGCAAGCTCTTTCGCTCGGGACATTAGCGCATCACATTCTTCCGGCGTGTTGAAACCCTCAATCACTAGAAATCCGTCTTCTTCAAATCTCTGCTTTCTATTCATATTTTATGTAAACCTAATCTTTTTCGTAACGAAGTTTTCAGCGATTTCTTCCGTATTTTTCATGGCTCGAAACCCAATCGCTGGAACTGATTGCCGAGCCAAGCGAGATTTCACCCGCCAAAACAACGCCCGCTACAATTTCAGCGAACTTATAGACACCGCCTTTGCCGTAGCATCCAAGTACATTAAGACATTCTTTTTGTGTTGCCAAACCGGTTCCGCCTCCGTAAGTTGCAACAATAAGCGAGGGAATTGTGATTGATGTGTAAAGATCTCCATCCGGCGTTATTTCGGAATAGATCAAAGCGGCGGAGCTTTCCGAAACATTTGCCACGTCTTGCCCGGTAGCTATAAACATCGCGGTAATTCCATTGGCGGAATGCGCGCCGTTATTGTTTGCGCCCGAAAGAATTGAGCCTATATTTGCGATTCCCGAATGATATGTAAGCGATTCCGGTTCAACCCGCATATGTTCAACCAAAACATTTCGCGGAATGATGCATTCCGCAGTTACACGTTTCCCGCGTGTGCGCATTATATTTACTTGCGACGCTTTTTTATCGGTTGCGAAATTCGATTCCAAATAAAAATGCTTGATTTTATCTTCCGGATAAGAATCGATTATCCAACCGCACGCGGCAAAGGTTGCCCTTCCCACCATATTTTGCCCGGCGGCATCACCCGTTCGAAAGTTAAACCGTAGGTAAACAAACTTGTTTGATGTATATTTTTCAATGTCTTTGAGCTTTGCAATGCTTGATGTGGCATCGGCTTCTTCCTTTATTTGCTCAAAATTTTCATCAATCCAACTTACGAATTTCCTGCCTTCGCGGGCATCTTCAAAAACAAAAACCGGCGCGCGTTGCATTGCATCGGCAACTACCGTGCATTTAACGCCCCCCGAAAGATTCAAAACCTTAATACCGCGGTTGTATGAAGCGATGAGCGTTCCTTCCGTGGTGGCAAGCGGAATTAAGAATTCACCTTGCGCAAATTCTCCGTTGATTTTTATTGGTCCTGCGAACCCGATTGGAACTTGCGCCACGCCCGCAAAATTTTCACAATTTCCGGTGAGCGTATGTGCATCAAATGAATATTGTTTTAGGTGCTCAAGCTTTGTATTTGAAAATTCTTCAACAAACTTCTGTCGGTTTTTTATCGCGGCTTCACCATAGTCATCAACTTCATCGCGCGGAATTTTTACTTCATAGCTTTCGTGCTCGGCAATCGCATCTTCAACTTCAAATTGTAAAGCTCCATAACCCTTTGCCTTAACAGAAATATTTATCTTGTATTTTCCGTGTTCCAGATTGCCGATGGCGCAATGCACATCCATTGTTGTTCGCAACGGAAAATCTATCGGGTTGTCTTCCGAAACATCCGCTGCATTTATCGTTATGCCATCTGCGAACACAAGCGTGATTTTTTCCGGCGTTATCTTCTCATTGTTAATCGAAACCGCATTCAGCTTGGCAAACTTCACATCGGTCAGGCGGTTTTTAATTGAAAATTTTACGCCACCATCAATATTTTTAAGACTGTGATATGTATATAGTTGCCGAAGCAACATACGCGGAATCGGTATAAACGCCATAAAATGATTTCCTTCTATTTTGGTTTTAACGTTTGAATGAATATTACTTATCTTATTCGCCAAACTCAAACATCTTTTTGAATCGGTAAAATACTTTTGCGCATAACGCACACGGGAAGGGTAGCGCGCAAAAACGAAGTAAATTCGCGTCAACTTTTTTGAAATTATTTCGAACTACCCCCGACCTATGAACAAATTAAACGCAATATTTCTAATTATATTTTTATGTTTCGGTTGCAAATTATTTTCAGGCGAATCAAACAATAACTCGAGCCCCGAAACAAATGTTGTTCCGACTGAACAAGAAACCGCCCCCCCCGAGGTTGAAGGTGCTTCTTCAAAAGACGCTTTGAAAGATAAAACCGATCTACTTTCAATCGGCGCCGGTGTGCTGCTAGAAAATGCAAGTTCGGAATATACACCGGGCGAATTGGCGCGATGGTCAGCCTATGGTTTGATAGATGAATCAAAAAAGACGGGCTGGGCAGGCGCAAAAGATCAAATTACAAACCAAACGGTTGTGTTTAAGCTACCGGCAAAAACAACGCTAAAAACAATAGGTTTCGACACTGCCGAAACGGATCAGGATGCGGCGGCGAAAAATGTAAAAATTGAAGTTTCCATAACCTCGGCGAACGAAGGCTTTGAACCCATCTTGGAAACTGAACTCAAGAACGCTGAAGACAATCAGAATTTTAACGTAACAAAAGAAGTACCGGCAAAATTTCTAAGGCTTACCGCCGCGGATAATTATGGTTCAAAGGAATGGCTGGAAATCATCGAAGTTCGCGGATACGGTTCGCAAGAAGCTCTTACGCCAATGAAAACCGATGTAAGCGGAACTTACGAAACTGAAAACTACGGCAAATTTCATATAAAACAGGAAGGCACATCAATTGTCGGGTGCTATGAATTCGATGGCGGCTTGCTTGAAGGCGGGCTAAACGGACGAATTATGACGCTTACATGGAAAGAAAATCCGTATGAATCTGATGGCGATGTGGGTCCGGCAGTTTTTAATTTTGACGAAGACGGAAAGAATTTTACGGGCTTTTGGACGTTTGCTTCAAATGAGTATTATCAAGGCAAATGGGATGGCAAAAAGATCTCAGATGAAGTCGGCAGTTGTGAGCATTTTAAGGCTCTAAGTGAAGATAATGCCGCGGGCTCACTAATCGAAAAAGAGCTTGAAAAAGACGGTCGCGCAGCGGTTTACGGAATAAACTTCGATTTTAATTCGGATGTTATCAAGCCGGAATCACAATCGACGCTTGATCAAATCGTAACCGTTCTTAACGATAACCCGAGTTGGAATATGACAATCGAAGGACATACCGATTCAATTGGCGGGGAGAAATTTAACCAATCGCTTTCCGAAAAGCGGGCGGTTTCGGTCAAGAATTATCTGACGACTAAAGGAATCGCGGCTTCACGGCTCGAAACAAAAGGCTTGGGCTTGTCCGCACCGGTCGCCACGAATGACACAGAAGCAGGACGCGCGAGAAACAGAAGGGTGGAACTCGTAAAAAATTAATAAGGAGTTAACAAAATGGCAGACAGATTTTTGGGCGCAACATTGATTTTCCTATTTGGCTGTATGGGTGCATTTGCGCAGCCAAGTGTCACTTCCACAAAGAAAAGTGAGGTTGCAAATCCGCGTGAATATGCACCGATTCAACTTAAGGGAAGCAAATTGAAAGATGCGCGCAAACCCTGCAAAGGTTCTTTGGAAGAATGTGGAAACGAACGTTTGATTTTGCTGGGATTTGAAGGACTCGGTGGCACAGACCCCGATTACCCCCGAAACGAAACCTTTATTTTCAAATCTAAAAAAAGAACCATTGGCGTATTTTTGTTAACGATGCGCGGCTACGAAGATGATTCCGTTGACGGCGAACGCATTAGAATTTCGTTTATCAAAAACGGAAATTCGTGGAATTTTGTAAACGCCGGAAAACAAAATTATTGCACACGTGGCACCAAAGGATGGACAAAGAAGCTGTGTATTTAGCGGGCGAGCATTTTGTCACTGCTGTAATGTGACTTCGTAATTCCGGTGTGGAGTTTCGCGCAACTTCCAAAAACACTTAATATGTTTGAATATGATTTCAAGGCTTCTATTAGTGTTTTGTGTTTCCACATCTTTCCTTGTTTTAACAGTTTCCGTTACGGCGCAAGATCCCGTTTTGATTCCTGCAGGCGGAAACAGCTGGGTTTACAAAAACCCTTCTGAATCCAAAAACGTTTCAATTGATGGCGAGATTCGAAACTGGAGAAACCCGAACGATAGAATTCGTACGTATTTTTCTATCGAAACACCCGGAAAGTATCAAGTGTTGGTCAGGGCTAAATCCGCAGCTTCAACCACTATTCGATTTTCGCTGGAAGGTTTGCAGGTTGAACGAACAATAGACTATGCAGATTTCCGTGACTATTCACTTGGAACGGTTGATTTTAAGCGCCCCGGCTATCGATTTTTGCAAATGCGCGGTGTGCGCAAAACCGCCGAAACTTTTGCGGATGTGGCGTATATTATCTTAAAGCCGCAAAGCCTTTTGACGCCAAGAATAATTTATCTAAAAGACGATTTTTATTTCGGCAGGCGCGGACCCTCAGTACATTTACGCTGGCAACAGCCGAAAGAAGCTTCGGAAATTAAATGGTTTTACAACGAAATAATTGTTCCGAAGGGGCAGGATGTTATTGGCTCGTATTTTATGGCGGCGGGTTTTTCGGGCGGATATTTCGGCATTCAGGTTAATTCACCGTCAACGCGGAAAATACTTTTTTCAGTATGGAGCCCGTATAAAACCGATGATCCAAAGTCGATTCCCGAAGAATTCCGCGTAAAGCTATTAAAGAAGGGCGAAAATGTTACCGTTGGTGAATTTGGCAATGAAGGCTCAGGCGGGCAAAGCTTCCGAGATTTTTACTGGAAAACCGAAAACCGCTACCGATTCTTAATCAAGGGCGAACCCGCCGCAGATGGCGGAACCGATTACACCGCGTATTTCTTCGCCGAAGAAATCGGCAAATGGGAATTGATTGCCTCATTCCGCAGACCCAAAACCCAAAGCTACCTTACAAATCTATATTCCTTTTTGGAAAACTTCATACCCGAATACGGCGATCAAACTCGAAAAGTGTTTTTTGATAATCAGTGGATGGCAGATGTAAAAGGAAATTGGTTTGAAGTAACAAAAGCACAGTTTACGGCAGATGCAACGGCACGAAAAGGCGAGCGATTAGATTACACCGGCGGTGTTGAAAACGGAAAGTTCTTCTTAGAAAACTGTGGCTTTTTTGACGGCGAAACAGATATGAGAATATTCTTTACTCGAGCGGCGTTGAGTAAATTACCGAATGTTGATTTAAGCTCTCTAGAATAAACCGCATCAATAAGTCCCCTCCTGTTTCAAGGAAGTGTGCCGATTTATCGGCGAAGTGGTTTGCACGGATTCACCCGATTGCTATCGGTTCTCAAACCAGTGCCGATTTTTAGCAATCGTCAAAACAATTATTGGCGGGCTTTAATTTTCGATGCCGGATGAATTACTGTAACGCATAACTCTTGGAAAGCCTCGGAAGCTGAAAGCTTCAAAACGAGAAACGAACACCAAATTCGATTTGTCGAGGATTAGCAGATCCGGTTGCTTGTTGAAAGAACGGTGAGGTTTTAACCCCTACAAAATTCCGCAGATTTGTATGGTTAAAAACATTTGTTGCGGTAACGCGGAATTTTAACGAATACTTGTAACGCGAATCTATTCCGAAATCGCCGCTTTTCGCTTCGGATTCGCTTATCACCAACGTTCCGGGAAGCGAACTGCCGTCCTTTTCTCGTTTTGCGAAACCCTTCGTCCAACTAATTGAACCATCAAACTGCCTGCTCCAGGTACCACGCAAGGTGTTCCGGTCAGTTCCTGCCGGGCGATCATTAAACACGGTGTCCTGATTATTATCCTGCCCTGTTGTGATGTTGTACGGAAAGCCCGAATTCGAACTAAAAATACCCGAAAGACGAAGGTTCTTGCGTATTTTCCAATTTGCGGATGTATAAATTCGGTGACGCTGGTCGAAATCTGCCGGTGCCCGATCAAGCCTAAGATTATAACTATTTGAAGGCATAGCGTAAAAACCGATTGAATCCGAAACCACCTTGCCGAGCGTATATCCGCTCACGATAAAGAGTTTACTGCCTATTGGTCCGGTAAATTCAAAATCAAGCTTGTTGCGCACAAAATAGGCGGTTGATTCAAGCTGTGTGATTTTTCCGAATTGCGGATTAGGTCTTTCAAATAAATTCGGGGTTGGGGCGTTTATGTCCCGACTCCGAAACTGTCTAATACCTTTTTGGTATTCATAAAAGGACCGTAAAAACCATTTCTTCTTGAAGCGTCTTTCAATGCCGATTGATGTTACAAAGGTGTAAGGGTTTCTTAAGCCTGAATCTATCACGCGGAAACTCTTTGGCAATACCAAAGTTTGCCCCCCCGAAAAAGGGTTTGGATACCCCGGGTCTGCAACAAGAATTTCTCCCGGTTCATCAAAATTCTGAGAATTCGAATAAGCTAAATCACTCGGCATAACCCAGCCGTAGTAGAAACCCGCACCGCCACGGAATGTCAAACTGCCGGATTTAAACGGCGACCATGTAAACCCTACACGCGGCGAAAAGTTATTGCGGTCTTTTACCGAATTCTGCGATTCATATCGTATTCCGATGCTTGCAATCAAGCTTTTATGGAGACGAACGTCATCCTGAATAAAAACTCCGATTCTTACCTGTGATATTTCAACCGAACGAAAACCCGGACTTTCGCTGTAACTTGCCGGTCTATTTGCGGAATAGTCTTCAAGATTTGAAAAGATAAAAGTTCCATTGCTATTGTCTGCGAAAGTGCTTTTCAGATTTTCAATTTCAAGTAAACCGCCGATTTTTACGGCATGATTATTCCCTATTCCGAACAGAAGGTTGTCTGAGATCCAAAGACTATGCCGGCTTGAACTTGAATTGTTTGTTGCGCTTCCGGCGTTGAATGAATCTAATACGATTATTGCAGGATTGCGCTCCTTAGGGTTCGTTTCTTTCTTTTCATAAGTATATTGAAAGCGAAATTCATTCAAAAACCTTTTCCCAATATATTGGGAAGCAGAACCCTGAAACTGATGGCTATCAGTTCGCTTCTCAAACGCCCGCGAGGGTAAATCGAATCCACCAACTCCGAGCCCGTTCGTACGTTCGAATAAGTTGCTATAACTGATATTTAATACATCCGTCTTGTTCAAATTGTGCGAAATTTTAAGCCAGCTTCCGAACGAATTTTCCGTTGCTTTTTGAGAATTTCTATATTCCCCGTTCGGAAGTGCCGCCACAATATTTTCTTGGCTGTATGAATTTTTTCCGTAAACATTCAGGAAAAACGTTGTTCGGTTTTTGAAGATTGGACCATTTATGAAGCCATCGAATCCGCTAATTTGACTTGGCAGTTTTTCAATTGCAAACGCCGGACGCGCATTGAGAAATGCGTTATTGTAGTTTAATGAAAATGATCCGCTCCACCCACCGCCTGCTTTTGAGATAATATCTATAACTGTATTGCCAATCTGATGATATTCGGCGTCGAACGCAGTTCGCGTAACTTTTATTGCGGCGATTTGTGATTTAGGAGGAATTCTTCCGCCTGTAAAGCCATCAACGGTAATAAACACGTCTTGTCCGAACTGCCGTTCAAGCTCCCGCCTGATTTCCACCGGATCATCGGGAAGCGCATCAAGCTGCTGCCGGGTTAAGAAATTTGTAAATGCGCCGCTTCGCGGGTCAACGGCAGAATCTTGCGTATCAGTTTCTATTTCAACTTCTTCCTCAATTCCGATGAGTTCAAGTTTTACAACAACGTTTATGTCAATTTTTGCTACGGTTAGCGTGCGAGAAACTGTCTTGAAACCAACCGCGTGCACTTCAAGTGAAATCTTTTCATAGTTTAAATTCTCAATAGTTACGCTCGAAGAATTTCCTGAATTTACTACATTCCAAGAGCCGCTTTCAGTTTGAAACCGAACGCGAACTTGTTTTACTGAATCGCCATTTTGATCAACAAATCTAAGATGTAGTTTTACGTTTTGAGCATTTGTGATTCCATGTAGCGAAAAACTTATGAGCAGCAACGCGATAAAAGAATACTTGTTCATTGGTATCTTTAAGGAAATACTTAAACACTTTAATCAACCTTAAAAGTATTTGTTTTAAACTTTGGGTTTACTTCAAACTTCTTTAGCGTTTGTTCATATATTGTCTTGCCATTTTCTTCAATCACAATTCTGTGTGCAATTACCAGCCCGTCAGCCTCTTTATAATCGCTGAAAAATGTGTTTCGTTTAATTGATTGAATGGCTTTTTCGTTACCTGGTTGCCTAGGTGGAATTTTGACACTTCTTTCACTTGTCATCATCAACAATCTGCATAAGCTTTGATCAAAAAATAGCTGATACGTTTCGCCGGTTTTACCCGTTGCCTTTAGAATATATGCTTTTCCGGAGTCGGATTGCGCTTTTCCAATATATTCAAACGTATAATAGCTACCCGGCGCGGTGTCTAATAGAATTGGCAAGAGTTCAAATGAAAGGGTCCGTGCTAAGCGCATTGCAGTCTTTTTCGTGTCAAACTTTCTTGGCTCGGTTTCTAATTGTAACGGAACGCCGTTTACAAAGTTCTCGGATGTTGTTTTTCCTACGCTGCCGTCCAGGATGCTGGTTGAAACTATGATGTTTGTTCCGTAGTTCCGCGATGTTACCTTCTTAAATCTATTCGGAAGTTGAATAGATTCTTGAATTTCGGAGCTTGCCCGCACGTCATCGGACATGGCTTCCTGTGTTTGCCAAAAGGACGACCAGCCTTGGATGTTACCGATTTTCTCAGATTTCTCCATTGCCTGCCGCGCACTCTTTAGAATACGGTCAGTGGTTTCAGAATTGCTAAGGGTAGAATCTACCCCGCATTGCGGAAAGGTTTCAGAAGCAAAACCGAAAATGACGAAAGCAACTGAAAGAAGAAGTGCGCCGATAAAGTTGGGTTTTTGTGTTTTCATAATAATCAGTGTAGTGCGGAAAGCCAAGCCTCGAATTCCGGTTCTTTGTTTTGATGGGTTGTAGAACCTTCCATTGCTCCAATGATGCGTCCGTTTTTAATAAAGAGTTTTACCGGCACCCCTTTCAACCCAATTTTCTCAAATAGTGTGCCGTTCTTGCTGTAAAAAACCGGAAACGGAAACATGTTGTTCGCCTTTTTTAAGTTTGCCGATGTGCTGAATGCCAAAATTCCTATAAATTTAACATGTACATTGGTAGGAATTTTCGTCTTGAGAAATTCGGCGTCCCCTTTGCAGAACTCACATGTTTCGTTTACAAATGAAAGTACAACATTTCCGTTTAGTATTTTTGTGTCGGGTATTTGGTTGCCTTCGGAATCGACAAGGTTGTATTGTGTCAGCGTTTCATTCAATATTTCTTGTTTTACTAAATGTTCAGTGCTTTTCGGAGTTGCTGTACGCGGCTTTCTGTTACCTTGACTCCATTGTAGATAAAGAAGTACGCCAAAGAAAACAAACCCGAATATCGCGAGCATAAGCAATATGTTTTTCAAATATTGAGTTGATTTCGGTATGTTTCGATGGCGTTTCATGTTTTCACCCTTTTTGTGTTGTGTACTTGTTATTGAGATTTGGTGAACTTTAAGAAATCTCAATATTCGCCGGGCGCTTCCGGGGGCGCTTCCGGTTGAGGTAGGTTGCCGCATTCTTCGCTCACTACGTTTCCGAGATATGTACATCCGGATGTTTGGTAAACGCAACTTCCGCTGGTGGTTGTGGTTTTCAATTTACAACTATAGGCTTTGCAATTGCTTTCCATTATTATGTAATCGGGGCAGGCTGCTAAAGCGGTAATTGCAGCAGCTATCGAAATTACAGCTATTGAAATTATTCGTTTCACGATTCTTTCTCCTATATAATCTAGTGTGTTGATGAAGTTTGTTTGACCCACGGACAACTGCTGCATCTAACAAATTCATAGATTTTTCGTTTACACAAATGCTGTATTCGCGATAAGTTACTTGTCTGTTGAGAGTAAGCATCTGTTGTCCTAAACACAGCAGAAGCACTTAAAACATTATGGGCTTTGGAGTTGTTACAGCAGCTTCAAAGCTCAATTTGTTTTTTACGCAATTTCGCAATTTGAATCCGGGGGCTGGAAACAATTCCACAGGCTTTACCCGACAAATTTTCGAATTCAAGATTTTCTCGCGATTTTTCGCGAAGAGTTTGTGAATTGGAGAATGAGTTGAGTAAAAACATATCCGTAAAATAATTCTAAAGATTCAAAGCGTGAATGTCGTAACCCTATACCCAGGACATAAGCCTTGTCAAGGGTTTTGCACAACAACAACAACAACAAGTCTTGTGCCATAACCCTTATATTTACACCATTTAGGCACCGAAAAATAATTTAAGAAAATTCCATTCGCACACTTTCGAAAATGCGGCTGTGGATGCTTCCGTGCGCATAACCCGAAAGTATCGCTCCTTGTTTGGAATGGGATGCATTTCGACACCGCACCTGATTTCACATATAATTCAAGTCAAACAATTTTCTATTTTCCGAAACTAAACAAATGATGAAGAAACAATTTTTCATTCTGGTTCTAGTGATTTTTGCGGCGTCTTCGGAGCAGGTATTTTCTCAATATACTGCCGGCAAAACCGATAGTTTTACACGTCAACAGCATCTTCGCGGTTCCGTAACGCCGGAGCGCGCTTGGTGGGATTTGCTTCATTACGATCTTAACTTTCAGTTTTTTCCTGATAGAAAGTTTATAACCGGCTCAAACAAAATCACTTTCAAGACGATTAAGAAGGCGAAGAAGATGCAGCTCGATCTTCAAGAACCACTTGCAATAACCAAAATTACCCATCATGGAAAGGCGTTGAAGTTTGAACGCGAAGGCAATGTTTATTGGGTCTATTTTTCGAAATCTCCGATAAAAGGAAAGGAAGATTCGGTAGAAGTTTTTTGGGAAGGAGCGCCAACAGAAAGCGAAAATCCACCTTGGAGCGGTGGCATACAGTGGTCAAAAGATGATGAAGGCGAAGATTGGATTGCTTCTACCGCACAGGGAATTGGCGCAAGCATATTTTGGGCAAACAAAGATATTGGTTATGACGAACCAGATCGCGGCGCAAACATTTCAATCACGTGTCCGGAACGCTTAACCGCCGTTTCAAACGGCAGGTTAAAAGGCATTGAAACAAACACAGCGGAAAAAACTCGTACGTTTCATTGGCAGGTTTTAAACCCAATAAACAATTACAGCATAAATGTAAATATCGGAAATTACGTGCATTTCGGCGAAAAATATCAGGGCTTGGGCGGCGAACTTGATATAGATTATTGGGTGCTAAAACAGCACAAAGAAAAAGCCGTAGAACAATTTAAGGAAGTACCGCGTACCATAAAAGCCTTTGAAGATTGGTTTGGGAAGTATCCGTTTTATGAAGACAGCTTCAAGCTTGTGGAAGTTCCCTACTTGGGTATGGAGCATCAAAGTTCGGTTACCTACGGAAACGGCTACCAAAACGGCTATCGCGGAAGGGATTTAAGCCACACGGGAATTGGCTTAAAGTGGGATTTTATAATTGTGCATGAATCCGGACACGAATGGTTCGGCAATAACATCTCAATGAAAGACGCGGCAGATATGTGGGTTCATGAAGGCTTCACAAATTATTCAGAAAATCTTTTCACGGAATACTACTGGGGTAAAGAAGATGGTGCGAAATATGTAATCGGCACACGCAAAAATATCCGCAATGATGTGCCGATAATCGGAACCTACGGTGTTAATAATTCGGGTTCGTCGGATATGTATTACAAGGGCGGCAATATGCTGCATCTGATTCGACAGGTGATTAATGATGACGAAAAATGGCGAGGCATTCTGCGTGGCTTAAATAAAGATTTTTGGCACCAAACCGTTACAACAAAGCAAATCGAAGACTATATTTCTAAGAAAGCGGGTTTCGACTTCGGCAAGGTATTTGATCAATATTTGCGCACAACCAAGATTCCTAAATTTACATATTCGAAAAACGGAAACACTTTAAAATATCGCTTTACGGATGTTGTTCCGGGTTTTGCGATTCCGATTCGTGTGAAGGTAAACGGAGTTTCGCATACATTTAATGTCTCGGAAAAGGAGCAAACTTTTGTTAATGGAAAGGTTATAGGTTCGGTTGAAGTGGATGAAAACTATTACGTTTTGACCAAACAAGACAATTGATTTTCTGGCTGAATTTAACTTGGCTGGATCATTTTTGAATCCGGCTTCTGGGGATGATTTTTATTGGAGTTTAAAGAACCTTAGCGTAACTCGGTTTCGCACTGAACCAAGATGGTTTAATTTGCAAATTTAAGTCGGTTATTTTTAAGGCTAAGAACAATCTTGAAATTATTAAAAAAGTCAAAACCCATAATACCGTCCACTCCGCCTAACATTAATGTCATCTGCAATAATGGCGGCAAGTTTCCATATTTCACAACGAAAGTGTTGCCTTCGAAACCGGTTGGAATTTCATAACAATCAGTTTGGAATTCTCCCACGCCCGGATAGAAGTCTTCTTCTGTTCCAACGCTCTCATACGTACCTGTTAAGTTATTCGATAAATATGAAAGTTTCGCACCGGTATCTAATAATAATTTAAGCCTTTGGTTGTCTATTGTAATTTCAATTATGGGGATTCCCATAAAATTCGAAATATCGATTTCCGTTCCGTTGATGTCAATTTCCTGATCACTAAACGCAATAGAGTTATTTTTATAGTCAAAAAGGATTTTATACTCCGTTAAAATATCCGCACCAAGTAGGGTTGTTATTTCTGTACCAAGCATCTCGGATATTTTTGCAACAGTTAGCCCCAAATAGTTTGTGGAACAACTGAAGCGATCTGAACAGAAACGTAAACTTTCTGAAGTGTGTATAGTTGAGGGGGCTCCGGTGTCAATCAATATCTTATTTTCACCGTCATCAATAATTGGATGTCCTTTAAATAGGTGTAATTGAAATTGTTTCATTGCTTCTTGTGCGAATTATAAATTGATTTGAGAAAAAGTTCTATAGGTTGCACAGAACCCATTTTCCAAAAGTACTTTATCTAGCGTGCTACTCAGCCAACATCGTATACTGAATCCACCTTCGTAACAATACTCTTCCCAGTCTGCAATTAAATACAAGTTTCGGTCGGCGAAGATGGCGACATATTATTTATTTTGGTTATGCCACCGTCTTCGACGGTTTGTGTTTATGATTGACCGCGTTCCCATGTTTTTCACCGTGGGCTACAAATATATCGCCGGCTTCAACGGCTATAACCCCTGATGCAATTCGTCGGCAATTGATAGTCGTTGCTTGACCTCGACGCAATGTTCATTAGCAATCCCAAACTTTTTGCGCGATGTTCAATAAACGATAATTTTTAAACCGCGATTTCATTCTATTTTTTTTTCGAAAGATTCCGGTTTACTCGTTGTTCGAAAAAAACAAGTGTCTTAATCTTGTTCGAAAATCTGTTTTCATCAGCTCAATTGAGAATAAATTCAGGTTGATGTGTTCGCCTAATTTGCAGAATGCTTCGTGTTGGCATCATCAGATAAATTGCCACTAGCTTCAGCCAGTGGATCAAATTTCTAAAACAATCCCCGATTTAGCCAAATTATTTACCTTGGCTTAATTTGAGGCAAGAGGAACATTTCACTTCTTTTGGCTAAAGCCAACATATCTTTTCAATCCCCGTCCACTAGCTGAAGCTAGTAGTTCCTAAATTTTCTGCTAACATAGTCTCGTAATACAAATCAATTCCTTTTCTTTAGGAGAAAACAGATGAAAAGCATTCTTTCGATATTTTTTCTTTTGTCGTTTTCAGTTTGTGCATCAGCAAAATTTATCACCATAGAAGTTGGCACAAACGCAGATTTCCGCGGGCTTTCTGTTGTAAATAAAGACGTTATTTGGGCTTCCGGCACGGGCGGAACCGTTATTCGCACAACTGATGGCGGAGATTCTTGGAACGTAATTAAAGTTCCCAATGCTGAAAAACTTGATTTTAGGGACATCGAAGCATTTGATGAAAACACCGCGTATATCTTAAGTATCGGCAATGGCGCATCATCACGTATTTACAAAACAACAGATGGCGGTAAAACCTGGCGTCTGCAACTTCAAAATACTGACGAAAAAGGCTTTTTCGATTCGATGGCTTTTTGGGATGAAAACAACGGCATAGTGCAAGGCGACCCCGTTAACGGTAAGTTTGTTTTTTATCGAACTAACGATGGAAACAATTGGAACCGGCTTGATGAACAAAATATGCCTTTGGCAGAAGTTGGCGAAGCAGCGTTTGCTGCAAGCGGAACTTCCGTAATAGCGGATGGAAATGACCGGGTTTGGCTTGCAACGGGCGGCTCTGATGCGCGCATATTTTTCTCGGACAACAAGGGCGATTCTTGGAAGGAATATTCCGCACCCTTTAGCAGCGGAACGGCAGGCAGCGGAATTTTTGGAATGACGGTTCGCGCAAGAAACAATTTGGTGGCGGTTGGCGGAAACTACGAAAAACCTGATGAATCAAATAAAGTGGGGGCTTACAGCACAGACGGCGGGCGAAAATGGAAATCGGGAATCGGGCTTCGCGGCTATCGTTCAGCAGTTACGTGGGTAGACAAAAATCAGCTGATCGCGGTTGGCACAAATGGGGCGGATCGTTCAAAGAATGGCGGCAAAACTTGGCTCGGTATTGATGATGACAACTACAACGCCATACAGGCGAAGGGTGAAAAATCAATCTGGGCAGTTGGTCCAAAAGGCTTGGTAAAACATTGGGACCCAAGTTCGCCACTAAAAACTTTTAAGCGGGTAACCAAAGCCATTAAAGTTATAACATGAAGATTTTTCAATTCGTTTTAGTCGCAGTTTTAACTTGTACATACGCATTTGCAGGCTCGGTTGATAATTTGATGCCGAAGCCCGCAGAAATTTCCATTAGCGAGGGCAAGTTTCGTATCAGCGACAACCTTATGTTTGAGACGCGTGGCGCCGCAGATACACGCCTGCGTGCTTACATAGACCGCGTAAAATCGCGCTTGGAGCGAAGAACCGTGATTTCGCTTCAGCGCGCTGATCAATCTACCGCGTCGCAAATTATTGTTGAAACCGCAGCAGCCAATACGCAATATCCGAAATTGGGCGATAATGAATCGTATATACTTTCGATAAGAAAAGACTTAATAAGGCTGATTGCGCCTACTAACACGGGCGCGATGCGCGGGCTTGAAACGCTGCTTCAACTTCTTGATTCAGATGAAAACGGTTATTTTTTTCAGGCTGTTGAAATAAAAGATGCGCCGCGGTTTCCTTGGCGCGGACTTATGATT
Source organism: Pyrinomonadaceae bacterium (assembly GCA_047973305.1). Taxonomy (GTDB): domain Bacteria; phylum Acidobacteriota; class Blastocatellia; order Pyrinomonadales; family Pyrinomonadaceae; genus Aridibacter. Next base: position 23,259 of record JBKEBT010000071.1, read on the forward strand.
GATGTTGGCAGGCATTATGAACCGATGCATGTGCTGAAACGCAACATTGATGCGATGGCTGCCGTTAAATTAAACGTACTTCACTGGCATCTTACCGAAGATCAAGGCTTTCGTGCCGAAAGCAAAAAGTTACCAAAACTGCACACGCTTGGTTCTGACGGGCTGTTTTATACGCAAGCGGAAATGCGTGAAATTGTTGATTACGCGGCAGACCGCGGAATTCGCGTAATGCCCGAATTTGATATGCCGGGGCACGCCACGGCTTGGCTGGTTGGGCATCCTGAAATTGGCAGTGCACCGGGACCTTACAAAATCGAACGACTTCCCGGAGTTTTCAATCCCACAATGGACCCTACAAATAAGCAAACCTACAAGCTGCTTGAAAAGTTTTTGGGCGAAATGGCGAAGATTTTTCCGGATCAATATATGCACATTGGCGGAGATGAAAACGATGGTAAGCATTGGGATGCGAACCAGAAAATTCAAGCTTATAAACAGAAAAACGGCTTAAAAACCAACCACGATTTACAGACAGTCTTTAACAAAAACGTTCATAAAATTCTTAAGAAGAATAACAAGATTATGATGGGTTGGGATGAGATTTTTCAGCCGAATTTACCTTCGGGTGTTGTAATTCACTCTTGGCGTGGGCAAAAAGCAATGGTTGAAGCCGCAAAAAAAGGCTATCAAAGCGTGCTTTCAAACGGATATTATATCGATCTTATGGAATCTGCCGAACGCCACTACAAGGTTGATCCTCTGCCGGCAAACACTGAATTGAACGCCGAAGAGCAAAAACGCGTACTCGGTGGTGAAGCAACAATGTGGAGCGAATGGGTTACGCCGGAAACAATTGATTCACGAATTTGGATGCGAACCGCTGCGATTGCTGAACGCTTGTGGTCGCCGCGTGAGGTAAATGATATTGACGACATGTATCGCAGGCTCGATATTTTGAGCATACAGCTCGAAGATTTGGGCTTATCGCATCGCAAAAACCAACTTATGTTGTTGCGAAGACTGACAAATAGAAATGATGTTGGCGCGCTTAAGGAATTTGTCGATTTAATTGTACCCGTAAAAGGCTATCACCGTTATCAGCTTTTGAAGCAAAATATGCTTGATCCATTCACCGGCTTAATTGACGCCGCGCAGGCGGATGCACGCGGGGCGCGTAAATTTTCAAAATCTGTCAGTGACTATATAAATGGCGATGCGCCTTCGGCAGAGCGCATCCGAAGTGCTTTTGCCGAATGGAAATCGCTTAGCAATTCGCTTTCCGCGCTATTCGAAACAACACCAACATTAAAAAGCGCCCAAAAATTGCAAACCAATCTTTCGGTGATTGCAGACCTTGGCGAATCAATTTTGGCGAAGAGCGAAAGCAAAACCAAATACACTGCTGCTGAAAGCAAACAAATTCTCAAGCAACTTGACGATTTAAAAATCGCTCAAGCGGGTTGTGAATTTGCGATTATCGATCCGTTGAAAAGTTTGGTAGCAAGCATTTCGCAGTGAGGAGAAGAATGTTCGATAAAAATTCGCTTAAAATGACCAACCGATCGATGCTCTAATCGTACGCGGAGGCGACGAATAAATACCTTCGCGAAAGTATGGCGAGCTAATTACGCCTACGTAGGATTCAATATTTGATGAATTGAGCA
>JBKEBT010000072.1:0-6221 GCA_047973305.1 Pyrinomonadaceae bacterium
AAGATCTTTTGGAATTTGCGGATCGGTTCTATTTACCTCATCCGAAAAGACGAGTTTTTCAAGTTTCCGCTCAAATGAATCCGACATTCCGAGATTTTTCCCAATCTGAACAGAGTTCCCGGTTTGTGCATAAATCGCAACAGCCTCGGTCGCTCTCAAAAGTTCCGTACAAAAATCTAATCTCACAACTTTTCCGTCTAAATCTTTTGCACCGTAGTAGAATTCAACTTCTTTGATGTTCTTTAAATATCGAAGATACATTATGACAAAGCTCGTGATTATTGGTTGATTTCGTAAGCCGTGTGTTACGTCAAACACTACTTTGTCGCCTTCGTTTATTGTTTGTAAAATTGATTCAAAAATTTTAGTTTGAGAGTCAGATTCCGTCGCATCACCAACTTCTTTACAAATTACTTTTGTCGATTTTAGTTTCTTACTCAAGATTTCGTTCCATTTGTCTAGATGTTCTTGATTGATTAGGCTTCGCAGAGTTCCTTTGTTTCCGACATCTTTGCCCGCTTCCTCAGCGAGAAAATTGTATTGCTGTTTTATCTCCAAGTCTTGCAAAGTTTCAGAAACGGGTTCATCAAACATCTGAATCAAATCGCACCAAATTGATTGCGGCGTTCCCATTATTAACCAAGCATCTACTGTGTCGTCTTTATCGGTTAGATATTTCAGAAGTGCCGAGCCAAAAATTGTAGTTTTGACTTTTGAGCCATTGTCAAATTTATGTTCAACTTGCTCGTATCCGGCTTTTGAAGTTTCTTCGTTTTCATTACCAATTTTATTTCCTGTCCCGATAAAACTGACTAAAACCGTCGCCATACAATTCTCCTATTTTTCATCAATCACCCATTTAAACCATTGTGTATTGGTTTCCTCGAGTCTTTCTGCAATTTCCAATTCCTTCGCTTTCTTATAAAGTTTTCCGGCGACTTCTTTCTTCTTTTCCGCATCTTCGATGCCTTTTAGAAAGACTTTTATTTCTTTGTTTGTAGTTTTTCTCGTGTCTCTATCGGCATTGACAAGAATTTCCAGCTTGTTAAAAATTTCGGAAAATTGATCGGCTTGTGCCGCTTCTATTTGTTCATCGGAAAGTATATCGCCGGAAAAATACATTCTTCCGTAACCGCTCGATGTTTTTGCTCCGATGCCTTCATCTTGTAATGCGAATTTGAGAATCTGAAAAGTTAATTCCACCCAATGGTTTGGACCCGAAACAGCGATCAAAAAATCTCCGGTTGCCGAAATAAAGGGAACGGGATTCGGATTGTCCCAATCGGCAGGCGGAATTGTTCGATTATTGGGAGCGTAATAATCGGGATGATGTGTCGTCATTACGTCGGCACAAAGCGAGTGTTTGCTATTTCCGTCTTTCGGCACAAACAACAAAGCGTCGTGAAACGTAATAAATCCGGCTTTTTCTTGGTTTCCGAAAATCGTGATGTAATTTTGGCTTGTTTCGTTCCAATCATCGCCGCCGTAATTTTGCAGAAAATGTGCAACCAACCCCTTCAAAGCACTACCGGGAATAAACGGAACGCCGAAAATTCGATGTAAAGCAATATTGGTTTCCAAAACGCTTTCCGAACCGAGATTTATCGCTAGACGGTTTTTGACGGTTGCCTTTTTACAGATTGCTCCGTGATCGTGAAGGTTTGGAAGCCAAGTTTTATTGAAGAATTTTTTATAAATTTCGGGCGTTTGGATTTGAACAACTTGATTTACCAACGCGGTTTTGGCAGTTTCTTCTTTTTTATCGGCATCTTGCAAAATTGCGGCTTCACTTTTACCTTTTTCTTGGGAATCGTAAATGAATTTATCCAACCACAAACCTGTATTTACATTTTTCGGATTGAATCTACTGCCGATGATTTTTTGAATATTTTCACGTCGGGTAATGTTTGTCATACTTCCTAATCCTCCATTCACAATTCCAAAAGCGATTGAGCGATACGTTTATACCAATTCAAAGCGGTCAAACATTTTTCGGTCAAATGTATATATTGATTGATATTAGCAGTACGACTTTGTTCCAATAAATCCGCTTCACCAACTGCCACCGCCAAATCTTCGACAAGTTGTTTTGAACTGCCTTTTCTGGTAACAGCAAAATGTAAGGCTTGCGTCAGACCTGCGGAACGAATCAAAACGGGTAGTTTTTTGGACATTTTCAAATAGTCTTCTTTTTTGTCATCGCTAACGCTTTCGACTTGTCTGTAAATTTCTTCGGCGTATTTTTGTTCACGAGTCAGCATTTTATTCGCTTGCCTCCTTGGGAAATAGTTTGACGTTGCACAGTCCGCGTCCGATGGTTGCGTTGCCGCCAAATTGCAAGGTTTTATCGAGTTTGGTTGACATATGCCAAAAGATTTCATCGTCGTTCAACTTCGTCGAAGGATTCGGAAAAGATAAAACGATGCCGTATAAAATGCTTTCCGTCGGCAGAGATTCCTCATACCATAAATTTTCCGAAGATTTATCCTCATTTAAAACATTTCGAGCAGTAATTTGAGTGGCGGTTTGGAGCAGAAAACTGAAAATGTTATCCGAAACGATACATAATCTCGCAGCAAATTCATCTTGCCATGATTCATCGAAAATTTTGTTCTTCAACTCATTTGCCCAACCGTCCGCAACTGTTCTATCGTTTTCAGGCGTTAAATCCAAATCTTCCAAACACACAAAATTATTGAGTTTCAAAACTGAGTCTGTCGCAATCAAGCACGGGTTTGAATCGCCTTCGTTAGCCAAGTTTCCAGCAACCAAATTCGGAAATACTATTTCAGCGTTGGTAACATCACGCAAAAATCTTTTCAAAACGTATGGTGAAGTAACATACGCAAAAGTTCCCGCCAGACTGCGAACCGGCAAAAACAATAAAGTCTGATCGGCAAACTGAATCGCTCCTGCTTTTCCGCTTCCGCCTTCAATTTTTTCGGGACCGAAAATCTCGGTTTGGACGGCTTTTTCGTCATTGAACAAATCCCGCAGAGTGCCTTTCACCGATGAACCGGGCAAATACGGAATATTCGTTGCTTTCTCGCGGGCAATCGGCAAATCTATCACATCAACGCCCTGCCCTGTGCCGGCGTGTAAAGGCGAAAGTGCGTGAATAAAGGTTAATTTCGGTTTCATAGCTTTGTTTCTCCGTTATAATATTGCCAAAAATGCTTCTAAAACATTGGTGTTGCCATTCAAAATGTCATCTAAATAAGCTGAACTCGCTTCTGTTGAAGTCAAATCCGTTTGAATGATTGGATTGACTGGAGCATCTTTTAAAATTACACCGCCTGTTGGCACTCTGATTCCCGATAAAATTATTGCTATCCCGACATATTTTTCGTCAGCACATTTTAACACCCGAAAAATCAGAGGACTTGCCAATCTTTTTTGTTTTTCATTGCATCCTTCAAGAGTTGTAGTCGTTGGATCGCCATCTCTTACATCATCATCTTTAAATTTGAAAATTATCGGTAAGCCGAAATTTGCTCTTGGAAATTTATCAACAATTGTTTTAGGGGTTGAATGTGTAGGATGACTACGAGTTGGAAATAATCTTCTTATGGCATCCGGCTCGCTCCAATTACTTCTGCTAAATCGGGTTGGTCGGCGGAATTGTCTGAACCGTTGATAGCTGTCAATTATATGTTTCCAAGCATCAACCATTGAATTTCTTGCATTCGTAATTTTATATGTGTTTGAAGCAAAAGCAGTTAAATGCGGAACATCATCTGCCCAAGTATTTCCGTTTAAATGAGTTGTCAAACCATTCTGAATATCAGTTTCGACGGCATTTCTGTTTAGTGGTAAATAATCCTTTCTTTGAATTGCTCCAAAACCGCGTCTTGTTCTCGCACCGAGTCCGCCAAAAGTTTCCCACGCCCAAATGGATGCTTTAAGGTCTTCGGCAAAATTAGATGGATAAGAAAATTGAACGGAAAATTCTATATTTTCAATTACTTCAGCATTTTCTCCGCGGAGCGGAAAAGCCACATATCCGAGTGGCGATCTAATAGAATCAATCGGTTGACCTTGTTGGTCGGGAAAAGTTTCACCCCGATTCGTTACTGTCAAATCAATCTGCAAAGCCGAATTCTTTTCTGTGCTTCCGAAAATTGCGTCTTCGTGTTCTCGGAGTTCTTGGATAGTTGCAAATTGTCCGCCGCGAGTGGCACGCCACCAGAAGCGGAGATGTCCGCGAATTTCGGTGGTTCGGACCACGGAAACTTCATCGGCTTGTTTGGTAATCGCCCCGCCACCGAAGAGTGGAGTGATGAGTTCATATTCACGCGTTTCGCGGATAATTACTTTGTTTCTTCTTTTGGTGTTATCGTAAATAAATTCTTCCGGTGCGTTAATTTTCGGCGTTCTCATTTTACATCTGCTCCTTTATCTTCATACGGATTCCAAGTTCCTAAAATGCTCAGACCAAAACCGTCTTTGCTGAAATCCTTTCCGTCCGAATCTGTTTCGCTCAAACAACTAAACCAAGTTTTATCAATCCAATCTGCAATGTTGTGGGTTTTCAATTTCAAAAACAGAATCGAACCCGCAGGCAAAAGTCTTTGCGTCGGTTTTGGTTTCCCGATCACAAAATCCCAACCCGAAACAGTTTGATAACGATTGCAAGCAATGGCTTTGACCTCAAAATCGTCATTTTTTTGTGGCATCAAACCGTTTTCAAAATATGCAGGTGTCAAAAGCATTAAGCGACAATGACCTGTTTCAATAATTTTTTCTCTAATTTCGTCGGGGCAAGTCGTTAAATCGGTTTCAAGATTTTCTGCTTTTCGCCAATTAACCAACCGTCTTTCACCTCCAAACGGAGCAATTCCGTTTGGCAAGTTGGCTTTTTGTTCATCTGTGAAAACAACCAAAGCCAGTTTTTTCGCCGTTAGATCATTTCCATAATTGAATTCCAATCCGCGAGTTTGAAATAAATTTCCTTCATCCGATCCGAAAAACTCATTTATTCCGACGTGAACCCTCGAATCTTTTAGAAGATTTTTAATGCCGTAAACATTTATTTCTTGGCGGTCATTTTCAACACCTTCATTCAACCAATCTTTTAATTTGTCCCATTTCCAATACTTGAGTTCGGTATATGGCTTTTGCTTTGAAATATCTTGCTTTGTCCCAAGTAATAAAAGATTTTTCGGTAAATTCGTTATTGCTTCGCCGTGTTCGATGGGGAAAAGGCGTTTCAAGTTAAACACTTTCCCGACAGATTTCTGCAAATCGGTTTGCAAAAGCAAAGCATCAGCGGGCGAAGGCAAATAAAAAGCGGCGATTTCTCCGTTAGAATTTAGGCTTGCCAACAACGCCCCTTTGACGGCTATTTCTTTAACAAACGGAATTTGTGAAACTTGAAAACGTCCGTTTGCATCGAGCCCGGCACGGGTTCGCACACCGCCCGCAGTTGTCGAAGGAAACGGAAAATCCAAAGAAGTTGCGTGTGCGATATTTGCTCCAAAAGGTTTTCCGTCGCGGACAATCAGTGAATCCCGCGGTTCTATAATCCATGCTGCTTCATTCATTTCCTTCAACCTCCTTTTGCAAAAACCCATTTTCTTTAGCAAATTCGTGAGCCGTTATATCTGATTGTTCATAGGCTTTGTAAAACTCCTTTGCCACAATAATTTCTTTCGCTAGACTTTCAACTGATAAGTCTGAACCCTCAATAAATTCTTTTAGTTGATCAAAGATTTCATCGGAAACATTTCTTCTGCCGTCGGGAGTTTTCTTCCGTTTTATAATACGAAACGCTTCTTTTTTGACGATTTTTTCAAAGCCAGATTTTATTTTGCCTTGCGAATCCGTTTCATCTCTAAACCGAAGCCACAAATTTCTCAGTTCGTGGGCAACACCGCTTGGCAAAAGTTCGGCAAGGTGCAGATAAACAAACCATTTCAATCTTTCGTCAAATGATTTGTTGGTGTTACTATCGCTTCTCCAACTTCCTTTGATTGTTGCATCTGAACCGCTTCGCTTACTCAATGTGATTGCCAAAGCGTTTTTACCGTCAACCGATTTCGCTTCTTTTTCGGCTCGGCGCATAGTTTCCAAAGATTCCTGCAAAGGTTCGGTATGATGAACAATTGCAATTCCGGCGGAAAGTGTCGGATTATTACCGTCTTTGTCTGAAAATCTGTTTAATTTGCCGGCAAAATCATCAGCCAATTCTCGCGTACAATTTAAAACTGTGTGGAGTGGAA
>JBKEBT010000073.1:0-8153 GCA_047973305.1 Pyrinomonadaceae bacterium
CCACCGTCGGAGTTTCGGTTGAAGTGACCTCAGGAGTTGGTGTCTTAACCTCGTTTGGGTTGGTGCTACTTTCGGAACTATTTTCCTGAGCGTACGCTCCGAAAACAATTAAAACGATTACCAGAAAAACCCGTAGAATTCTCATTAACAATTACCTCGATAAGTCTTATTTATGTAGCTTTATGTCAGTTAATGCGTTTTTCTAATAAAAAGTTACAAACGAAATTTCCACTGAAGGTGTTTTTATGAGTATGTAAAGCCACTTTTTCTCTCAAAAATATCCGTTTAGCCAGCTATTAAAATATCTTGTAAAAAGATGAATCTAAACGGGTTAGGGCAAGTTAAAACCCTCGAATAATATGGTTATTCAAATAGGAATACACACACGCAAAAAAGGTATATTTTTTTGCTTGGATCGGTTTCTTGAGTAAAGAGCGGCTCTTGAAGAATTGCCGGTTTGAATAAGATTTCAAAAACGAAAAATCTTAAATGAAAATGAGTTATCGGTTGAGGCTTTCCACCGGTGCGAGGTCATCCACAAGAACTTGTTGCGAATTTCGTTTGTCTGGATTTATAACCTTGCACGAATTTCCATCTTCTATTTCTTTACAAAGCGTTTCGGCTTGGTTCAACATAACGGGCAAATCGTACACACCTGCTACAAGAATGATGTTTTGCGGCACATTTTTCGAGGTTTCCGGCGAAACGGCAAATAGCGAAACACTTGAAAAAATTCGGTTATAAGTTGCAAATTCAGCCCAAAGGAAACGCGAATGTCTTCCTTCAATCGCGCCACCGATGTTAGCAATCACAACTCCACCCGGCTTCAATACACGTTTTATTTCTTGTATTGCTTCAGTGGTTGTGAGTTGAAACGGCACGGAAAACATTGATGTAAATGCATCGATGAAAACCGCATCATATTTTTCAGAGGGTGCGCTGTTTAAAAATACTCGCCCGTCTTCATGAAAAATCTTTAAACGAGAATTTTCATTCAAACGAAAGAAACGATGTGCGATTTCAGTCATTCCCGGGTCAATCTCAACAACATCCATCGTGGCTTGCGGATATTTGTTTAAGTAATCTTTCGGAAACGAATAACCTGCGCCGCCGATCATTAAGGTGTGCGTGAAATTCGGTTTCAACACACGAATGAGGTGGTAAAATTTTGCATACTCAGAAGTTAGCTCATCGGAATCAAGATACATAGAAGATTGAAAATAACTCGGATCAATTCGCATAGCCCTGATTGGACGATTGTTTTCTCGATGATTTGTTTCGAAGATCTGAACCCGATTGTATCTTGTATCGAAATCATAAAATCCGTTGGAAGAACGCAAATACAAGGCTAACGATTCATTTACAACAATTCCCAATACGAAAACTACGATTATTGCAATGTTTTTGCGCGATACTGAAAAGGGCGCAAGCAAAACCGAAAGCGCAAGAAGAGAAGTCGCGATAATGTAGAGCGAGCGTGTGCTGCCAACAAAGGGAATAAGTAAAAAGCCGGCGGCGAATGTTCCAACAATGCTGCCGATTGTGGAAAGCGCGTAGAGTTTTCCGACAGTTTCGCCGGTTTTTTCAAGTTCGCGGGTTTTCAATTTTACCGCGTAGGGCGTTACAAATCCCATCAAAACGCTTGCCGGGGCAAAAAGTAGAACCGCAGCCGCTACGGCTTTTAGCTCAATTGGAAAAGTAGAGGCACCCAGCAAAATCAAAACAGGTTCTTTTACCACAATGGTTACGGCAACCAATCCTCCTGCAAAAAATAAAACTGCCGCCAAAACTCCTATTTGAGGCTTTCGATCAGCAGTTTTGCCGCCAAGCCAATAACCGAGGCTTAAAGCCGCCAAGATTACGCCAATCAAACTTGTCCAAGTATAAGTTGAAGTGCCGATGTAAGGCGCAAGAATCCGCGAGCCGATAATTTCGTAAACCATTACAAGCGCGCCGGATACGAAAACGGTGATTTCAAGAATAAACTTTCGCGGAAATTTCATTTTGAACAGAAATTTTAGCAGAATGTTTATTGAATGGCTTCAGCTAAAAAGGCATATCTGGTTTACATCTTCATAAATGCAAATTTTCGCGTCAGGATAAAGAGTTCTAATTTGAACTATTGTTTAACAGAACTACTTTATATTCGGGATGGTTGCGTACCGCAATCTCAAATTTGCGCTTTTCTGCATCACTGTCATCGGCGTAAAAGCTAAGACTGTAACCGTATTTTTCCGCCGCTAAAATTGTAGAATAAATTGCCCGTGCATCTTCCGGCTTTTCCAAATATCTTAAGAATCCGCCGGAAAAATTTGCGATTTTTGTCATGCAAGTTTCGCCGATTAAATGAAAGTCACGATTTAAAAACTTTTCCTTCTCCGCCAACATCTGCCGTTGTTGTTTGCTTAAGCGTCTATCGAATTTTAAAAATTCTTCTCTGGCTTTGTAAGAAAGTTCCAATTGTTGAACTTCAGGAACTCCGAGGAATCGATAAAAGGGATATACCGAATAGACTTTTACGTTATATTTTCTGATTGCATTTTTGATATCTAACATTCCAAAATCTCGCAATTTGTTGGGGTCGTAAAAGCCGGTAAATTTGCGTAGATCAGCAGAAATTGGTTCCGAAACTCTATCTTCAGCGAATGCGTTACATTCATCTCCATCACTTTGAAGGATCACAATGTTCGGATCATGCTTAGATGAGAACAGCTTATTCAGCACCGCGAGCAATGCCGTCATTTGTAGACTTTTTGAAGACAGCCCGGAGTTAATACGATTTTCAAATAGTTTCACGGCTTTTTTCAAAGACTTTCTGTTGGTTGTAAAATCTGCTAAAAGCTGAACATCATCCGTTACAATCGCCAATTTGTCTTCCGGTGGAAGTAAGTCGATTAAAACGTTAGCGGATTCAATTCCAATTTCTGCAAGTGGAACATTTGATCTGCTTCCATCTAAAACCAAAACAATTGAACGAGCTTGTTTCCGATTATTCGATTGTGAAAAAGAAACGATTTCCTGCAGCTTTGCTTCCTCAGTAACGAAAAAGTCTTCCAGATTCAGACCTTCAACTGGTTTTCCATCGTCATTAAGAACAAGAAAACTTGTTTTAATCAAAGTTGTTTCAACTTTAATTGCGTCTGGCTCGGATCGAACAGGAGGTTGTGCCGATGCAGAAACCATCAGAAAAGAAGCCACACAAGAGAAAGAAAAAAGAGAGAAAATTATTTGTAGAGATTTCATTTTCTAGTTTCGATTCTCACTAATTGCAGCAGCTGTTTCTTACAGAAAGATTCATTAAGGCTCACTTCAAGGGCACAAATTCAAACATGAATCAAAGGAATACGACGCATTATTATCAGCTATAATATGCTGATTATCGCAATTCGTCATTGATGAGACATAGGCATTGTAACATGTCTGCATTTCCGTTGACCATGAATAATCACATGCGAGCATGCACCCAGTGTGTGCACCTTGGCAGTAGTCCAAACAATCCCACCGGTTGGTGTCCGCAACTTCTTCGCATTGGCTTAAATTGTTGTTCGGAACATACATACAAGTATCGTATGCAACCAGATTTGATTCTAACGTATTGTCATATTGATTTTGACACAACTGCTCGCAATCGGTTTTCGCTGCCGCATTTTTTTCAGCTTGCGAAATATCTATTGCAACCAGAGTTAAGACGAAGAGTAACATTAACCTAATAATTATTTTCATAGTTTTTCTCCAAGTAGCAACGTGTTTTCAGCAAATACATTGCAGAGTGTCTTTGTGAGTTGAGCATTTCAACAATATAATCCAAAATCTGAAAGCACATTTCCCCACATTGATTTATAGTTTCTCAAGAACCTGTAGCTGTTTTTCGTCTGAAAGTTGACCTATCCAGTATTCCTCTAATTTTCCGTTTGAATCTAGAAGTAAGAGCGTTGGGGTGCCTCGAACGCCTATTGTTGATAAATCTGCCTTATAGATTCTATTTGTCGCAATCGAATGTTCTTCCAAATATTTGTGCATAATTTTCGTATCGTCCTGCGAAACGAATACGACAGCCGAATTCGATTTGCTGTTTCCTTCTATTAAGTGCTTGTAGAACGGCAAGCTGTTATCGCAGAATTTACAGCCTTTTCTGACGTAAACCACAAGGGTTCGCGTACCCGTTAAATCTAGATTCGGAATCGAGACTTTTGCTCCGCTTTCAAGTACCGGCTTTTGTTTAGACGTGGCAGATAAAATTTCTGAATTCGAATCGGAACGAGTGGTGCTTAGAAATCTATTTGCAACAAACAGAACAAAAACAATTGATACGACAATTATTGCCAAATTCGACACCAGCTCTATGTTCTTGTGAAGCTTCATATGCATGGTTCTACACTCCGATTGAGATTACTCAACAGCTGAGAAATTGAACTGTTAAAACTAACCTATACAATACCTGAGGTGGTCAAGTATTAGTGGACACGATTGCGAAGTTGGAAGAATTTCTTGCCGGGACGCCGGTGGTGATGTTTTCGGTGGTAGAAAGCAAGGATGAGCGTTACAAGTGGGTTGAGAAGACGCTTTTGAGATTTCGGTATCAAAGGTTGTGCGAGCGTGCATTTGTCGTGTTTCAGGATAGCAGATATGAGCGATTGGCAGAGATTTCAGTCAGCCATTTGTACAATTTGCGAAAGACAAAAACGTACAAACGAAGTCATTTAAGTGTTGAGAAAACGCGTCCGGCAAGGGTTTCAATCGGCGAAAGACGCAAGCCAAAGGCGGACGGAAAACCCGGCTACATCCGCATCGATACGGTTCATCAAGGCGATTTAGAAGGCGAAAAAGGCGTTTATCACATCAACGCCGTTGATGAAGTAACGCAGTTTGAGGTCGTGGCAAGCGTCGAAAAAATAGGCGAGCATTTTCTGATTCCGTGTATTGAAATGATTCTGGATGCTTTTCCGTTTGAAATTAAAGGCTTTCATTCAGATCATGGCTCCGAGTTTATCAATTATAAAACTGCGGAAATCATCCCCTGCCTCTTTCCAAAATCCAACGTCAATGAAAACGGAAAAATCAAAAAACAATATCCCTGCGAACTTATCTCAACCCCTTACGAAAAACTAAAATCACTCCCAAACGCGGCTTCCTGCCTCAAACCCGAAATCACTTTTGAAATGCTCGACAAAATCGCTTATAAATTCAGCGACAACGAAGCCGCTTCGCTTCTAAACGAAGCTCAGCGGAAACTATTTGAGGAGATCATGAACACAAAAACTCGCTCCGCCTGAAAAACCGTTTTCAGACTCATTTACGTATTGGAATATACTCAGTTTTCTTATGATTGTGAAATCTTGCGATTGTGAAGACCAACCGAAACGTTACCAAATGTGGCGATTATCGCACTGAATTTCTGCGCGCAGGGGGTGGGCGATCTTTTGGGATGTCATTGCTACGGAAGCGGAACGCCGATTGGAACGTGTTTTGTAAATATCCCACGCATAACCACGTTAGATTCAATATTCGAATAACGCGCCGGTGAATTGTTACTAGAGAGAAATTTGTGTCTGTGATTTTTCACCGAAATTTAATCCGGCTCGCCGAAGTTGACTGCGGCTCGCATCCCCTGCAAATGAACACTCGTATTTCAAGAATTACCGGACGTGCCAAAACATAAAAAACTCCCGAAAAAACTTTTTCCGAGAGTTAATCTATTTATCAATAACGGAATTTAACTTAACTTGTCATTCCCGTCGTCGACTTTTTTTCGGCATTTTCTCCAACCGGCGTAAGCCATTTAGCACCGTTTGGCGCAGGGCGTTCGCCGCGAAAAACCTGAAACAATGCTTCTTGCAATTTCGCCGTTACTTCGCCACGTTTTCCGGGTCCAACAGTGATGCGATCAACCGAACGGATTGGCGTTATTTCCGCCGCAGTTCCGGTAAAGAACAGCTCATCTGCCAGATAAAGTGCGGCACGTTGAATGGTTGTTTCGATAACTTCAATTCCCAATTCCTTTGCGATTTGAATGACGCTATCGCGTGTAATTCCCGGCAAAATTGAAGCGCCAAGCGGTGGCGTTATTAGCTTTCCGCCGTTTACCACAAACAGATTTTCACCAGAACCTTCTGAAACATATCCGCGGTCATCCAAAGCAATTCCTTCGGCAAAACCGCCCAAAATCGCTTCCATTTTAATCAATTGCGAATTCATATAATTCGCGCCCGCCTTTGCCATCGCGGGCATTGAATTTGAAGTAATTCGCGTCCAGCTTGAAACACAAACATCTATGCCTTGTTCAAGTGCTTCTTCACCCAAATACTTGCCCCATTCCCACACCGCTATGTAGGATTCAAGCGGGTTAGGGAAGGGATTTACACCGAATGCCGGATTTGCTTCATCCAAGCCGCGAAATATAAGCGGACGTATATAACACTCATCTAAACCACTGTCCCGAACTAACTCTGTTGCTGCTCCTGCAAAATCATCTCGTGAAAAATTCACCTCCATTCGGTATATTTTTGCCGAATTTAGGAGCCTTTGCATATGCTCATCAAGACGAAAAATTGCGGTTCCACTAACGCCTTTGTAGGCACGAATTCCTTCAAAAACACTGGAGCCGTAATTAATTGCATGCGTCATTACATGCACACGGGCATCCTTCCAATCAATAAATTCACCGTTGTGCCATACCTTTGGCGCGATTTTTTTGGTGTTAACATCTTTTTCTGACATAAATTTCTCCTCAAGATAAATGCGATTTGTATTTTATGAAAGTAATATTTTAAAGAAACAACGAAAATGAGTAGCTTACCGAAATTTCGCTGTGTTGAAAATTAATATACTTCAAGGATAGTATAAATATTCATGGCGGGCAACAAATAACAACACCGGCGCGAGTTTAAGAGTTAAATTGATTGGCGAAAAATTAAACCCTTTGTCTAAAACGAATAAAAGAAAAATTATGCTGGTGGTTGGCGAGGAATCCGGCGATGCGCACGCTGCACGGCTTGTGAAGTATTTGCGCGAAATTGGCGGCGATTTTGAGTTTTTCGGTGCGACCGGTGAAAAGATGAGGGCGGAAGGAGTTGAAACCTCTGTTGAGGCAGATCAGTTTGGAATTATGGGATTACCTGAAGTTGCAAAAGCCTTGCCGATGTTTTGGCGAGTGTTTAAGAAACTAAAGGCAACCGCAATAGAACAAAAGCCGGATTGTGTTGTACTCGTTGATTTTCCGGAATTCAATCTAAAATTGGCTAAAGCTCTTAAAAAGAGTGGGTTACGCGTAGTTTATTATATTTCTCCTCAGCTTTGGGCGTGGAGAAAATATAGAGTTAAAGCGATACGTGAATATGTAGATTTGTTGTTAACCATACTTCCATTTGAAAAAGAATGGTACCGCAAAAACGGTGTCAAACATGTTCAATATATCGGCAACCCTCTGGCGGGTGAAGTAAAACCTAAGGTATCACGCGAAGAATTTTGTGCTGAGTTTGAGCTTGATAGCAACTTGCCAATAGTTTCGTTGCTTCCCGGAAGCCGTAGGAAAGAGCTTTCCAAAATACTTCCGGTAATGCTTGAAGCTGCGGTGCTACTTGAACAACGCGTCGGAAAAGTGCAATTTATTCTGCCTTTGGCGCGAAACCGTGCGCTTCAAGAAGTGCGTGAAGTTCAAGGGTTACTTAAAGAAGATGGTGAAGTGAAACGATTGGTTGTAGTTCAAGATCGCGCATATGACGCGTTAAATGCTTCAAATGCTGCCGCAGTTGCAAGCGGAACTGCCACCCTAGAAGCTGCTTTAATTGGAACGCCTTTTGTAATGGTTTACTTAACAAGCAGCTTTAACTGGCATGTTTTTACTCCTTTTATTTCGACGGAGTTTTTTAGTTTAGCCAATCTTGTGGCTGAAAAGATGGTTGTTAAAGAATTGTTACAGAATGATTTAACGCCGGAAACATTATCAAACGAACTTGAAAGTTTGCTTCAAACGGAATTGAATAGCGAAATGAAAAAGAGTCTAAATGAGATAAAGATTAAGTTGGGAAGCGGCGGGGCATCAAAACGCGCTGCAGAGTCAATATTGGAACTCCTGAGACAAGAGACCGCTCGTTTCCCGGATTGATTCGGTACAAAATCGGTATCGGTGCTCGTAAACTCTATTCGGGTATTCA
>JBKEBT010000074.1:0-77463 GCA_047973305.1 Pyrinomonadaceae bacterium
AAACCGGACATAAACGCAATTGCAGTAGCACCGCCGATACCTAGCCAAACGGCAGACCATAAAATCACGGGTTCTTTTATTGTGTAATAGAGACTTGAATGCGAGAGTCGGGTATTGTAACGAACAAGGATAAAATTAACAGCGATGGTTGTAAAAAATACCGTCCAATCCGACATACTCAGGCTTAAGAAATCCAAACTGCTAAACGCAACTAAACCAATTGCGGCAATTAGACTTATGCCCACAAAAATCTTTTGTTTTAAGTTGTCTCCGTCTATCGTTTCCATTACAAACAAGGAATTGAAGTAACGCGAAAATCGCCGCTTTTTTGAATTAAGTTTGGTAAATTGTGTATGTTTAGGCTTTTATAATGAACAAAAATTAGTGTCTAAATGTATCGTGAAGGTTCCGTTGGCTGCAAAATATGGGGGTTTCGAAGCATGTTCATTAAACGGCGGTACAATTACCAACACCGATCATTATATTAGTCTATTAAACTATAAAAAGCAATGTTGATCGTTGTTAAAAACTAGATTTTGTTGGTAACGATAGATGTGAGTTAAAATGGTGTTTGTGCATTCAACGGGTTTTAGAGCGTTATTACGGTTCGTGGCGATTTTTTGGTCAATAAATATCATTCTAATCGCGGGTTATCAAAAAGTATTCGCGCAGGGAGCACCAATAAAGATTGAAACCGAATTGGTTTCGTTTGAGGTTTCGGTTTTCGATCAACAAGGAAAGCCGATACAAGGTTTGCGTGAGAATGATTTTATTCTAAAGGTAAACGGTAAAGAGCGCAAAATTGATTTCTTTGCGCCACTTGAAAATACACGTTCACAGCGTCCGCTTTCAATGGTGTTTGCGATTGATGTTTCGGGAAGTATCACGCCGAATGAGGTGCAGAAGTTACAAGTTGCGCTTGAACGCTTCATCGCTCGTTTTGCCGATTACAATTCACGGTTTGCGGTAGTTACTTTCGGAATGCGCACGAAGATTTTACAGGGGTTTACAAACAACCCGAAAAAGTTGCGCAAATCATTTACAAAGATCGGGCGTGAAATTGATGGGCTTTCAACGCATGCGTATGACGCCGTAGATGATGCAATTCGTTTAATCGAAAAAAGATCGCCGAAAATGATTGGCGAACAAATTCCGCGACGCATCGTGCTCGTAATTTCCGATGGATACCCGGTAGGTGACGTAGTTTCGCCAAAGCTCGTAATTGAGCGCGCAAACCGTGCGGAAACGTCCGTGTATGCGCTTATATTGCCTTCGTATTCCCGACTCTCAGGTGGCAATCAGCCGGTAATTACTTTGCTTGAAGCAAGCAACCTGATCGAAAAAACCGGTGGCAAACTGTATTACGCAATCGGTGAAGATTTTGATCCTTTGTTTTTCGAGCTAGCAAATGAAATCATTGCATCATACGCCATTGCTTTTTATCCGGATGAAGATTCCAAGGCGGAAAAAAGACATTTGGACGTAAAAATCGAAACAAAAGAGAACTATTTAACCAGACAAAACCGATCGAGCGTCGATTTATCAAGAGATCATTGAATTAGTCGTCATCATCGTCGTCATAAATACTGAATTCGTCATCATATTCTTCATATTCAGCTTCTATGTACGGGTCAAGCTCAACGGGGTCAAGCCCAACAACTTCAAGCTCTGTTTCGCATCCGTCACAAACAACAATGCTGCCTTGTTCAGCATCAGCATCTACGTGAACGTCTTCTTCACATTCCGGGCAAACTGCAATTGGCATTTATTTTAATCCTCCAAGTTACCAAACCTTAGAAAACAAAAAAATTATCAAATTTCGGCGTAGTAAAAACGCGAATTTAAATTTAGCGTTTTTAGAAACATTTTGGCAAGATTAATTAAATGAAATTTCCGTTTTCGATAAAAACTGAAGCAGAATTTGATGTGGTCGGGTTTGGAACAAATGCCGTGGATTTTTTGATCTCGGTACCGGAATATCCGAAGTTTGATTCAAAGGTTGAGCTGACGAAATATGTGCAAGCCGCAGGCGGTGAGGTAGCCAGCACCCTTGTAGGATTACAACGTTTGGGAATGACCACTTCGTATATAGGTTCTTTCGGAACCGATTCCGCCGGAGAATTTGGTTATGAATCGCTTGTTAAAGAAGGTGTTGAGCTTTCAAATGTAAGATTTGTGGAGGGTGCTTCGACACAAATCGCGTTTATAGTTATCGATGAATCAAGCGGCGAACGCACCGTGCTCTGGAAGCGTGATGAACAACTGAAAATTTCCGTAAGTGATGCGCCGCTTTATCTTGCAGAAAAAACACGTCTGTTGCATTTAACCCCGCACGATACCTCGGCTTGCCTTGCGCTTGCAAAAGCCGCGAAAGATTCAAAAACAGTTGTTTCAATTGATGTTGATAACTTTTTTGTAGGCTTAACGGATGTATTGATGTTTGTAGACGTGTTGATTGCGTCTTCCGATTTTTCCGCAAAAATTTACGGTGAAATTGAAAAGAAGAAAGCACTTAAGAATCTAAAAAAAGATTTTGGATGTGCCGTTGTTGGAATGACTTTAGGCGCAAGGGGTTCAATTTTTCTTTGTGGCGATGAATTTATCAAGACTAAAGGCTTTTCGGTTCCGGGCGGATGTCGTGACACCACCGGTGCCGGAGATGCATTCCGAACCGGATTCTTATATGGGCTGCTTTGCGGTGATACCGTATCAAAAGCGGCAGAAAAAGCGAATGCGGTTGCTGCCCTAAAATGTCGCGCAATTGGCGCAAGAACCTCGTTACCAACCAGCGATGAATTGCACCAATTTCTAAGCGTGTAATTCGGTTTTGCGATTTTTTTTCGCGATTGAAAGGGCAATCAAAACTGCCAAAAACATTATTGCTGAGGCAGTCCAAAAAGTTCGGCGAAGTGTAAAATCATCGATTTTATTTAACGAATTATTAAGCAAAACGCCGCCAAGAAGTGGTCCAACGGCGCGAGCAAGACTTGCTGCAGATTGCATTGTGCCAAGAACCCTACCTTGTTCGTCGTCATCCGCAATTTTTGACGAAAGGCTTGACAGTGCAGGTGTTGAAAGTGCATTTCCGAGCGTAAACACAGCCATTCCTATCAAAAGTCCGGGCAAACCGCCGTGTTGCGGATTTATCAACGGCACCGCAAACAAACTTATTGAAAGCAAAAAACTTCCAAACACTACGACTTGGCGTTCGCCAAATGTGGCTACCGCCCGACTGAATAAAACCCCCTGAAAAATCAACGCCAAAACCCCGACATAAAAAAACAGGAAACCGTTTTGTTCTGCATCATATCCGAACTGAAACATCGTATAGAGCGCAAATGACGCCGTCAGCATCGAAAAAGACATAACCACCAAAAAATAAAGTAAAAGCAACGGAGTAAATTTTGGATTTATAAATGTTGAAAATAACAACTTCAAGCGGTTGCCACGTTGCGGCACAGATGATTTTTTTCGAGATTCCGGCAAAAAGAAATAGAGGGCGATTGCATTGCCGAGCGCAAGAACGGCGGCAAACAAAAACGGAACATTATTGCCAAACCGGCTAAGTATTCCGCCAATTGCCGGTCCGAATACAAAACCCAAGCCGAACATTGCCCCAAATAAGCCCATACCTTTTGCGCGGTTTTCCTTGCTCGTTGAATCTGCGATATATGCCTGTGCAGCAGAAATATTTCCGCCGGTTATGCCCGCAATAATTCTGCCTAAAAACACCATCCATAAACTACCCGCAAAGCCCAAAACAAGATAGCCGATTACTGACCCGAGAAGACTAAAAAAAAGTATGGGGCGCCTGCCATATTTATCTGAAAGTGAACCCAACAGTGGCGAAAATATAAACTGCATTGCCGAATATACCGCGAAAATCATTTCTGTTGCGAATGGCGACGCACCAAAGGATTCCGCATAAAACGGCAAAAGCGGTATCAATATTCCAAACCCGACCAGATCAAAAAAGACGGTTATGTAAATTATGATTAATGGTTTTGTTAGAAATCGCGAATTGTTTGAATCTTCTTTAGGTGGCTCATTCATTTATCTAAAATTAAAACCAAAGCAAAACAAATGCAATCTTTCAGATAGCCAGGCATTGGCGAACTGATAACTTTAAGATTTTATAGTAAGATACTGAAAAATTTTTGGAGTTCAATACGTGTACAAAAACAGTAAAAAGATTGCCACATTTTTAATTTTGGTTTTTTCGTTTGCTTTGGTAGCTTCCGTTGATGCGCAAAAAAGTAAGCGTAGCAAAACAAAGCCGATAGCGGTTAAAGAGGTTTCGAAGCCAAAGATTAGTTACACGGTTTCGATGGCGGAACCGTGGACGCATTTGCTTGAGGTGCAAATGATTATCGATTGGGCTGATTTACCCGAAAAAGCCGAAGTTAAGTTGCCGGTTTGGACACCCGGTAGTTATCTTGTGAGGGAATATTCAAGACACGTACAAGATTTTGCCGTGGTCAATAATTCGGGAACCCCCCTGAATTGGGAAAAAACGAGCAAAAACACTTGGCAAGTAGATACACTAGGCGCTAAGTATTTAAGAATAGGGTATCGAGTATATTCCAACGAACTTACAGTACGCACTAACGAACTAAATGATGAACACGCGTTTTTTACGCCTGCTGCTTTGTTAATGTATCCGAAAGATCAACTTGGCGCAGGATCTACTGTGACGATAAAGCCCTTTGGTGATTGGAAAGTAGCTACGGGTTTGCCCCCTGTTTCGGGCGAAAAGAACACGTTTACGGCAGAAAATTACGATATTCTTTTCGATTCACCCTTTGAAGTAAGTGATTTTCACGATATTTATTTTGATGTGTTGGGCAAACGGCATCGGTTTGTAATAACAGGTACGGGAAATTACGATTTGAAGCGAATCGCGGCGGATACCTCAAAAATCGTGGAACAAGCCGCAAAGATTTTTGGCGGACTTCCTTATAAAGATTACACGTTTATCTTAAATTTACGGGGCGGTGGCGGACTTGAGCACCTTAATTCAACCGCATTGCAATGGAATCGGTTTGGTTTTGAACCGGAAGCAAACTACGTCCGATTCTTGGGTTTGATCGCGCATGAGTATTTTCATCTATTTAATGTCAAGCGCATCCGCCCCGTTCCGCTAGGTCCATTTGATTACGAAAATGAAAATTATACAAAGCTGTTGTGGGTGGCAGAAGGTTTAACTTCTTATTATGAAGGGCTTTTGTTGTTGCGCGCCGGACTAGTAAACGACAAGTTTGTGCTCGGAAACGAAGCAGGTGTAATCGGTTCGCTGTACAACCGCCCGGGTAGGTTTCAAACCAGTTTGGAAGAAGCAAGCTTTGATGCGTGGATTAAATACTATCGGCAGGATGAAAACAGCGTTAACAATCAAATTTCGTATTATGATAAAGGCGATTTAGTGAATTTCTTGCTTGATATCGAAATCCGCTCGTCTTCAAACGGAACGCGTTCTATGGATGACGTGTTGCGACATCTTTACAAGGAATTTTACGAAAAGAACAAGGATTATTCGCCGGCAGATTTTCAGGCGGCGTGTGAATTGATGGCGGGCACAAGTCTTGATTCATTCTTCAGAAAATATGTTCGTGGCAGGGAAGAAATTGAATATAACCCGATTCTTAACAAAATTGGATTAGAACTGGTTGCGCGCATTCCGGAAAGTGACAAAGGATATTTCGGTGCAGTGATGTCGGGAACCGATACTTCAACCGTGCGTACCGTGCAGGCGGGCTCTCCGGCTTATAACGCTGGAATCAATTCGGGTGATGAAATAATAGCGGTTGATGGAATTCAAGCTTCGAATGCATTCTTGAAATCGTATATTGAAGCGCGCAATGCGGGCGATAAGATTAAATTAACACTGTTTAGAAACGGTTCAATTCGCGAATTTGACGTGGCGCTCGGCAAATCACCGGCTTCTGGTTATCAAATCGTACGAAAGGATGATGCAACACCTGAGCAGCAAGCTTTGTTTGAAGCAATGCTTGGCGATGCTACAAATGACTAGATTTCGGTTTATGAGATTGATAAACACATTATTTGCGACGGCTATTCTTGCATTTGTTTTGATGTTTTCGGGCTGTCCGAAGAATTCAACGAAACCAAAGGTTGTGCAGGTTCCACTTCGTGACGTACCTGCACAGCGCTTGAATTACCGTTTTGAAACCGATGTTCCGGCGCCTAATCAAAAACCAACACCCGGTACGGTTTCCGGCAGAGATGAGAAGGTTCAAGGCGATTTTGATGAAAATCGTCCGTTTGATGTGCTTGATCGCACTCTTGCTTCGCCTGATGGCAAGCGCGTGCTTGCGATTTATAGAAATTCAAATGACCTTGAAACCGAATACCGACTTGATGTTTATGACACCGGCGGCAAGCTGATAAAAAAGATTACCCACGAGCAAATGGCGGTTCACTTTCCCGGCACCGTCGTTTGGTCGCCAGATTCGAGATTTGTCTCGTTTGTTGCGATGTCGCGCGGGTTTGATATAGATAAAGAAGCAAAGGATAAAAAAGCCACAGGCGAGGAAAGCGATAAGGCATCGCCCGAAGCGGACGTCAATGCAAATACCGAAGCAAATGTAGTTCCACCGGTTGAAGATGAGGAACCGCCGCCAACTGTCTTAACTTTTAAGACTGAGCAAATTTACCTGTGCAATTCGGAAGGCGCGGATTTAAAGCCACTTACACAAACAGAAGGCTTGATATATTTCTATATGGCGTGGGCGCCAGATAGCGGTTCGTTGGTTGCACTTGCATCGCCTATTACTGAATGGAAATTTCGAGAATTTCAAATGGCGAAAACCGGTGAGGTTTTTCTTCCCGCCGGAAGACCACGCTTGCTCGAAAAAAACGGTCGTGAAAGATTATTGGATGATTTTTCAACGCCGGTTCACCCTGTTTGGTCGCCCGATTCCGCAAAAATTGCGGTTGCTTTTGATAAGCAAATAAGAATTTACGATGCCGTTGGCGACAGACCAACTCAAGCGGCAATTCCGCTTAGAAACCAACTTTTGTTGGCGGCAAAGGCATATGAAGAAAAGTTGAGAAGCGAAGAGGGTGACGGAAACGCAAACGCCGAGGCAAATGCCGAATCCAACGTTTTGCCCGCAAATAGCAACACCGAAGCGAACGGTAGCAAAGGAAACATTCAGAGTTCAACTTTGCCCGATGCGGATTCGCTTGTAAGCTTTAATCCTATTGTGGATTTGGTTTGGGAAACGGAAACCAATTTGTATTTTGAAACCGGTTACGTAAAGAACTTTGTTGAAAATGAAAGCGAAAATCGTCGTTCGTATATGCGTTGGCATCGGTTGATATTAAGCGCGCAACAGTTAGATGCTTCGGAAAATCAACAGTAACTTATGCGTTTTAACTCGATTGATGAAGTTTTTGATTTTAATGATGAAGTTCGTAACGCATTGTTCGAAACAATAGAAAACCTTGATTCAAAATCAAAAGAAATACGAACCGATGATGGTAAATGGACGGTAAAGGCGATTGTTGAACATCTTGCACTCGTTGACAAAGGTGGAACGAAGATTATTGAAAAATTGGTTCTGTCATCACCCGAATCGTGCGAAAATTCGGCTGTAAGAGTTTCGAGAAAGTTTATTGAAGCGTTAAGTGGTGCCCCGCAAACGAAGTTTGTTGCACCCGAAATTGTTGAACCAACAAACAACATGGAAATTTATGATTCTTTGAATTTCTTAAAATCGTCACGCGCAAATCTTAATTTACTACGAGATAAGATAAAATTTGTGGATGTGGCGGAAAAAACTTTTCCGCATCCGATTTTCGGAAGGTTGAATGCGCATGATTGGTTGATATTGTTGGGTTTTCATGAATCGCGACATTTAAATCAAATAAAGAGAGTTATTGCCCTAAGTAAATGAAATCGCACGTAAAAATAGTGTTGGCAGATGATGACCCCGTTCTGCGAGAGCTCTTACCTGCACAAATTTCGTCGCCGTTGTTTTCTTTTGTGACGGTTGGAAACGGTGCCGATCTTTTGGAGCAACTTCGAAATTCGGATGTTGATGTTGTTCTCTTGGATGTAATGCTTCCGGATATCTCCGGCATCAAGCTTATTTCGCAAATTTGCGCGGAAGAAGATGCACCGGAAGTAATTATGCTAACCTCGGATAAAAGCTTGAAAACCGGGCTTGAATCAATGCGCCGTGGAGCTTATGACTACATCACAAAACCTGCTGATCCAGATCACGTTGAAGCATTAATTCGAAAAGCAGCAGAAAAACACGAACTTCGTAACCAAAACGAAAAACTGAAGTTTGTGGTGCGACAACAGAATATTAGTTTATCCACTAATCCGGTTTATTCTAGTTCCAAGATGGAAAAGATTTACGGACAAGCTGAACGAGTTGCTAATCTGGATACAACGTTGCTTATTACGGGGGACTCCGGCACGGGAAAAGATGTTCTGGCGCGATGGGTACATTCAAACAGCAAAAGAAGCGATGTGCCCTTGGTTTCGATTAATTGCGGCGCATTGCCTGAAAATCTTTTTGAATCTGAGTTGTTTGGCTACGAAAAAGGTGCGTTTACAGGGGCAAACACCCAAAAAATCGGGTTAATTGAAGCCGCTGAAGGTTCGACAATCTTCCTTGATGAAATCGGCGAAATACCGCTTACAATGCAAGTAAAACTTCTTCATTTTCTTGAAAACGGCACCTTTCGAAGGGTTGGGTCAACAAAGGATAAGAGAGTTAATACACGAGTTGTTGCCGCTACAAACAAAGACCTTGAAAAGGAAATTGAAGACGGTAACTTTAGGGCGGATCTCTTTTACAGAATAAACGTAATTTCGTTTCATTTGCCACCACTGCGCGAACGTCCCGAAGATATTCCAGACTTGGTTTCGCATTTTTTAGCCACGCTTCGCGAGCGCTATGCTCGTCCAAATTTGATGATTACTGATGATGCGATGTCGCAGTTGGTTAATCATAATTGGGATGGAAATATACGAGAATTAAAGAACACCCTTGAACGATCCGTAGCTCTTACCGAAGGCGAAACGGTTGAACGTATTTACGGACTAAAAGAACCCGGTACAAAAGTCCTTAGAAAATCAGGTAGTTCGAAACCTGAGCTTGTACAGCTCGGTGAACTTGAAAAACAGCATATACTTTCGGTTCTGAAGATGGTAGACGGGAAACGTGAAAAGGCGGCATCAATTTTAGGAATTACGACACGTACGTTATATAGAAAGCTTAAAGAATATGACGAAAATGTATGACAAAATGACCGCAGTAGACATTTTGTCACTAAAACAAAACGCACGCATTCATAATTGAAACATTCGGTTTATGTTAGATGTTTTTTGCATTGTATTGAAAATAAAGGTGTTATGTTGTTTTATAATAAGAAACAAGTTTTTGGCACGCTGGTTGCTATATGTAAAAGTGCGTAAGGTCGTTTCCTTCCAAAATAACCTATTGTGGGGGCAAGGGAATTGAGGAAGGAAACACCGGAAGCAAGAAATGCATAAGATTTGAAAATTTAATTTAGGATTACGGTCTTGTAGGTATTTTTTGGGGGGATCTTATGAGGCTGTAAAATACGGGCTAGTCATAAAACTAGTCCGTATTCCAGTTTGTTGTGAGAAAGCGGGATGGGGGTAGCCTTCTTTCTCGCGCGCCCGGCTTCGTTTTGGACCCTTCGAAGCTGGGCATTTTTCTATTTAAATTTTTCGCGTCTTTCGAAGTTTGTTATTTAAATCGTTTAAACGGGGTACTACAATGAGTGTTAGTGTTATGAGCTCAGTTGTCCCAAGAAGATTCAGCCAATATAGAACAAATGCCATTCTCGAATCGCTTAGCGAAGGTATTTGCCAAATAGACCAAAGCGGTAAAATTGTATATTCAAACCAATCGGCGGAATTAATGCTTGGCAGAGCAAAAGAGGACATGAACCTTTATTATAAGGATGTCTTTTTTCCGAGTAAGATGAAAAGCGAATCAGGTTCCGAAATATGGTGCCCGATTCGTTTTGTTCTTGATACCGGCGAAACTTCGCACGTTACAGAAGAAGCTTTTGAGCGCGCAGATGGACAAATTCTTCTCGTTGAATATATTTGTGTTCCATTTATCGAAAACGGCGAAATTATTGGTGCTGTTGTTTCATTTCAAGATATAGCTGAAAGGCAAGAAGTAAGACACGCGCTGGAAACCGCTCGCGATATGGCAGTGAGTGCAGCCGATACAAAAGCAAAGTTTCTTGCAAATATGAGCCATGAAATTCGTACGCCGTTAAGTGGAATTGTGGGAATTGTAAATCTGCTGGCGCAAACGGATTTAAACAGTAACCAGGCACAATATGTGGAACTCTTGAGTTCAAGCACGCGTTTGCTTCGTTCGATAGTTGATGACATTCTCGATTTTTCAAAAATCGAAGCTAGTGCGATTAAACTTGAAGCCGTTGAATTTTCACCGAACTCAATCGCGGTTGAAGCGGTGCAACTTTTTTCTTCTACACTTTTCGATAAAGATCTTGAATTAATTGTTGATGCCGATGAATCCGTATCCGGTACATTAATCGGTGACGTAAGCCGTGTAAGGCAAGTTGTAAATAATCTACTCTCAAATGCCATAAAATTCACACAAGTCGGTTCCGTTACGCTAAAACTGCGTGAACTCCGAAGTGATAGCGAAACCACAACCGTTCGTTTTGAAGTCACGGATACCGGCATTGGTATTGATCAGGATGTTGTTGCCAAGCTGTTTCAGCCGTTCATACAGGCTGATGCTTCAACGACACGTCTTTACGGTGGAACAGGCTTGGGGTTAGCTATCAGCCGAGAATTGGTTTACCTAATGCATGGAACAATCGGTTGCGAAAGTGTAAAGGGCGAAGGTTCAACGTTTTGGTTTGAAATTCCATTTGTAAATCCTACGCCATTTGCAAATAACGGTAGCGCCGTAATTGATGAATTGCTTGTAAAACAACCGCGAAAACTAGCTAAATTCAATGCCGACCTTCGAATTTTGGTGGTTGATGACAACAACGTGAACCAAATTGTAGCTCAACAAGAATTATTGTCATTTGGCGCATCCGTTGAAATTGTAGATAGTGGCAAAGCTGCAATTGAAAAAGTTGCTCACGATGATTTTGACTGCATTTTTATGGATTGCTTTATGCCGGAAATGGATGGGTTTGAAGCGACTAGACAAATCCGGGATCTCAAAGGTAATGGAGTTAAGATAATCGCACTTTCAGCCAATACGAGCGAAAATGAAATTCGCCGCGCGCTTGAATCTGGCATGGATGACTATGTTCCAAAGCCCTTTACAAAAGAGGACTTGTCATTGATACTTGAAAAGTATTTTGAGTTAGACGCACCTTCCTCTCCGATAGCAGAACTATCGGAAAAAAACGAAATTCTTGAACGGTTTATAGAATCTTCGCGTCTTAAAAGTTTTCTGGCAATAGAAGAAAGCGGGAAAGAAAACTTTACGCTGGAGCTTCTTTCAATTTTCTTTGAACACACCGCGCCATTAATCGGCAATCTTTCAAAGGATATTGAAGATAACCGTTTAGATTTGGCGTTGGAAAAAACCCATACGCTAAAGGGAAGTAGTGGAAATGTCGGATTAACGATACTCTATAAATATTTTGAAGAATTGGAGTGCAATATCAGAGACGAACCGGACAGCGATTTTTCTAACCAACTTGATTCAATAAACAGTGAATTTGAACGGGTTAGAGCTGCCATATTTGTTTGATATGAAAAGAGGTCCATATTATGAAAGTTACTGAACAGGCGGAGAAACCGGCGGTTGCCGATTCCGAAAATATAGATAAAATTCGCGATATCTTATTTGGGGTTCAAGTAAAGGATTTTGAAAACCGTTTCAAACAGCTTGAAAACCGCTTTGAAAAAGAACTTTCGAAAGAGCGTACCGAAACTTTAAAGAATTTTGAACGAATTGAAGAACTGATAGCTAAAGAAATTGGGTCACTTTCCGAAAAAATCTATAACGAAGAAGATTCTAGAAATGATGCAGTTAAAGGGCTTACTGTTGATTTACAGGATGCCTCGAAGAAGCTTTCCGCAGAAATTGAAAAATTGATTGCGGCAACAAATAAAAAGGAAGCGGCGCTACAAAAAGATATTGAAAAACAAAATCTAGAGCTTTCTGTGTTGGTTGAATCCAAACACAAGGAATCGTTAAATTCTTTGCAGGAAAGTGCAAACGATCTTCGTGATACAAAAGTTGATCGAAGTGCACTTGCAAAGGCGTTTAGCGATTTCGCAGATCTTTTAAGAGCTGAAGACTCAGACGAATAGTGCTTTAAGAATCTAGAAAATGTCTTCGAGAACTATTGACACAAAAAAAGCCGTGGCACATATCGACAATGGTTCGTCCAACCCGACCGATGACGATTCAGGCGACGCACGCCCACCGAAAGACGATGGTGAAGATTTAGAGAAATTAAGAAATCTAATCGTTCGTACAGAAGGGGTTAGCGATGTGTTACCTTCTGCCGTAACGGATAGCACGCGCAGAAGAAAGGGCGAACTTGCACGCGCAACACTTCCAATTGTAGAAGAAAACATTCGACAATCAGCAACAAAAGACCCAAAGATTCTCGCTGAAGCTCTGTTTCCCGTAATCGGTCCCGCAATTAGAAAAGCCATTGCCGAAGCGCTAAGTTCAATGGTTCAAACCTTGAATCAAACTCTTGAACACAGCGTTTCTCCGCAAAGTTTATCGTGGCGTTTTGAAGCATGGCGAACCGGAAAATCTTTCGGGGAAGTGGTAATGCTTCGAACCATGCTTTATCGCGTTGAACAGGTGTTTCTGATACACAGTGAAACCGGGATTTTGCTTGAGCACGTGGCTGCAAACCCAAACGATACTAAGGATGCCGATATGGTTTCCGCGATGCTTACCGCTATTAAGGATTTTGTAAGAGATTCTTTTGAAACTAAAGAAAACGCAAAACTTGATGCCCTGCGAATGGAAGAACTTTCCGTGTGGATTGAACACAGCCCTGATGCGCTTTTAGCTGTTGTAATTCGTGGAAATCCGCCATATAAACTGCGCCAAACATTTGAAGAATCAATTGAAGAAATTCAATACGATTTTGAAAACGATCTTATGAATTTTGACGGGGACACAGCACCATTTCGCGCAACCCGTCCTATACTCGAACGTTGCCTTCTTTCAAAATCAAATACTGATGAAAGAGAAGATGATCCGCTTTTTTCCCCGACGCGAATTCTTCTCGGCACACTTAGTCTGATTATCCTTGCCGCACTGGTTTTTGTCGGTTGGCAATATTGGAACTGGGCAAATTACCTTCAGTCGCTGCGAAATGAACCCGGAATTGTATTGACCGAAACTGAATTCGGCTTGTTTCATCGAACAATCAACGGTTTGAGGGACCCCCTCGCACGTCCCATAGATGTTTTGGAAACAAACTATGGTTACGAAAGTGGTGATATTATTTACAATTTGAAACCGTATATTGATGCAAATTCTGCATTTATTGTTGCGCGTGCCACACGCCTTCTTCAGCCGCCAAAAGACGTAACTTTGAAATATCAAAACGGTGTATTAACTGCAACGGGAAATGTAGATTCAAATTGGTTTGCTGAATCTGAAAAACTCGCACTTGCGGTCGGCGGCGTTTCAAGATTTGAAAACGATAACGGAAGAGTTTTTGCGTTGGAAAAAGAAATTGCCCAAACTGAGGTTCAATTTGCGTGTAATTCGATAGATCTTACCGAAACCGGCAGAACAAATATTAGAACCCTTTCGGGGTTGGTTTCTTCTTTGGCAACAATCGCACCGGGAACACAGCTTAACGTGATCGGTAATTCGAGCAATACAGGCGACGTGGCTTCAAATAGGAAGTTTCGAAACAAAAGGGCTGCTTACGTCAGACAAAGTCTCATCGATGGTTCTGACGAAATTAAAATGGCGGTTACTCAAAATCCGAACTTTCTAAAAGTTCAGGAAAATATGGCAACTTCTCAAAACAATGGATGTATTGTTACCATTTCACCCACAAAATGATAAGATTTTGCGAACTCTTAATTTATTGGAACTGATATTGATATGATTCAAAAGAAAGTGTGCATGCTGGGTGCAACAATGGTTGGTAAAACCAGCCTTGTTCGGCAGTTTGTTCAAAGCATCTTCTCAGAAAAATACCATTCTACTTTGGGTGTAAAGGTTGATAAAAAAGTAGTTCGCACGGATAATCACGAAGTTTCAATGATGATTTGGGATCTACAGGGTGAAGATGACGAGTTTAAAATTCGTCCCGGTTTTCTTCGCGGCACTTCCGGATATTTGCTTGTTGTTGACTTAACCAGAAAGGACACATTAGAAACCGCTAAACGAATTCAAAAAATGATTGAAGATGAAATCGGCAACGTGCCGTTTGAAGTTCTGTTCAATAAATGTGACCTAAAGGAAGAATTTGAAATTGATGATTCGTGGATGGTTGAGTTCGCAGGTGAAAAAGTTTTGCGTACAAGCGCAAAAACCGGTGAAAATGTTGAAGAAGTATTTTCGCGTTTAGCACGGAAATTGGTATAAAATTTCGATCTTTGGTAGATTTTCGTTTCGTTTTAAATATCCTTTATTCTAAAACACAAAAAATAGAGTATTTAGATTCGGTTTTGTATGAGTTCCGATACTTTACACAAAGATGTTCATTATCTTCCGCTCATCTTGAATGAATTGCGGCTTTTCGCTAGACTATCCGTTCGCGCCCTTGTAGCTCAATGGTTAGAGCAGCGGACTCATAATCCGTTGGTTGGAGGTTCGAATCCTCCCGAGGGCACCATTTGATTTGTAAAATTAAGCACTTTTCGTCGGATGTAATTGATTTGATTGTGCCACATCACAAACTTCCCAAGATTAATACCATTCTAAAAAAAAAGTTTTCGAGCCTTGGCTCAAGCGATTTCAACATTGCCGGTGTCTGACCATCACGAATTTCCACAAACGTTGTATGCGACTTTTGCTTGGAACCGTGTTGTGGGTTTATAAGAAGGTTTTACGCTTGCACAAACAAATATTGTTTCTTACCGAGTTATTGTATGCACTTCTTTTAGAGCACGCGTCACAGAAATTTCAAAAACTTTAACAACACATTTGTTTAAAATCACATTTTTTGTTGATTGAATGCAAAAATGGTAGTAGTCTAAGTAGTTGGTAATGAAATATACGTATATTGTGTAAACAATCTGAAATTTTTCGAGGGTTATATGTATATTAATTTCAATGAGTTAAATGGAAAAGGCTCTATCCGTTCTTAAAGTGGAAGACAGAGCCCGGAGTTCTTTCTAAACTACGAAAGAGTTAACGAATGCTTGGATAATAGAAGCTACGTAATTTACAGGTGCTACCTGTGCTGTGCCATTATCTGAAGCAAGAGTTGGTATTGCGACCGCAAATGTTACGAGCGCAACTGCAATTAGTTTATTTCGCATATCTTTTCTCCCATTTGTCTATGTGTAACAGTGATAAACACTGTTTAATAGATAAATTGGTAATTGCGAAGTAAATCCAGAAATATGCAATAGATTACAAAGGTTAGCTAGTGGAAAATGGATTCGAATTTTAGACAACTTCAAACCTCAACCGATTTCGGCGTCTTGCTGGAAGACCTGGAAGCGTGCGAGTTTTCACGCGATACGGTCAGAATGAAGGAGCTATTCGCGCCATTTTGGGCTGATGTTGAAGTAAATCCGGAATTTGAAGAAATTCCCCTTGAATTTCGCGGTGAGATGTACCGGTTGGCGGCGTGGTTATATACAACCTTGGGAAACGAAGACGGTAAGAGCGTCCGTCAGGAAAGCGCGCGTGAATTGTGCACGAAGGCGATAGAGTGTCTTGAAAGGCTTGATAATAAGACCGATGAAATTGCGATGGTTCGCTCGCTAGTTGCCGCAAGTTACTACATGGAAGGGAAAATAGATGAGGCATTAATAATTATGGATGATGCCGCGCAAATCTATAAGAATGACAGATTAAACCACACGAATATCTTAATTCAATCGTCAAAAATCTTTATGCTTGCGTGGCGCCGCGATTTTAATGAATCTTGGAATCTTGTTCAGGAATATTCTATTCCGATTGAGTTATATACAGACCCTAACGTTTTATATCGCTTTCATAGTGCCGCGGGCATATTATGTTCACGCATTGGAAAGTATGAAGAATCCGAGCAACATTATGTTGTGGCAATCGAAAATTCTGCACGTTTAAATAATTGGCGCGGCGTTGCAAATACATATAACAATATTGCAATGTGTAATATGCGGGCAGGCGAATATGAACGTGGTTTACGCAACGTAAACGAAGCTCTTGAAATTTATAGAACAAATAACGAAAAGGCTTGGGTTGCCACCGCATTAGATACAAAGGCTTTGATTTTGATGCAGATGGGCAATTACGCAGAAGGGCTTGAAATCATCAACGAAGCGATTGAATTGCTTGAAAGTGGCACATACCGGCATGCTTTAATCGACGCCTTTTGGGCAAAAACATTGCTATTGCTTTATATGGATGCGCGCACGGAAGCAATTCACCAGTTTGTGGATTTGTGTGATTTTGCGAAGCGTGAGCTAGGAGATTTCGCGGCGGATAAATTTATTGAAGAATTGGGAGAAGTTATTTTTGTAAAACGCGAAAATAATCTATTTGGTGAAGTGGAATCGTTCAAACGCGAACTGATAACTGATTCTCTGAAGAAATCCAACGGAGATATTTCAAAAGCTGCCGAACGCTTAAGTACAAATCGACAGACACTAACAAAGGTAATGAGCAACGAATTTCCTGAAATTTTTCTAAATTTTGGAATGTCTCCGATGGCGATGGCGGATTCGTTCATCTAGATCCTATCTTTGTGTTAAAAAGTCAACAGCGTTTTATAAAAACCAAGCGTTTCGGTTTGTTCATCAGATAACGAAAATTGTTGTAACCCTACGAAACATTCGACATCTGTTGAGGAATAAAATAATTCAAGGGTTTTCTCCTCTATCCCCCAGCAAAGAACTTCAGAAGCCATCTTCTTTTTTAGTGTTGTTGAACGATCCGGTTCCGGAAAACCGTATGATTTTCCGTCAACGGATATGGTAAAAGTTCTATTGTTTTGAAAAACGAAAGTTTTGGAACGAGTTTTTAGACAAAAGTTCAGCTGAAACGGTTTGCCGGAAATCGTTGGTCCAACGTAGACGGCTGAAAACTGCGCACCAAACTCATCAAAGGTTTTTCGCAACTGTGGATTATTTGCCAGAAGCGCAAATTCTGCCGTAATTGTCGTAAGATCGCGTTCGTAGGATACTGAAATTTGGGAAGCCTTTCCGTGTTTTTCGATTTCGGTTTTTACATCTGAGTAAGATTTCTCTTGCGCGGTCGTGGCGCATACAAAAAAAATGCAAACAAAAAGTAAAAATTCACAGAAGTTTTTCATACGTTAAATCGGAAGTTAACCACATCACCTTCCTGCATAATATAATCTTTACCTTCAAGCCGCATTTGTCCTTTTTCACGCGCCGCCGTTTCAGAACCAAGTTCAACAAGCGTAGAATACGAAACAATTTCCGCGCGTATAAACCCACGTTCAATATCAGAGTGAATTTCGCCT
Source organism: Pyrinomonadaceae bacterium (assembly GCA_047973305.1). Taxonomy (GTDB): domain Bacteria; phylum Acidobacteriota; class Blastocatellia; order Pyrinomonadales; family Pyrinomonadaceae; genus Aridibacter. The sequence goes on from JBKEBT010000074.1 coordinate 17,653, forward strand.
GCAGCTTTTTGCGCGCGCGTCCCAATCGGTATGGTCCATGCCCGAACTTCCTTTTCCCCGGCGGTTAGATACGACATCAAGCCCAGCAGACGGTAAGCCGAACGAATCATTTTGTCCACGCCGCTTGAATTTACGCCCAATTCCTTCAAATACTCCAGTCTTTCGACTTCATCCAGCGAGATAAGTTCTTCTTCCAAACGCGCGCAAATAGCAACAGTTTCCGCGCTTTCGCTCTCCGCACGCTCCATAACCGCGCGAACGTGCGGGTTTGAACTTGGGTCTGCAAGTGATTGCTCATCAACATTTGCAGCATATATTGTAGGTTTGGTTGTAAGCAAAAAGAATTGCTTTGCAATTTTCTGCTCATCTTCGGTTAGTTCAACAGAGCGGGCTGGGCGTCCTTCTTCCAAGGCGGGCAACAGTTTTTCGAGCACTTCAACTTCCCTTTTAGAATCTTTGTCTCCTGATTTTGCGGCGCGTTGCGCCTTATCCAAACGCTTTTCGACCGACGCCAAATCGGCAAGTGCTAGTTCGATTTGAATGGTTTCAATATCTCGTATCGGATCGACGGAACCTTCAACATGATGAACATTTTCGTCTTCAAAACATCGAACAACTTGCACTACGGCATCGGTTTGTCGAATGTTTGCTAGAAACTGGTTTCCCAATCCTTCACCTTTTGATGCACCTCGAACCAAGCCCGCAATATCAACAAATTCAACAGTTGCGGGAACAATACGTTGCGCATTATTCATTTCCCTTAATACGCCAAGACGCTCATCGGGTACAGCAACTACACCGACATTCGGTTCAATGGTTGCGAACGGATAGTTTGCTGCTAATGCGGTTTCTTGAGCGGTTAAAGCATTAAAAAGCGTAGATTTTCCAACGTTTGGGAGTCCAACAATTCCAACTTGAAGCATATAATTTTACAAAAACGATTCTCTAGTATTGTGTATAATAAAACGAGTTCGCAAAAGCGAACAAAAATCTCAATCATTTTAAACTTTCATACAGATTTTGAGAAATTCAGAATATGAGGCTAAATTTTTGTTAAATAAATTGTTTCCTTCCAAAAACATTAAATGTTTCAATCGCTACTTCTAACTTTTGCATTAACCCTAATGGGTATTTCCGTAAGCTATTTGTTTTCAAAGAAGGAAACATTTCTTTGGCGAATTGCGGCGGGTTTAATAATTGGTTCATGCGTTTACGCTTCGGTAGCGTTTTTGCTTGCGAATGTATTCGGGTTTAGCAGGTTTAGTCTCGGTGTTGCGTTCATAATTTGTGGTTTGCCGTCGTTGATGTTTTTTCGGAAAGATTTTCGGAAGAACTTTCGTGATGAATTTCGGCAAGGAAAAGACCGAAATCAAAATGCCGGAATGAAGCGGTTACGACGGTTTGCCTATTACGCGATTTTTCTGTTTATTTTCATCGCCTTTTTTGATAGGACGATGATTATTGGTGCCGACGGAATCTTTACCGGTGGCACGCAAAACCTTGGCGATCTTCCGTTTCATCTTGGAGACATTTATGGGTTTTTGGATGCCAACAATTTTCCGCCCGAAAATCCTTCGTTTGCCTATGCGAAGTTCACTTACCCGTTTATTTCAGATTTCTTGACAGCGTGTTTTGCACGGTTCGGCGCTGCTGTAGATTCGGCTATGTTTGTGCAAAATGTATCGTGGGCATTTGCATTGCTGGTAATTCTTGAAGGCTTTTCCGCACGAATAACTTCGAGCAAATTCGCGGGAAAGATTGCACCTGTGATTTTGTTCTTTTCGGGTGGGTTGGGCTTTTTGGTATTTTTTTCAAATTACTTTTACGGAAATACGCCAATATTAGAGATGATTTTCCAACTTCCACGCGATTATACAATCGACAAAGATTTTCGTTGGGGAAATTCTCTGGTCACTCTATTTATCACTCAACGCAGTCTTTTGCTTGGTTTGCCCGCATCGCTTTTGACTTTGAATACGGTTTACCGTTGGTATAGAGAGGCTCGCGCGCCAGATGAGGTTACGAAACCACGCGCTTTTGTATATCTGCTTGAACCGTTTTGTGTAGGGCTTTTCACCGGGTTGTTCCCTTTAATACACGCGCACAGTTTGTTTGCGATTTTTGTTGTTTCGGCGTTTTTATTTTTTGCTTCGTTAAAAAATTGGAAAAAGTGGTTTGCGTTTGCAGTCGGAGTTGCATTAATTGCCTCGCCCGAATTGCTATGGATTCTATCGGGCAGCGCCACGCGTACATCTGAATTTATTGCTTGGTACTACGGCTGGCAGGCGGATGGCGTAAACATAATATGGTTCTGGCTGAAGAATACCGGCATTTTTATCCCGATGGTTTTTGCGGGTCTATTTTTCTTTTACAATCGCTTCGGCAAAAGAAATTTTATAACCGCGGTAATTTATTTGTTGCCGTTTTCGTTTATTTTTATCGCGTCAAACGTTGCGAAGTTTGCACCGTGGGAATGGGATAATATCAAGCTCTTAATATATTGGTTTGTTGGTTTGCTACCGTTTGTGGCATTTGCGGTTGCTGCGGTTTGGGAAAAAGGAAGATATTTCAGGTTAATTGCAATTGCGCTTTTTACAATTCTGATCGCATCCGGTGCCCTTGATGTTTGGCGTGTTGCATCAGAGCAAACAAGGTTCGAGGTTTTCGATTCGGATGCAGTAAAAATTGCGGCGGACATAAACAATGCAACGCCTGAGCGTGCACTATTTCTAAACGCGCCCACATTTAATTCGGCGGTTGTGCTATCCGGAAGACGCTCGTTAATGCGCTACATAGGACATTTGTCTTCGCACGGAATTGATTACGCTGGTCGTGAAAGCGATGTAAAATCAATTTATTCCGGTGATGCCGCCGCAGACATCTTAATAAAAAAATATGGTATTGATTACGTTATGGTATCACCCCGTGAGCGAGAATATATACCTGTAAACGACGCTTATTTTTCAAAATTTCCGGTTATCGCCGAAGAGGGCGACTACCGCGTTTATAAAGTAAATCAGAAATAAAATGACTCTAGAAACTAGTGATAAAAGCGTTGAAGGTTACCTAGAAGTTTTAAATCGCGAGAAGTATTGGCTTATTTGTAGTGGGCTTATAACGCTGGTCGCGTTTTTGCTTCGATTTATCGCGCTTGATCTTCGTCCGTTTCACCATGATGAAGGTGTAAACGGGTTCTTTATGAAACGGCTGTTTAAGGAGGGCGTTTATCAATATGACCCGGCGAATTATCACGGACCTGATCTATATTATTTTGCTCTGGCGGTTTCTAACGTATTTGGTCTAAATTCATGGAGCGTTCGCGCAACAGTTGCGATTTTTGGCGTACTCACGGTTGTGTTGGTATTTTACCTCCGTCGCTATATCGGTACTTATGGCAGTCTTTTTGCAGCATTTCTTTTAGCAATTTCTCCTGGAATGGTGTTTATTTCGCGTTACTTCATTCACGAAATGCTGTTTGTTTTTTTCAGCTTGGCGTTTGTAGTTGCGTTGCTTTTATTTATTGAAAAGAAGGAAGCAGGGTTGGCGGCACTTGGCTGGATGACTCTGATTATTGAGGTTTCGCTTTTGCCTTCGATCCTTGCGCTTGCGCAGCGATTAGCGATTTCGAACCCAACGTTACGATACGCCTTTTACGCCATACTTGTTTTTGCGGTTACAACATTTTCGGTTTTTATAATCGTTTTACTAAAAAGTTGGAACAACGGGCGTCCAATTTATTTCCTTCTTGCATCTGCTTCGCTGGCGTTGCTGTTCGCCACAAAAGAGACTGCGTTTATAACCATCGGCACGATGGGAATTGCGTTGGTATGTGTGATTATTTGGCGGAAAATTTGGCATTCAAAGTTTTATGTCAAAAATCCGGCTTCGGCAAATCTAATCTTTTTTGGCGGCGGGGCATTCGCTATATTGGTTTTGGGCGCGATTTTTTATTATCGGGTTTATAGTTTTTACACGTGGGTTCGGTTTGAGTATTTGAGCCCAACCGCTTTGGATTACGGAAACGTTTCATACATATTTTTGCTGTTTGCATTCGGATGCACACTTGCATGGATTTATTATTTTATAAAAAACTATCGCAATTCCGAATGGGTCGATGAGTCTGATGGTTTTCTTGAACCCACGTTTTCAGCCTTTAGAAATGCATTTGGCAAACATCCGATATTGTTGGTTTCTATTGCGTTTCTTGTTTTTGCATACCTAGGTGTGTTGTTTTTCTCATCATTTTTTACTTATAAAGCCGGCATTGGCGGGGCTTTTGAAGCATACGCGGTGTGGACAAAAACCGGTTCGAAAGATCACACACAAAACGGCTTACTCGGTTTTGTGAAATGGATGACCAAAATCGAATTGCCGATTGTTTTACTTGCCGCTTTGGGTTCTTTGGTTGCATTGCTTCGTGGACGCGACCGATTCGCGTTGTTTAGCGCACTTTGGGCATTCGGATTATTTTTGGCGTATACAATAATTCCATATAAAACGCCATGGTTGGCGCTTTCATTTCTTTTGCCGATGTGCATCATCGCGGGGTACGGAATCGAATGTTTTGTGCGCGAAAGAAGTTGGATTTCGGAAATCATTATTAGTGCTCTTGTTGCACTTTCTGTGTTTGTGCTTTCTTTTCAAACCTACGACCTAAACTTTATTCGATACGATTCAGACCGTATGCCCTATGTTTACGCACATACGGAACGCGGATTTCTGCAGTTAATTGATCAAATTAACAACTATTCAAGGTCAACAAAGCTAAATGAACTTATCGGAATTTCAGTAGTTTCGCCCGATTATTGGTCAATGCCTTGGTACACCCGTGACTATGCAAAGGTATATTACAGTGGCGAACTCGATCCGGCTGCAAACACCGAACTCATTATTGCTTCCCGTGCACAGCGCGAAGACGCAATAAAAACTTACGGTAGCAATTATCGCTACGTAGGTTCATATCCTTTGCGTCCGGGAATAACTTTAGATCTCTTGGTAAGAAAGGATGTGGCTCAATACCAAACAAAACCGCTTTCGGATATTCCAAAGTAGAGTATGCCGATTAGACGACGATGCCGCCGATATTTTCGCCATCGTCATCGTCATAAGAATTCTTAATATAAGGCGCGTTTTCGATGTCGCGTTTTCTTCGTTCACTCAATGAATGCCAGTTTACCCATTCGCTCGGTGCATCTGCAGTTTCACCGCCGTGTTTGGTTACACGTTCGCGTACACGACAAAGAACAGGCGTGTTTACACCCACACCACAAATAATTGCTTGCCCTTTTGTAAGAGCCGGAAGTTCGGCAAGCAGAGTGCGCCCGGCGCCTTCAACAGATTGCGCGATAGTTTGTTGATCAATTGGGTTTACGATTCGCATAATTATTTGTGTCATACATTGCGAAAGCACGTCTTGATCAAGTTTACCTGGACGCTGCGTAATCAGCCCTATTCCTACGCCGAATTTTCTTCCTTCGGAAAGTATTTGTTTTAAAATATTTGTCGAAACCACACTCGCACCTGCCGGCGCAAAGCGATGTGCTTCTTCAAGCAGTGTAAAAACAGGGTATTCAATATCGCCTTCACTTGATTTTATCTCGCCACGCACGGCATCCATTCTTGCTTTGTTGATGCGTCTGAGTAACGTTGCCACAATTACCTGTTGTTCATTTTGCTCGATTTCCGAAAGCTCAAGCACGATACACTGTCCCGGGCGGTAAAGTTCGTTTAGAGGAATATGTTCGGAATCGGTAAAAAGCCGGTTTCTGTCGCCAAAGCGCGAATCAAGTCGCCATATTAGCCCGTCCAACGAGGCAATATTTGCAGAATCGCCATTATCGCTGCTTTGAATTCGCATTTGTTCAATCGCATCTTGAAGATCGGGATAAATCCAGTTATCGCCTTCTGCTTTTGTACGCATATCGCGGAAAGCAAGTGAAAGATTATGGCGCATTTTATCTGATGTTCCTTCGGGTAGCAGATATTTGATGTCGCCTTCCGTAAGCGTGTTAAAGCGAACTTTGATATTTGCCGGCGGAATTATTTTTACTTCGGGTGAATAATCAATGGTTTTATCTGAAAATTCTTCGTTTGCCTGAATTGTGCGAAGGGTTTTATATTCGCTGTGCGGATCAATAACGAGCACAGCGGCTCCGTTGTATGGTTGCATCAATTCTTCCATCAATACGCCCGCGGTATATGATTTTCCTGATCCGGTTGACGCAAGAATTGCCAAATGAGTGGAAACGACATCTTTTACGGATAAAATTATCGGCACGGCGCCCGGTTCGCGTGTAAGCAAACTGCCGATATACGCGGACCCCGTTTCGCCAGTTTTTTTTGGCGATAGCATTTCGGAGAGCTCGGCTGAACTTGCAAGCCTAATTTGGGAACCTGGCACCGGCGGAATTCGCGGATTTATAAAATCGCCGAATTTTGCGCTATAGAACCCTATTGTTTCCACTTCAATTTCATATATTTCACTTTCCGGGGTTTCAACGCCTATCATTTCGGCAAGCGCATTTGGAGCGATTTCGGGGTCTGCGAGAAAGGAATCCGGCAAACGGCGAACCAGATTGCGGCTCTTTACCGTGCCAATTACCTTTCGCAAATTACTCGCCTCGTGAACTTCATAGTAAACAAATTCGCCGATTCGAGTTCGTGAATCATCTTTTGTAATAAACAGATATTCGTGAGGTAGCCCGCCCGGTCCCTTTACAATTCCAATTGCATCTTCATTTTTATTCATATCAAGTTATGCCGTGCACCAATTTTATCACGAGTTTTTACATTAACGCGTTGAGTGGTTTCCATAAACACAAATCCGCGCGGTGTAAAAATATCGGAATTTTGCACTTTGCCTCTTATGGCGTGAAAACTAAGTCATGATAGGATTAGTTCGTTTAAAAATGAGAAACCAAGAAAAAAAACTGCCGGTTTTTTCGATGTATGATTCGCTTTTAGAAATCGGAACAACTCGAAAATTCAAAAAAGGACGAACAATATTTTCCGAAGGCGATAAAGCTACGTTTTTGCCAATAGTTATTGAAGGAACCGTGAAAATTGTTCGTTTTCTTGAACCCGGCAAGGAGATGATTCTAAACGTGTTTCGGGATGGGGATGTGTTTGCGATTCCGCCGGTTTTGGATGGCGGCAATTACCCGGCAACCGCAATTGCTATGGAAGATTCGCGTTTGCTTTTGGTTCCGCGTGTGGATTTTTTGCGAATGGTAAATGAACGCGATGAATTTTCGCAAATGGCACTTTCAACCATGTCTAAGCTTTTAAACGAAACAACCTCTTCAATGACAAATCTTGCAACTGCTTCACCTGAGATTCGCGTTGGAAACGTGCTTTTGCGTCTAATGACAAAAGATGGCGGAACGCCACCGTATAAGATTCAGTTTCGCAGACGCGATATTGCCGATATGTCCGGACTCACAACAGAAACCACTATCAGAGCCATTAAAAAACTTGAGGAAAATAACCTTTTAAGAATAGTTCAAGGCAAGATTGTAATCGACAACCCTGCCTTGATTAGTAACTTTATTTCGCAATATTAGTCTGCGATTTTCTTTTCTCCACGCTTGAATATAAGCCCAAGGGCTAGCCAAACAAACGCTACCGAACCGATCGCAAAAATGGTATCGCCAACAACTCTTAGCCAACGCAAGAATTGCATTGGTTCTTTCTGCATAAATTCTGCGCTTCTTGCCGACCAATATCCATTTGAAACCGATTCATAAGTTTGAAGAAGCCCGATTGGTAGCAAACTCAAAACGAGCATTGCAACCAGCCCGATGTTTATCGCCCAAAATGAAAACGAAAGAAGTTTGTTGTTCCATTCGCGCTCGGGGTCCATTGCGCGCAAGCAAAATAGCGTAAGCGCAAGCCCCAAAGTTCCATAAACGCCGTAAAGCGCACCGTGTGCATGAACCGCAGTCGTATTTAGACCTTGCATATAGTAGAGGGCAATCGGCGGATTAATCATAAAGCCGAAAATTCCCGCACCAACAAGATTCCAAAACGCCACAGCCAAGAAGAAATAGATTACCCATTTATATTGAACAAGCCACGGACGCGCTTTTGAACGATGGATATTTTCCCAAGCTTCAAAGCCTACCAATGTTAACGGTACAACTTCAAGCGCACTAAATACCGCACCAAATGCGATTGACACAGTTGGTGTGCCCGCAAAATACAGGTGATGTAGCGTTCCAAGTATTCCCCCGCTTAGATAAATCGCACCTGAAAGCAAAGATGCTTTTGCGGCAACTTTCGCATCAATTATTCCTAATCTCGCGAAGAAGAATGAAACAACCACCGTTGCGAAAACTTCAAAGAAGCCTTCAACCCAAAGGTGCACAACCCACCAGCGCCAGTATTCAACAACTGAAATATGACTTCTCATTCCCCAGAACAAACCGGGCGCATAAAACAGTGCAATTCCGGTGGTGGAAATCAAGTAAAGAATTAGCAACGGTCTTGAGCCGTCTTTTTGTTTTAGTGGGGGGATAGCGGTTCTGGCAATTAAAAACAGCCAAAGCAATAAACCTACAAACAGCGCCGCCTGCCAAACTCTTCCCAAATCAACATATTCATAACCTTGATGACCAAACCAGAACCATGTATCGCCGCCCAACTTGTGCATTACGCTCAACCATTGTCCAGCCATTGAACCCAGGACTACGACAAGCAATGCGCCGAACAGCAAATCTACGCCTAGCTTTTGATACTTTGGCTCATAGCCACAAATAATCGGACCAATGTAGAGTCCGGCTGCGAGCCAAGCCGTTGCAATCCAAAAGATTCCAAGTTGCGTGTGCCAAGTGCGCGAAACAACATACGGAAGAATTTCGGACAGAGGGATTCCGTAAAATCCCTGTCCTTCGACGCCGTAGTGCGCCGTAATTACGCCCATAATTATTTGTAGCAAGAACAACAGTGATACAACAAGAAAATACTTAACCGTAGCTTTTTGAGATGGAGTTATTTCAGCCCCGATTAAGGGATCTGAATCCGGCGCGCCGGTAAAATCAGGCTCCTTATGCGTGCCAACAAAAAACCAAATCATTCCGCCGATTCCGGCAATAAGCGCGATAACGCTAACACCTGTCCATATTATAGTGGGGCTTGTAGGTACGTTGTGTATCAACGGTTCTGAAGGGAAGTTGCTTGTATATGAATAATTTTGCCCGGGACGATTTGTTGACGCCGCCCATGATGTCCAAAAGAAAAATGCCGTTAATTCCTTAAGCTTTTGCGGATCGCTTTGCGCGCCCTTTTGTATGGAATATTCGGCACTTCCATTTGAAAATAAATTGCTGTAATACTCAAGATTCTTCTCAAAAACATGCGCGCGAATTGGATCGATTGTTATCTTATTTGTGCTTGCGTCATAGGTATTTGTACGCAAAATTTGCTGCATCTCTTCGCGCACGCCCGCCTTTGTTTTCGGATCCAATTCTTCATAAGGCTTTTGATATTCCCGAAGGGAAAGTTCATCCAACACCAAAATAGCTTCCCGATGCAAATAGTCGGCTGTCCAATCGGGCGCGACATAACTTCCGTGCCCCCATATTGAGCCGATTTGCATTCCGCCCATCGCCTGCCATACATTCTGCCCGTCCTGAATCTCGCCTTCATCAATCAAAACAGTGCCGTCTGTGGTGACGACCTGCGTAGCGATTGGCGGTGCCTCACGAAAAATTTCAGTTCCGACCCAAAGAAGTATTGCAAATGAGACGAAAAAAATGATTCCAAATAAAATCCAAAGCCTTTTCATTTATTTACTCCGATATTTGTTTCTTAATTAAACTGCCAAAATACTTGTTAAAACACTATTGCCTAAGAATTCTCAAAAAAGCGTATGTCAAACAAAATTGAAAGTTCGCATTTAAAACCGCTTTAATGACCCAAAGAATTCTAAAATACTTCACGTATATTGTGCTTAGCCCCTATGGCGTATGCGACATAAACCCGAATTTTTGTTTTGTTCAAACTGAATGGTAAATGGGAAACTTAGGGAAATATATGATTTGAATCATGTTCTACGGCATTTTAGCCAAATTCCCCTTCGAGGTGTTTACAATGTTTTCAAATAAAATCCGAACCGCGTTCAATTCCGGAAGGTGGATTTACAACCAATGCGAGTGTCGAAAAACGGAGTCGAAGTAATTATGGAGATGTCTTGCGGAGATTATGAAGCAAAAATGCATTACGTTGCAAGAAACTTGAGGCTGTTTCCGTTAAATTAGCCGTTGCAAATTACGTTCTTGTCGCAAAAAGAAGGCACTTTGCAGACTTTGCACAATGCCGTAAGCCCCCTATATGTAACAGTTTATTGTGCGTGAGCGGCTACGAACCACAGCAACTTTTCGATGGTTGAAGAAATCTGTGTAAATAAATCGGCTGTCACAGCATCGTCTAATTTATCTGCATCTTCGATATTTTTTCGTACTGCCCCACCAAAATCGGCAAGCGAATTCGAAAGCGCTTCAATATGATCGCGTCCATCCATAAATTCCAACGGATATTGAGAAAGTGTTGAATTTTGAGCTGCGATTCGAACGGTTCCTGCCGCAACACCGCCAAGTGTTGTTACGCGTTCCGCAATTTGGTCTATTTGCACATCAACTTCAGTAGCTACCCTATCAAAAAGTTCGTGAAGTGAAATAAAATTCATTCCCTTTACGTTCCAATGTGCGTGTTTTGCTTGTGATTGCAAATCCATTGAATCTGCCAATCTTTCGTTAAGAATAGAAATTAATTCGTCTCGTGTTTCGTCTGAAATATTGAACTTTGTATTTTGCATAACATCTCCTTAATTAGATTTAGAATAATTCTAATTATAAAAGAAAGCAAGCCAAAATATTAACAGTTCACATAATCTTAAAAACTTCCCATATTTAAGAAATTTATTGCAATTTCTTGAGCGCGAAAAATTCGTTTACCACGTTCGGTGGGAATATAAATACGGCGATTGTTGCCGAATTCGTTGTTTTTACGCGCAATCTCCTTTGAAGCAAGTAAGCCTTTCTGCTCCATACGCCCAAGGGTTACGTATATCGAACCCTTTTTTAGCTTGCCGTGCGAATGTTCAATCATCTCCAAACCAAACATTTCGCCGCGTTCTATAAGCATTTCGACAATAATAAATTCGTTGCTGGAAAGGCTTGGAAATTCGTTGGTTTTCATAATAGTTAGCAGGTAAACCCGTTCAAAATCAATTTTACGGTATTTAAATCCAAAATTAATGTCAAGAAAGTTATATCGGGGTGGTTGAGAGTAAACGGTATGGGATTTAACATAAAGATATATGTTGATTTTAGGAATTGAAAGCTCTTGTGATGAAACTGCAGCTGCGATTGTGCAGGACGGGACCCGGCTGCTTTCTTCTGTAATTTCTTCTCAAATCGATATACACAAGGAATGGGGAGGCGTGGTTCCGGAACTTGCTTCGCGGGAACACCTCGTAAAAATTGATGAAATAGTAAAGGTAGCGTTAATTGACGCCGATAAATGCATTGGCGAAGTTGACGCGATTGCGGTAACGCAGGGACCCGGCTTGGTTGGCTCTCTTTTGGTGGGCGTAAGCTACGCAAAAGGATTGGCGCTGGCATCCGGAAAGCCTTGTATTCCGGTTAATCATATTGAAGGACATTTTTATTCCACTGTTTTTGACTATGGGTTGAATGAATATCCTGTTCTTGCGCTTATCGTTTCAGGCGGGCACACGAATCTTTTTTACTCGCCGAAACCGGGTAAATACTCTTTGGTTTCACGTACGCGAGATGATGCGGCAGGAGAAGCATTTGATAAGGTTTCAAAAATGCTCGGGCTCGGCTATCCGGGGGGTCCGATTATTGAAAAGATTGCAAGGCAGGGAGATTCGGACAAGATTGATTTTCCGATACCAAAAATTTCCGATGGGCGTCCTGATTTCAGTTTTAGCGGGCTAAAAACCGCCGTAATGCGATATTTGCGTGTACACGAAATTGAACCGGTTCGCGCCGGGACGGAAATTTCACAAGAAATCAAAGATGTTTGCGCTAGTTTTCAGGCGACGGTGGTTCGCTCTCTAATTGGTGTTTTAATAAGGCAAGCCAAAGAATTAAAACCGAGAACGTTGATCGTTGCCGGCGGCGTGGCAAGTAATGGTGCGTTGCGCAAAAATGCGGAAGAAGCCGCGCAAAACCTGGGAATTCCAATCCGGTTTCCGTCAAAACATCTTTCTACAGATAATGCCGCAATGATTGCTGCAGCCGGATATTTTAACTTCAAAAATGATGGATTTTTTGATTTATCGTTTGGAGCAGATGTAAGAATGCGCCTTCAGAATTTGAATGTTGAAGACGAAAAACTGCGAAAGAAAAACGTACGTTACAAACTTTGAATCCTAACGTGTGCGTGCCGCCGAATATACAAAAACCGCATCGGCACCCGCTTTTTTTATTACTTTTGCGCAGGCAGAAGCGGTTGCGCCCGAGGTAACGACATCGTCAATTACGATTACTTTTTTACCTTCTATTGTGCGTCGGTTGTTTATTTCAAAAGCAGCCTTTACGCTCAATTCGCGCCCTCTCCTGTCCATTCCTGTCCGAAGTTTTATTTCGTGTTTTTTTCTACGAAGAACATTTGTACTTATCGGAAGATTAAACGTTCTTGCGATTAACCGCGCAATGGATTCAGACTGGTTGTAGCCGCGTTCCAACAACCGACGTTTTGAAATCGGAACCGGAATCAGAATATCTGCGTTTTTAAAACCGCTTAGTTCAAACCCGTTTACGATTACGTTTTTGAACGTTTTTCCGATGTTGTTTTTTTCTTTGAGTTCTAAGACAGAGGCACCCAGCGCACCTTCATAAAGTCCGCCTGCGCGGGCGCAATCAAAGAAATGTTCCGAACATCTATTGCAGATGACTTTCGATTTTCCGCGCGTGCTTGATAGATATTCACCGCATTTTTCGCACAACGCTTCGCTACCGTTGAAAATTGTGGTGTTTAGCCAACAATTTTCACAGGCGATTCCATTACCAAATATTTCGACGGAATTCCCGCAGATTCTACATTCCTGCGGAAAAATCAGTGTGATGAGGCTATCGGAAAGAGTTAATTTCAAATCTAACCCACAATGATAAAAGACGGCACAATGCCATCGGTCGTTTATTCATCTTCATCCAGAAGACCTTTTTCAAGCAATTCTTGGCAAGATAAGCAATACCTAGCCCAAGGAACCGCAGCCAAACGTTTCGGGTTAATTTCCTTTTCACAGTTTTGGCACAATCCATATTCGCCGTCATCCAAACGCTCAAGGGCTTCATCAATCATCAACAGTTGGCGCGATTCGTTTTCGGATACTGCCAACAAAACATTCTTCGAATAATTTCGAACCGCCAGATCTACCGGATCCGGTGTTTCGGAATCATCCACTGAAAGGTCTTTACCACCCAATTTTTCAACCATTACCTGCTTTTCCGCAAGAAGGTCTTCTTTAATTTTTTTAAGGTCTAATTTGTTCATTTTTGATACGGAAACCCCTTTAGTATTGTATAACCACGATAAAGCTGTTCGAGTAAAATAACGCGCGCCATATCGTGCGTAAAAGTTAGAATCGACAAGGATAGCCTAAAATCCGCCTTTTTCACAACCGCGGAAGACAATCCGTTTGCACCGCCAATTATAAAAGTTATTTCTTTTTTTCCGGTATTTTGCCAGTTTTCTATTTTGTCGCTTATTTCTTTTGAAGAAAGCTGCATTCCGGAAATATCCAGCGCGCAAATTAGTGAACTTTGATTCACTTTTTCAAGAATCCGGTTGCCTTCAACTTCAATCGTGTCAGTATTTTTCCCGTCTTTTAATTCCGTGACACTGAGTTTCACAAAATACTTCAGCCGTTTCAAATATTCATTTTGAAGCGCCAACCAATGTTTAGATTTTGTTTTTCCAATCCAAATAAAGTGAAATTTCATATCGAGAAAAAATACTATTGAAAGCCAAGAGTGGTATAATAACGGTTATGGAGCATCTCCACAAATTTACCGAAGCAATCGACTTTGCAGCGAAAAAGCATCGGTTTCAGCGAAGAAAAGGACCCAATGACGAACCATATATAAATCATCCGATTGAGGTTATGAAGTTTCTTTCCACAGTTGGCGAAATCGAAGATCTTGATGTTTTAATCGCCGCCGTGTTACATGATACGGTTGAGGATACAAACACAACCAAGGAGGAAATTACGGAAAAATTTGGTTCGCGAGTTTGCGGATTTGTTATGGAAGTAACCGATGACAACAATTTGCCAAAAGCGGCGAGAAAGCAGGCGCAAATTGATAAGGCTTCGCAACTTTCAGCCGGGGCGCGACTTATAAAATTGGCTGATAAGATCAGCAATATTGAAGATATTCGCGATAATCCGCCCGTAGGTTGGTCAGTGGAAAGATGCCAGGAATATCTTGTATGGAGTGAAAAGGTTGTTGCAAGAATTCGTGGCGCAAATAAAAACTTGGAAGAGTATTTTGATCAAATTGTGATTTCAACCGGAAATAGTTTGGAAAAAAGAATCGAATGAAATTCATCGGTTGATATTTTGCGTTTGCTTTAATAGCATCGTTAAATAATCGTTATGGACCCTGAACGAACAAAAAGAGACGCATTGGAAAAACTTACCGATGCAATAAATTTTGCCGTAGAACAATCACCAATGGTGCTGGATGCCATCGAAAATTTAAGAGAACTTGGCATTGAACCCGAAGTAAATATGCGTTTGGAAATTCTTCTGAATGAATTTGAGGAAGAACCCGATGTGATTTTGGAAGAATCATTCGTATTTACGGATGATGATATTAAAACGCTTGAGCGAATGCGTATTAAGATTGATTAAGTTTTGCCTGCCTTGAATTACTATAATTATTTTACGGAGATTGAAGAACATTTCGTGCGCCGTCGCGGAAAGCACCTTATGCTTGGTGTGCTTGATTGGTCTTTGATGGAAAATTGGCAACAAAAAGAAATTCCGCTGAAGATAGTGTTAAACGGAATCAATAATGTTTTTGATAACGTTTTGGCATCCGCCAAAGAACCCGCAAAAATAAAATCGTTAAGTTTTTGCAAGGAAGAGGTCGAAACACTCTTCAGCGAATGGCGAGCGTTGCAAATCGGCAAAAATTCAGATGAAAAAAGTGGAACTGAAGCACATCAAGTTGATACGGAATTGAAAGTGGAAGATCGCTTACGGCAGATCGCCGCCGAATTTACTAAGGCGTGTATAGGTAAAGATGAAGAACTCGCAAGGAGCTTTAACGCCGTTGTAAATCAGTTAAATGCGCTGTGTGAAGAAACCCATTCGCGCGAAGAAGTGATAGTGCGTTTGGAGGAATTGGAATCCGAGCTTGGCAAGGAAATAGTTAATTCCGCGGATAGTAATCTTAAAATGAAAGTTGAACTTGAAACAAAGAAGCAAATCGAGGCATTAGGCGCTAATCTTGATCCAAACGCATATGCCTCCGCATTTCAAAAAATGCTACTAAAAAACTTTCGTAACGAGCTTGGCGTTCCGCGTTTAAGCTACTACAACTTATAAAATTGAAATACAAAATCGGACAGAAACTTGATGTTTCGATAAAGAAAATCGTGCCAAACGGTTTGGGAATGGGCTTTGTTGAAGGCTTGACTTTGTTTGTGCCGCTTTCGGCGGTTGGCGATGAAGTGCGTGTAGAATTGCGTGAAATAAAAGGGAAAATCGGGTTTGCAAGAATAGATGAAATTCTAAATTCTTCAGATGAAAGGGAAGAGCCGATTTGCGGATATTTCGGCAATTGCGGCGGCTGTGATTTTCAGCATCTCTCTTACAAGTCGCAAATTGCCGCAAAAAAAGACATTATTCTTGATTGCCTAAAACGCATTGGAAAAATCGATTGGAATAAGGAAATCTCGTTTATCGAATCTCCTACGCAAAGTGGATATAGAATGCGGGCGCAATGGCATTTGGACACCCGTAGCAAAACACTCGGATATTTCGGACGGCAAACCCACGAGGTGGTTGATGTCAAAAACTGCTCTGTATTAACTCCGCAATTGGAAGGCGAATTAAACGACCTTCGTAACGAATTAAATTGGGATACTTTTTTTGCGGAAACAGTAAATGTTGAGGTGGCTTCCGGCGCGGGTGAGCAAACATCCGTATATTCCCCTGAACTCTTATTGCCTACCCGCAGCTTAAGTTTTGAAACCAAAAATACAAAATATAACTTTAACGCGCGAACGTTTTTTCAAGGCAATAAATTTATGATTGAAGCCCTGATAGATGCGGCGATTTCTGATTATACGGGCGGGGCAGCCTTGGATTTGTATTCGGGTGTGGGCTTATTTTCGCTACCGCTTGCACGAAATTTCAAACGCGTAATTGGAATTGAAGAAAATGATGTAGCGGTACGATTTGCAAGGCAAAATGCCCTGGGTGCAGAATGTAACAATATCGAATTCAAAGTTCAGCGAGTAAGCAGTGCATTGATGGGAATCGCGGAAGCTGAAGATTCGTACGAATTTGTTTTGCTCGATCCGCCTAGAAGTGGTGCAAAAGATAAAACAATTGGTTTGATCGCAAACCTTAAACCCGAAAGAATTTCTTATGTTTCGTGCAATCCATCAACGCTTGCGCGAGATTTAAAGACCCTGCTGGGAAGCGGTTACGAAATCTCAAACATCACCGCGCTGGATCTTTTTCCTCAAACACATCATGTAGAAACCGTGGTTCATTTGGCACGCCATGTTTGAACAATTGTTTATCGCTTATCGTTCTTAAAGGGGCTGATAACAAATTGAATATATTGGCGTGAAAAATTAAACTTAGATTTATGGCAGAAAAGAGTTCAAAAAAATCTTCGAGCAGCGATTTTATTCGATGTAGATATTGCGGACAGAAGAATGCGATTCGACAAAATTCAAAAGCTGGGGCAGTTTGTGGGCGCTGCAGGATGCCGCTTTCTGATGCACCTCATAAAAAATTTGCAAGTCTTTCAAAGCATGATTACATTCACCCGGCTGACAGCAAGGCACTTGCCGCGTTACGAGCCATACCCGGCGTAGATACGGCGCTAAAGAAATTTTTGCAGGTTACGGGCGAATCAGCGGTGCGTGTCACGCTTTTGGCAAGCGCCGTAAAAGTTTCACCACGGCAATTTCCTGATTTGTTCGCAAAACTTCAAATCGCGTGCACAACGCTCGGCGTTGATATGCCGGATTTGTTTGTGCAGCAAAACCCGATTGTAAATGCTTATACAACAGGCGTTGATAAACATGTAATTGTGCTACATTCCGGCTTGCTTGAACGTTTGAACGATGAAGAAACGCTTGCTGTTATTTCACACGAAGTAGGGCACATACATTCAGAACACGTGCTTTATTTAACTTCCGCACGTCTATTTGAAGCGATTGCGCAGGGTGCCATAACGGTTGTGCCCGGTTCGGAAATAATCAAGTTTTTGATAAAAGCCGGAATTTCGAACGCACTACTTGCCTGGGCACGGCGCGCCGAGCTTTCCTGTGATCGCGCGGCATTGCTTGTTACGCAAGATCCGCACATTGTTGGTAGAACAATGATGCAGCTTGCCGGCGGAACAATGGCTTCCAAGATTGATTATGAACAATTTCTTGAACAGGGACGTGAGTTTAAAAAGAACTATGATGATAAATTTTTAGACCGTTTCTGGGCGGATATTATCAACGCCGGGCTTACACATCCTTTCCCGATTTGGCGAGTTTCTGAGATTTTGGATTGGGTTGACACGGGCGGATACGAAAAAGTGCTAAACGAAAATTAATTGTCGCAAGTTTTGTAAAAGGCATTACTTTGTAAAAGAAATCTAGCAAACGAATTGGCACAACAAAGTATTTTTGATGATTATTGTGTTTACAACTTCACCGGATAATCGTTCCGCAGAATTGCTTGCGCGCAAAATTGTAAATTCAAAACTGGCAGCTTGTGTTCAAGTGCTACCAAAAATGAAATCGTTTTATTTTTGGGAAGGCGAAATTCAAGCAGAAGAAGAGCATTTGTTAATCGTAAAATCGGTTGCTTCAAAATATGATGCTCTTGAAACGTTAATCACGGAAAATCACCCTTATGATGTTCCAGAAATTTTCGCCATAACCGCACACAATGTTTCGGGCGCTTACCATAAATGGTTGACAGAATATATTGATTGATCAGCCTCGCAAAAGTTGCTTTGCAATTACAAGCCTTTGAATTTCACTTGTTCCTTCACCAATCGTGCAAAGCTTTGAATCACGCCAAAATTTTTCTGCAGGATAATCCTTTGTATATCCGTAACCCCCGTGAATTTGAACAGATTCTTCCGCAACCCGTACTGCAGTTTCTGACGCATAAACCTTTGCCATTGCAGATTGCTTCGTAACAGGCTTGCCGGCATCTTTTAACGCCGCCGCCTGAAGCGTCAGCAAACGTCCGCCCTCAATTCGCGTTGCCATTTCTGCTAGCTTAAATTGAATAGCTTGGAAATCCGCAATCGGTTTTCCAAATTGCTCTCTTTCTTTGGCGTATGCAACCGCGGCTTCAAATGCGCCTTGCGCAATGCCGACCGAAAGTGATGCAATCGAAATTCTGCCGCCATCCAAAACGGACATAGCCTGCTTAAACCCTTCGCCTTCAACACCAAGCAAATTTTCGCGCGGAACCGAACAGTCTTCAAAAACAACCGAAGCCGTTTCAGAAGCGCGCATGCCGGTTTTGTTTTCTTTGTGATCGGAAATAAAGCCCGGCATTGATTTATCAAATATAAATGCCGATATTCCGCGGCTACCCTTAGATTTATCGGTAACCGCAACCGCGACGAGCGTGTTGCACGAAATCGCATGCGTAATGAAGTTCTTCGAACCGTTTACTTTATACACATCACCATCAACAACAGCAGTGGTGCGCGTTCCTGAAGCATCTGAACCAGCCTGAGCTTCTGTCAAACCCCACGCACCCCAGCTTTCCCCTTGCGCAAGCGGGGTTAGATACTTTTTTTTCTGTTCTTCAGTTCCAAATGTATAGATGTGGTTTGAACAAAGCGAATTGTGCGCCGCAACCGATAAACCTACCGAGCCGCAAACGCGCCCGAGTTCTTCAATTATTGTGGAATATTCAACATATCCCATTCCCGAACCGCCAAATTCTTCAGGAAAAATAATTCCCATTAAACCCAATTCTGCAAGTTGCGGGCGCAGCTCATCAAAAAAATGCTGCTCTTCATCCCATTGCATCACATGGGGTTTTATTTCGCTTTCGGCAAATTCGCGCACACTGTATTTTATTTGCTTTTGTTCGTCGTTCAGTTCAAAATTCATAAACGTATAATTAAAATTTATCTAAACATAAATGCGAAAAATTAAGAGTATCAAATTGGCTTCGTAATAAAAAGTAAGGTTTTGTTTTGAATACCACGCACCAATTGCAAGCAAAACGAAAACGAAATCAATAAACTGTAAATTTTCAATAAGACGCGTGGTGTGCGTTATTGTTGTGTGAATCGTAAAATGAATTTGATGAATGCACTTGTTTTTACAGATAGAAAACTTTCGGTTGATTCGGTGCCGATGCCGTATGCTGATGATGAAGCAATTGTGCGAGTTACAACCTCCGGGATATGTAATACGGATCTTGAAATCGTGCGTGGGTATGCCGGTTTTGAGGGAATTATTGGTCATGAATTTGTGGGCGTTGTAGAAGAATCGGCTGAAAATCCGGATTTGGTTGGCAAGCGTGTGGTTGGTGAAATTAACGTAGGTTGTGACGTTTGCGATTGGTGCAAAAAGTTTGATGCGCGACATTGTCCCAACCGAACCGTTTTGGGAATTCACGGACGCCAAGGCGCACATGCAGAATTTCTATCCTTGCCAGCTAAAAATCTCTTTGAAGTTCCGGAGAAAGTTTCCAACAGCGAAGCGGTTTTTACGGAGCCACTCGCGGCTGCATACGGAATAACTGAACAAGTTGATATTAGCGCAGAAACACGCGTCGCCGTAATTGGCGATGGCAAACTCGGAATATTAGCGGCGTGGAGTATGGCGTTAAAAAGCAATCGCGTAACACTGATAGGAAAGCATAAAAGTAAACTTGCCGTGGCGGAGAGTGATTTTATCAAAACAAGATTGCTTACCGATGTAGTTGATTTAGATTCAAGTTTCGATGTTGTGATAGAAGCAAGTGGAGCTGAAAGTGGCTTCGCAATCGCGCTGGATTTGGTTCGTCCGCGCGGAAAGATTGTTTTGAAATCTACGTTTCACGGCACGCCGAAATGGGATGCAGCCCGCGTGGTTGTTGATGAAATATCAATAATCGGTTCACGTTGTGGAAGATTTCAAGCGGCGCTAAACATTTTGGAAAGTGGCACGCTTGACTTAAAACGGTTGATTTCGGAAAGATTTTCACTGGCAAACGGTGTCGAAGCAATGTCAAAAGCCGGTACAAACGGGGTTATGAAAGTTTTACTTGAAATGAATTAACCTGCACTTTGTCTTATTGCAATCCCGCCTCGAAATACAAATTTCTTGTAAATTCTTTTTGTGAAATTTATAATATTTGTATTGTCATCTCATGTTTGAAGTTTTATTTCTACGGTAAAAAAAAGATGAAATCACTAAAATTCAATGCGTACAAATCCCGTATGATAGTTTTATCAAGTCGGTATTGCGTTACATTTCTATGGGCGCTCTTACTTTCTTATGGTTTTGTGTTTGCGCAAACTACTGAAAATTTTAAGAAAACGAAGAGTGTTTTGGTGGCGCCGGAAAGGCTATCCGGATCGTTTGCTGAAGTTGCTGCGATGGTTGAACCGGCGGTTGTGAATATTGATACAAAAGGAAGAATAGACGATCCCACGTTAGCGGGAAAGCGTAGCGGGGGTGATGAAAATCCGTTTGACGATTTTTTGCGAAAGCTTCCGCGTCCGAGCTATGCCGTGGGTAGTGGCTTTCTTATTGATCCGCGCGGCTATGTAGTTACAAACTTACATGTTGTGGAAGATTCGGCTGCGATTACCGTACGATTACGAAGTGGCGAAGAATACGATGCGAAAATTGTTGGCGCGGATGAAATGACGGATCTTGCGGTGTTAAAAATAAACGGTGATAAAGAGTTTCCATATTTAACATTTGGCGATTCCGATAAAATTAGCATCGGCGAATGGGTGCTTGCAATTGGTTCACCTTTTGGCTTAGAGCAAACCGTAACAGCCGGAATAATTTCGCAAACAAATCGCGAAACTCCTGCGGGCACGGGTTTTCAAAAGTTTATACAAACGGATGCGGCGATAAACCGCGGAAACTCAGGTGGTCCCCTTGTAAATATGCGTGGCGAAGTAATAGGCGTAAATTCTCAAATTGCCACATCAACGGGGGATTATAACGGAATTGGGTTTGCACTTCCTTCAAAGGAAGCAAGCGCTGTTTACAATCAAATTCTGGAATACGGCAAAGTAAAACGGGGATATTTGGGAATACATCTTGAATCCGTCAAAAAGGAATTTGCCGCAGTGTACGGTTTGCCGAATGCAACCGGTGCAATAGTTACAGAAATAAGAGATAAAAATTCCGCGGCGGCAAAAGCCGGCTTGAAAAAGGAGGATATCGTGGTAGCTGTAAACGGCGAACCGGTAGAAAACCACCAAGATTTAATTGCGAAGATTGCGGGAATGCTTCCCGGTTCAACCGCTCGCCTGACGATTTATCGAGAAAAAGGGGATCAACTTGAAAAGTTATTTATTGATGTTGTTTTAGATGTTCGAAAAGGTGAAGATTACGTTCCGAACGATGAAACGCGCAAAAGACTTTCACTTTCCGCACAAGCAAAACAAGCTTTTTCAGGCTTGAGCGTTGAGCCGCTGGATAAAATGATGTCGCGTCGGTTCAACCGTCAAGAGGAAGGCGGTGTGATAATTGTGAACGTGAATCCCGCAAGTTACCTTGCTGATATTAAGGCGACAAATGGAGATGATGCATTAAAGAGCGGTGACTTAATCGTGAAAATCAACCGAATGCCGGTTACAACGGTGGCGGAATTTAACCGAATTTCGCAGCAATATACTGCCGGAATGCCGGTTGTGATGCACATTCTGCGTTACGATTCGGACAATCGTTTGGTGTTTCCAATGATTGTTCAGTTTACAGCAAAATAATTCGGTACACGTGTTTGGTAAAAAGGGTTTGGGAATATAAGATTATTCTTACTTCTCAAATCTTTTTTTTAGGTAACTTTATGACAAAACCAGCGAAAACAGTGAAAAAATATAACAATTATATTGGTGGTGAGTGGGTAAAAAGCTCATCGGGTGAATGGTTTGACAATGTAAACCCGGCGGACAAAAACGATGTAATCGGTCGGTTTCCGTTATCGAATGAAGACGATGTAAAGAAAGCGGTTGCGGCGGCAAAAAATGCCGCGACACGCTGGCGCCGAACGCCCGCACCAAAGCGCGCAGAGCTTCTATTTAAGTTGGGCGAAATTTTGCGTAAAAATAAGGATCGCTATACGCAAGAAATGACGCGCGAAATGGGCAAGGTTTTGGCAGAAGCCGGCGGCGATGTGCAAGAAGCAATTGATTGCACTTACTATACTGCCGGCGAAGGCAGAAGGCTGCACGGATTTACCACAAAAGCTGAAATGCCCAACAAATATGCGATGTGTGAGCGGCAGCCGGTAGGGCTTTGCGGGTTAATTACGCCGTTTAATTTTCCGATGGCTATTCCATCTTGGAAGCTTATTCCGGCATTGGTTTGCGGAAACACGGTTGTAATAAAATCCGGCGAAGATGTACCGCTTTCAACGCTAAATTTAATCAAAGCTTGTGAAGAAGCCGGAATTCCGAAAGGCGTTGTAAATCTTGTAAACGGCGCGGCAGAAGCGGGCAAATCACTTGTGGCTCATAAGGATGTTCGTTTGATTTCGTTTACCGGTTCAACGGATACAGGCAGGATTATTGCCGAACAATGCGCGCGTGATAACAAGATTGTTTCGTTGGAAATGGGCGGCAAAAACGCGATTATCATAATGGATGATGCAGATATTGATAACGCCGTTGAAGGTTCGCTTTGGGGCGCATTTGGAACTTCCGGGCAAAGGTGCACGGCATCTTCGCGCTTAGTTGTTCATAAAAAGGTTTACAAGAAGTTTGTTGCAAAATTGGTTGAAAAGGTTAAGCAGCTTCGTGTTGGCAATGGTTTAGACGCAAAAACTCAAGTGGGTCCGGTAATAAATCAGCAAGCATTCGATAAGATTATGTCGTATATCGAAATCGGGAAAAATGAAGATAAAGCTACCTTGGCTTGCGGCGGAAACGCTTTAACAACAGGCAAATACAAAGATGGATTTTTTATCGAGCCAACTGTGTTTTCAGATGCATCGCCGAAAATGCGCATCTCGCAAGAAGAAATTTTTGGTCCGGTTACTACCGTAATTCCTTTCTCCACGCTTGATGAAGCGATTAAAATTGTAAACGACGTAAAATATGGCTTAAGTTCGGCAATTTACACGCAAGATGTAAATCAGGCGTTTTACGCCACGCAAGAGCTTTATACCGGAATTTGTTATGTAAATTCTGCAACAATCGGCGCGGAAGTACATTTACCATTTGGTGGTACAAAAGGCACGGGAAACGGACACCGCGAAGCCGGCACGCAAGTTCTGGACATCTTTAGTGAATGGAAAGCGATTTACGTAGATTATTCAGGCAAGCTGCAAAAAGCGCAGATTGATGACGTAGAAATTTAGAAGCGCGAATCGGATGTAGCGATACCGATATTCTCAAACAAAAGAATCTTCGATGTTAAAATAAAGCGAATATAAACCGCAACCGGATTGGTTGTTTATATATTCGCTTTTTTTACACTCGAAACTGTTTAATTTGTGTCTCCGCGGTGCGATTCTTTATTGCCTAAAATATTCAAATAACTCAAACGCCTTAGTTGGCATATAGAAATTGCATGAGGTAATTAGAAAAATGCTTTTTCAAATTCAGGCAGACCGGTTTCGTATGCGTAAAAATCATACGCTTAGAACTAAGCCCAATTTCATTGAAATTCAAAAATATTTTCAGCTTGTGTTCTAGTTATTTCATCAACATTTATCCTTCCGAAGACAGATGTGGAAAAGTCTACCGAAACACAATTAACGTTAAAAAGGTCAGTTGCCGAAAACTGAAATCAAAATGGATTGAGTGGAACGTACGGGATGCAATCTAAAGGTGCGAGCGCGAATTATCGTCGACAACTGACGGCAAGGTATAGCCCGTGATTTCAACGAATACATACGGTTATCGGGGATGAAGCACGTCTTCTTATTTTTAAAATTTAACCTCCCAAAATATCTTTCGACGAGAATTTTTCAGCAGCTTTTGCCTTTAGTTGTTCTTCAGCGGCACGAGAAATCGCGACATATTGAAGTTGAAGGTCTGAAAGCACGCTTTCCAACACGCGCGATTCTTGCTCAGAAAGATTTCCTTTTGTTTTTTCTCTAAGCATTCCAAGTACGTCAATCCAAAGCTTTCCGGTTTCAAGATCGATACTTGCTTGCCCGGTAACCGGATGCGGAATCGCCCCAAGGGCGGCGGCGGCGTTTGTAACTAACGTTGAAATAAAATTAATAAAGCTAGCCGGGTTATTCAATTCAGCTTCATCAACTTCTATTTCTTGATTCGAAGGCTCCGAAACCGAACCGGCTTCATTCGGGAGACTTTCGCTTGTTTGCGTCAAAACGTTTTCAGGTTGCGCGGAAGTTTTCGGGGGGGCAGACACCCTTGATTCTTCATCCGGTTCAGCAGTTACACTTTCTTTTATTTCGATTCCGTCACGCAAACTGCCATCAAAATTAAATTTACGTCTATCCGTAACTTTTATTTTTTCGGCTTCTTCGGCATCTCTTCGTTCTTCATCATTCATAATTTCCGTGCACCTTTTTACACTATTTTCTTTATACGATAGTAGCATTTTGCCCAAAGAAAGTTCAAAATCACACAATGTATGAAAGTTTTGAGAAGCTTGTGAATGTTATGGAACAACTGCGCGCGCCGGGCGGATGTCCGTGGGATCGTGAACAAACTTACGAATCACTTGCACCGTATTTGCTCGAAGAATCTTACGAGGCGTTTGATGCGATTCAAGAAGCAAACGAAACCGGCAAAACCGATAATTTGCGTGATGAATTGGGGGATGTGCTTTTACAGGTTGTTTTTCATTCAACCATCGGAAAAGAACGTGGCGATTTTACGATTGATGACGTTGCAAACGGAATTAGCGAAAAACTTATATTGCGGCATCCGCACGTTTTTGCCGATGAAAAATTTGATTCGGCAAACGAGGTTTTGAATAATTGGGATAATTTAAAAAAGGCTGAAAGAAATGCACGCGGAATTGAACAAAAATCAGGCAGATCGATTTTAGATGAAGTTCCTGTTACATTTCCGGGATTGATTGAAGCGAACAAAATTACAAGAAAAGCCGCAAAAGTTGGCTTTGATTGGGAAAATACTGATCAGGTTTTTGAGAAAATCAATGAAGAGCTTGCAGAGCTTCGCGCGGCTATTTCGCAACGAGAAGGAATAGAAGAAGAAATCGGCGATCTTATTTTTGCCGTAGCAAACTTGGCTAGAAAATTAGGCGTAGAACCTGAAGATGCCCTAAAGAATACGAATAGAAAATTTAGAAAGCGTTTTGGATATTTAGAAGCCGAAATTAAGGCAAGCGGTGCAAACATTGAAAATACAGAACTTGCAGAAATGGACAGGCTGTGGAATGTTGCAAAAAAAGATGTGGGATAGCTGAAGACAGATTGTTCTTAAGCTAGGTTAGTTTCAAAACCGTTCAGTTTGAGAATTCGGAATCGGTGTCAATTGTATCTTTTCCAATAGGTTTTACGACGATAATATTTTCACGTTTCCTAACGCTGTTAATAATGTCTTTCGCAGACCCCATATCCACCCGTGAGGAAATGACTTTCGAAACACGTTGTGGAAGCAATACTGGTGCGATTCGCGCGATCGACGAAGCCAAAGCAACAATGTCGCCACCACCCTTCCAGTGTTCACGCAAAACATTTTCATCCGAATAATTTAACAAACGCAACAGCGTTAGAGCCACAAGGTAAATATCATCGACTTGACCAATAAACGGGAAGAAATCCGGAATAAAATCGATTGGCGAAATTGCGTAAACAACTGCAGCCGCGAATAATGCCTTTTCCGTAAGCGGCACGCGTCCGTCAACTAGAAGACTTCCGCAAAGTCTTACCATATTTGGCAAAAACATTATAAAGTTCTTCATGCGATTCTTTCCGTTGGTTTTTTCCGCGCGCTCAATTGTTGTTTTTCGTGCCATCTAAAAGATCTCCTTTTTTATATAACGAAGATATCATTTATCATTGTTTCAATAATATTTTCAACGTTCAAGCGTTAATCGAACGCAGAATGTATGATGAAGAAATTCGAAAAAGATTTGTTTGAATTTGCGTGTATAAACTGATGATTTTGAACAACATAAGGCAAAGAGCCGCGTTAAAGAAAAAACACATTGTACTTCCGGAAGGTGAAGATTTGCGAACCATTCAGGCGGCGCAAAATACCGCACAAGAAAGAATTGCTAAGGTTACGTTACTGGGTGAGGAAGACAAAATTCGTACGATGGCGAATGATGAAGGCTTAAATCTAAATGGCGTGGATATTTTGGATTATCGCAAGTCAAAGGATTTCGCGAAGTATTCTATGCAATATCATGCAATGCGACGCGCTAAGGGTGTTACCTTGGAAGAGGCAGAACAAACGCTTAAAGATTCGCTTTTTTTTGGTGCGATGATGGTAAGCGCCGGGGCGGCGGATGGTTCTGTAGGCGGCGCAGTTAATTCTACGGCAAACGTAGTTCGCGCGGCACTTCAATGCGTTGGTCCAAAGCCCGGTTTTCGAACGGTTTCATCCTTTTTTTTGATGGTTGTGCCCAAGCGTGAATTTGGCGAACAAGGCGTTATGGTTTATTCCGATTGCGGAGTGGTGATAGAACCTGATTCACAACAACTTGCAGAAATTGCAATTTCTTCGGCAGCTTCGTTTCGCGCACTTGTCGGGGCAGAACCTCGCGTTGCCTTGCTTTCTTTTTCAACAAAGGGCAGCGCAAAACACCCGTTGGCAGAAAAAGTAATTGAAGCAACCAAAACGGTTAAAGCGCGCGCGCCGGAGCTTTTGGTTGATGGTGAATTGCAGGCAGATGCGGCACTTGTTCCGGCTATTGCGGAAAAGAAGGCACCGGGTTCTGAAGTTGCGGGAAGCGCAAATGTCTTGATATTTCCGGATTTGGATGCGGGTAATATCGCTTATAAGCTTACGCAGCGTTTAACGGGCGGAAGTGCAATAGGTCCGATCCTTCAGGGGTTGGCTAAGCCGTGTAACGATCTTTCACGCGGGTGCACCGCAGAAGACATCGTAAACGCAATCGCCATCACGGCAGTTCAAGCGCAGAGCGCGTAAAAATGTTATCCAAAACTCTAGGTGTTTTTGTTATCAAGGATTTACACGAAAAAATATTTGACAAATTATGCCAAATACGTTTATTTTTGTGATTCTGTTATTCTGTTAATGCATTAAACTCAACAGTTATATTATTTATTTGCCCCCGCAATTTGTCTGATGGTTACTTTCAATTTTAGAAATTGGAGTTTTGGCTTCGATTCAAAGTCCGGCACAGCCCGGCGCTCTCCACTTGCGCTCATAATTATGGATGGCTGGGGCTATTCGAATGAATTTGAAAACAACGCAATTGCACGGGCAAATACACCGGTTTACGATTGGATTAATTCTGCTTATCCGAAAACTTTGCTTGAAGCTTCAGGCGAACGTGTAGGATTAATGCGTGGTGCGCCGGGTAACTCTGAAATTGGGCATTTAAGTTTGGGTTCGGGAAGGGTGGTAAACGACGAGCTAACGCAGATAATGCATTCTATTGAAGGAGGCGAATTTTTTCAGAACGCGCCCTTGCGACAAGTATTTACTCGTGCCAGAAATCGAAGCTCATCGGTACATTTAATAGGGCAAGTTTCGGACGGAAATGTAGAATCGTCAATAGAATCCTTATTCGCGCTATTACGCCTTGCAAAACAAGAAAACGTAAAAAATGTATATATTCATGCGATATTGGATGGTATAGATGTTCCCCAGAAAACCGCGGATATTTATATTGAAGCGTTGCAGATTAAGCTTGCAGATATTGGCATTGGTGAAATTGCGACTCTATGCGGCAGATATTATGCAATGGACGACGGCGAAAATTGGGCTCGAACCGCCCGTGCATACACAATGCTTGTGCATGGCGAGGGCAAGCGCTGTCTAGACCCCGTGTGGGCGGTACAGGCTGGGTATTTAAGCAATCTTTCCGATGATTTGATTGAACCGGTAATTATCGAACGTCAAGTAGGCGTTCCCGTTGGCACCATAAAAGAAAACGATGCCGTAATTTTCTTTAACCACAAAACTAAGAAGCTAGATCAACTCGCGCGAGCAATCATAAACAATCAGGGCAAGAAAGGCGCGAACAAAAAATCTTTTGTTGATGCCTTTTCGTTAATAACGATGGATTCGGCGCTAAAAATTCCCGCTGCGTTTGGAGCAAAAGTTGAAGACAACGTGCTTGGGAGGGTTTTCTCTGACAACGGACTTTTCAATTGCAGACTAGCCGAAACTGCGCGTTATTCACACGTAACATATTTTTTCAACGGCAGGGTCGAAATGGAATTTCCGGGCGAATCACGTATTCTAATTTCTGACGAACAAGAAGATCCGGATTTAGGATTGTCTGAATTAGGTTGTTTTAATGTAACGGATAATGTGGTTAAACGTCTTACCCATCGTCCGGATGAAATTGTAATCGCAAATTTCGCCACGGCTGATTTAATCGCTCATTCCGGAAGCTTTGAAAAAACCGTAGAAGCGGTTGAACATCTTGATTCCTGTTTGGAACGCTTAATCGCGACGATTCGCGAAATTGACGGGGTCGCCTTAATCACATCCGATCACGGAAATTGCGAACAAATGTTTGATGAATATACCGGCGAATTCAGCAGTCGCCACACAAGAAACCCCGTGCCGCTGCATCTTGTCGGCAACAGCGTTTCAAACGTTAAGCTTCGCAATAATGGGGCGTTAGAAGATGTTGCGCCAACAATTCTCGGAATGTTGGGAATCGAAAAGCCATTTGAAATGACGGGTTCCGATTTGCGCATTCTCTAATTGATGAATTCAAAATCAAACTTTTTCAGGTGCCTGGTTCTTGCGGCTGGAGTTTTTCTCTTGCCGCATTTTCTTTCGTGCAAAGCAAAGAGCACACTTCCCGCGGAAAAGCCCGAAAGTTCGCTGCCCGTGTCAAAAGTTGATTTTAGAAAGCCGTTTGAAGTTTCAAATAATTTTGAAGATAAAAAGAGATGCAATGAAATAAACAATTTGATTAGTGAAAGTAAATATAGAAGCGCAAATTGGGGTTTTGCGGCGGTTTCGCTTTCAACCGGAAAACTGCTTTGCGCCAAAAACGAAAATGAATTGTTTGTTCCTGCATCAATCGAAAAGTTACTTACGTCGATTGTATCCCTTGAAAAACTAGGCGAAGAATTCCGTTGGGAAACTCGAGTTTATTCTGATTTCGCCGCCGAAGCCGGCGTTGTAAAGGGAAATATTTATCTCTACGGCGGCGGAGCACCGGATTTAACCACGGCAGATATTGTCGCGTTTGCAAAGGCAATTAAAAATAAGGGAATTCGTAGAATAGAAGGCGATGTAATTGGTGATGAAAGTTTTTTTAAGGGAGATTCGCTTGGAGACGGCTGGAGTTGGAACGAAATTCAGTGGTATTACGGCGCGGCTGCTTCGGCACTTTCAATTGATATGAATCGTGCTGAAGTTACGGTAAAACCGGGCGCGCCGGGTTCAAATTCTAAATATGTTTCGGTTTCAGGCGAGATTCAACCGGTTGATGATATTGAAGCGTTTGGATTAAAACGTGAGCTTGGAACAAATAACGTATTTGTATGGGGCAATTCCGACCATAGTAAAGTTCAGGTTTCAATCGCAAAGCCTGCGTTGCTTGCGGCATTAATTCTTAAGGAAAATCTTGAAAAGGAAGGAGTTGAAATTTCCGGCGAAGCACGTGCAAGGAATTGGCTTAGTGCCGATAAGTTAAATCCGAATAGGGCATTTTTATGGGAAACAAAAGTTAGCAAACCACTTGGTGAAGTTGTTCAAACAATGAATAAGGATTCTGTAAATCTTTATGCAGAATTAATGTTGCGTATGCTTGGAAAGAATTTTGGAAGTGAAGCACCGGATGACGACCCGAAAATTGAAAGGCTTCGCGGCGATGATTTGGCGGGCGCCGCGGTAATAAAAAAATGGTTGCTGGTAAACGGTATTGCCGGTGATGAAATCGCGATTCACGATGGTTCCGGACTTTCACGGCTTGATTTGCTTACGCCCGAAACTTTTGTACGTGCGCTTTTGTTTGTTTCGGAAAGCAAGAATTCGCACACGCTTTATAATTCGCTTCCAATTGCCGGGAAAGATGGAACGTTGAAATCAAGATTAATAGGACACAATATCGTCGCAAAAACAGGCTCGTTTATGTATGTAAACTCACTTGCCGGTTTCAAAGTTGGCACGGAAACTGTTGCTTTCGCAATAATCGGCAACAACATCACCACGGGCAAAGATTCAAACCAATTGCTTGATAGGATCGTTGTAAAATTCGGAAACTGAAAAAATAAATAACACCAAACGCCGAAATCAACGTTTATCCGGGCTTGGAAAAAACGTGTAGTTTTTGCGTTGCTCGTTTGGTGTGTTACGCTATGCGTTTTCAAAACGAATACAGGATGAATTAGATGATTGATGAATTGATTTTCGATGGAACTGAAGAGCGGCGAAAAATCCGCAATAACAACTTTGGTTGGATCGAAGTAATTGTAGGCTCGATGTTTTCGGGTAAAAGTGAAGAGCTAATACGTCGTTTAAATCGCGCACGAATTGCGCGTCAGAAAGTACAAGTTTTCAAACCGAAGATTGATGATCGCTATTCGGAAGAATCCATTGCATCGCATTCCGGAATGACGCACATCTCGAAACCGGTTATGACTGCCGCCGAATTGCTTGCTCAAATCGATGAAGACACACAAGTTATTGGGATAGATGAAGGACAATTTTTTGACATGGCTTTGGTTGAAACGGCAAACGATTTAGCAAATGAAGGGCGACGGGTAATTATCGCAGGGCTGGATCAAGATTATTTGGGGAAGCCGTTTGAACCAATGCCGCAATTGCTTTCAATCGCCGAATTTATTACAAAAACACACGCAATATGCGTGAAATGTGGCAATACGGCAAACTATTCTCAGCGCACGTTTGAATCCTCAGAGCTAGTAGAAGTGGGTGCCACCGGGAAATACGAAGCCCGATGCCGACAGTGTTTTATTCCGCACGCTGATAAACCCACGCAGGATTAAGATTCTTCATCTTTGTTTGTAGTTTCGGTTTTTCGCGCTCGCGGATGAAAGGTTTCATATGTTCTTCGCAAATGCTGGTCTGTAATATGCGTATAAATTTGAGTGGTAGAAATATCCGCATGCCCAAGCATCGCCTGAACGGAGCGTGAATCTGCGCCATGTTGCAAAAGGTGAGTCGCAAACGAATGTCGCAAAGTGTGCGGTGAAACATCACGCAGACCCGCTTGCTCACCATAACTTTTGATTAATCTATAGATTACGCCTCGGTCAATTTGTTTTCCGCCCGGACTCAAAAAAAGATTGCGTTGTTGCGTATTTTCGAGTTGCAAACGTTTCTTCAGATGCTGCTTTATCCATTTAACAGCACTTTTACCAAGCGGCACTTTTCTTTCCTTGCCGCCCTTACCTTTGCAGGTAAGCACGCCCGCATCTAAATCAAAATCTCCAATTTTTATCGATGCCGCTTCAGAAACACGTAGCCCCGCCGCATACATAAGTTCTAGAATCGCCCTGTCGCGTAAGCCTAATTCGGTTGAAACATCAGGCTGGGCAAACAAACTTTCAATTTCTGCTTCTGAAAGGAAGTTTGGCAAATAGAAACTTTTCGAAGGCGTATCAATATCTTCTGCCGGGTGTTTTTTTATGTGTCCATCAATTAGAAGGAACTTATAAAACCCTCTAACTGCTGATATAATGCGATTTACAGATGTTGGCGCGAGTCCGTGTTTTGAAAGATTCGCAACAAAGCCACGCAGATCTATTCGTTCCAAGTTCTGCAATTGCTTTTGATTTTCAGCCGCATACGCCTTTAGCTTATCGAGATCTCGTTTGTAGCTTTCAACGGAATTTTCTGCGAGTCCGCGCTCAACACGCAGATAAGATAAAAATTCGCGAACAAGATCTCTTTTAAAAGTCATTATTTTTTACTGAAACAATTTTCTAAAATCTCACTTTTTTCACATGCTGTCATCGCAAACAGTGTTTGAATCGATATTTTGTTTGATAAGTTTATAAGCCTTTTCACGGGAAAAATTGAATTGCCTAATTCCGTAGTTTCTTTGAATTTGGCATTTTTGCCTTTCGAATATGCTGATAATCCTTTCCCCGTCCGCCGGGCTCATTTTCGGTAAGGCTTCCAAAAGAACCGGAATAGAATCCGCGCTTCCGCCATCGCCGGAATAAAGATCTGCATCAAAAGGTCTGCCTTGAAGCATTAAATCAATATTCTTTTTAGCAATGAATTCATCAGGATTCAAAGTATTTAATAGCAAAAGTACAAATAGACCACACCAAAGCGTGCCCCATGCAAATTGGTTTCGCGCGTTGCGAAGCACGCTAATTGTGAACCACGCAAAAGTTGCGCCGAGAAAAAGAATAAAGAATAGTGGATAAAGGCGGGCGCTTGTAAATCCGTAACCAAGCGGACCCGATAGAAGAATCAAACGTTGTGCTGCGGAAACAAGAATTACTCCCAACAACGCTATTTGCACAATTGCCAGAATCTTAAACACAAGCGCATTCGCTTTGTCATTTTTGCGTAAGAGCCACTCGGAAATCAGCAAAAGCGGCAAAACAATAGCTGCGACAAGAATCAATTCACCAAAACCGTGCCTTGCATATTCTGATAGTTTGAAATCCGGAGTTTTTTGTACCAATTCAAGTCCGCCGAAAAGATACGGAATTTGAAATATAACAAAAGTAAGAAACAAAAGATTAATGCCGCCCAAAATTATGCTGATTTCAACTGAACCAAGCGTTAAACTGCGCGGTAAAATAGAATTATCAAAATTTGTGAAAGTAGATTTGCGTGTTTTTTCGCTTATATTTGCCACGCCTGCGTGCGCGCGATCATATTTTTCAACCGGAAAAATCGGATTGTAATCCGTTGCCGATGCCAACTTCATATTCGGCTGTAGCCATGGAAATCCAAAGCCAACGGTTCGAAGGTAGCCGGTTGTAAGCCAAGTGAAAAAACCGATTGTCACAACGTGATAAATAATGTTACTAAGTTTTACCGTGACTATTCCGTTTACGAAAGCAGCAAATGTGCTATCAGCAGAAATCAAAAGCATTGCCAAAATAAAACCCACAGGAATCAAGACCGCAAAGCCCTTCAAAATTGCCGCAAATTGCGAAGGCGCCTGCTTTCCGGTAATACCTTTCCAATCAATATCCATAAACAACAGCATAACCGGTGCGAACACAAAATTTACGGCATTTGAAATCGCGGCAACAATATAGTGAATTGTGCCCGCAAACCACGGATTTATCCCGAAAGCGCGAATGGTAATTGTTATCAATATCACCAAAATTGCAAAGATATTTAAAAGCGTAAGCGGAACGGCATCACGCCAAACAAATGTTGAAGCAAAGAACAAAAGCGCACAAAGCAAAGCGATTTCATTTGAATAATCCTTCCACAGCCCGTTTCTATATTTGATTGAAACGATTGAAAAAGTTAGCAAGACAAACCAAGCAAATGTGCCCAACCCAAACGGAACACCGTGGATTAAGTAATCGCCCAAAACCCCCAAACAAGCGCCGGCTAGCGCGATATAAATTCCGATTCGTGATTTTTTACTCATCATTTATGTTTACCAAAATGTGATTTTGAAACAGCTTTTGATTCTGTTTCAGCCATTGTTGTATTGACTTCCGTAAACCATATTCAGTATAGCTTTTTCGAGTTCTAACCTGCTTTAACCGCGTTGATTAATGCTTCCATATGATTCAGATATTTTGCGAGCGCCGCCTTGCCGGCGGCAGTTATGTTGTATTCCGTTAGCGGTTTTCTGCCTTGAAAACTCTTTTCGCAAACGATAAAACCGGCATCTTCTAGCTTCCGAGCGTGCACGCTGATATTTCCATCAGTTGTGTTCAAAAGCGATTTCAATTCTGCGAATGAAAGTTTGTTGTTCGCCGCAAGTGCTGAAATTATTCCGAGCCGCATTCTTTCGTGAATTACGCGGTCGAGTTCGTTTGAAACCGCTTCTGCCGCTTCCGCCGCAGTTATCATTCCACGTTCACCTTCGGTGCTCTGCACAGCATCTTTTTTTACCTTTGCCGAATCTTGCTTTGCCATTATTTAGCCCCCATATCTGCGTGCGATTATTATTCCGAAAACAATATGCAAACCGCCAAAACCAATTCCCATAAAATAGTTTCCAAATTGCGGAAAAATCGATGCAACAGCGCCAAGCGCAATAAACATCCATCCCATCACCGGAACCGCCGCAACCGAATAAGCACCGCCGGTTACCACCGCTGCACCGTATATCGCAAGCCAAGCTGCGGGCAAATATGAAAACTGCCCTCCTTGCAAAAGTAAAAATGTAACTATTATTCCCGCTAAAATCGGCGGAATGAAACCCATTCCGAATTTTCGAGCCGGCGCGGATGTGAGCGAAGTTTCCGCAATTCGCGATTTTTGGTGCATCATAGCCAACCCTATTAAGAAAGCCAACAGGGCTTCAAGCATCCAGACGGCGAGCCAGCGAATGCTTGCTGTTTGCATCGCAGCAATTACCGAAGCACCTATTGCCGTAAGCCCCATAAGCGCGCCACCGAAACCCGGAACCGCCGTAAAACGTGTGGTTCTTTCCATTGTACCGCGTATAAACTCAAGATTATCCATTGCACGCCCGTGTAAACTTGGCTGCGTGGTAGGTCTTATCTCGCTTTTCTTAATATTCTTTATGCTTCCCATCGCAGTAGAGAAGATAGTGTAAAGCAGTATGAGAAGTCAAGTACTTTATAGTACAAAGTATGTAAAAGGTTTACTACGAACATAGTTAATCTTAAGAGAATCTAAAAATTCGGCTGTTGGTTCTTGAGGTTGATTACGTTTTGAATTGCGCCGGGTGCTTCTTCCGCATCAACCGTAGGAAAGTACAAATATGCGGCAACAACAACCATTGCGAGAATTACGCCCAAAAGAAATCGAAACGGAAAACGTTCATCGCGCCAAAGAACGGATAATGTCACCAGAAATAGAATTCCGATGGGTAAGAGCAGCCAAACGGTATTGCGAACACCAAATGTGGAAACAATGTTCAGCACGAAAAACTGTTGGTTATAAATTAAAGGAGCCCAAAACGAATTCTGCGGAATAGTTAGCGAAGTAGGCGCAAAAGTGTATGTCAACAACGGCAGTATGCAGAAAAACATTGAACACAAAATTAAAAAGCCACGTAACAAACTTGGAAATTCATCAATTTCACCGTCAAAAAACGAATCTAAAACCAATGGCAATACGATAATAAAATTTGCAACGCTAAAATCACTTTGATTTGGATGTGAAAAAAGAACGACGGTAAGCGTAGTTAGAAGTATTGTTGCAAGCTTTACACGGTGCCTGCGAAATGACCTGTCGGGCGAATCAAAAAAGGTTACAAGGGAAAAAAGCAAAATCGGTGAAAAGAAGAAGATTCCGCGCGCCGGTGAAAAGAATGAACCAAACATTTCAGTAAAGGTTGCGAGTTTAAGTTGAGGCAAAATTTCAAAAACGCTGCCAAGCACAATTTGGTTGTAAAGCAGAGCAATGAAAAAAAAGGGAATTACCGCGGCAAAGTAAAACAACGCCCTTCTGCGACTTTCAAGCGGTTCGGTCTTAAACAATACCAAACCAAAAATCAGAAGTGGAATAATTGCAACATAATTAAGTAAAAACGCAAGCCCGATCATCAATCCTGCGGAAAAGCATCGTTCAGGCATTACTCTTCGCAAATCGTAAATTTTTCTAAATGCAAAATAAACAAGAATTGCTGTAAGGATATTAGGGCTGTAGAACAAACTATACGCGAATAGCGGAGTAGCAAAAAGGAGTATTGAAATCACAAATCCATCCACTTCTTTTGAAACAAGCCAACCAGCAAAAAGTAATAGCGGAAGAGTAGAAAAAACTACGCGCAAGACATACCAGCTCGTACGCAAATTTTCAGCCGTGGGTGGTCCAAGCACGGCACGTGCCAGTGCATAAATCGGGGCGGAAATTATGGCAAAACCGGGAGCATTTTTCGGGTATATCGCACCGTTACTCGCATTCTGAATGTTGCTGAAATTGTCGCCGACAGTTTCTTTTGTCCACGAAACGTCAAACGAAACGTTTTCTACCAAAGAAGCCGTCGCTGCCCAGTTTGTAAGATCATTTTGCCACCCGGCACCAACAAATTGCGGCATAAGGTAAATTGCCAACAACAAATAAATTACAAAAACATATTGTCCGTTGTTGCTGCTATTCACTTTCCTCTTCCAATCTTTTTTCGTTTAAATTCTTTTCGGGTGTCGCATCGGGATTGGTCAAAGAATAAGTATATCTATCGCCATCCAATTCGAAAGAATTTCCTTTTTGTTTATATTTTGTGTGGGTAAATTGCGTCGGGCAACAAAGTTGAACTTCATCTCCCACAATTCGTGATGTTTCCATTTGATTATAGATATAGCGATCACGCCCGAAAAGTTCCAACACTAACTCTCCTTCTTCAGCGTAAATTCGTTTTAACCCGCCGGCGGCTCGGTCGCCCGTTCGAAAATACCAAATAAGGTTTGGTCCGTTATTCTTCCATTCAAATATATAAACGATTAAGGGAATAGCGGCACCGCCTGTTTTTACTTTAAGTATTACAAAAGCCTCATCGTTTCCATCGCCGGTTACATCACCAAATTTTCGCGTAAGATATTGTATCCCGATTTTTTCCTCAGTCACCGGACGTTCTCCGTCGTTCAGTGTAACTTCTTTGCTATCAATATCTTGCCAGCCGCGTGGTAGAGGGTATGTATAATTTGAAAAATCGATATTTTTAAGTTGTGATTCTGTCTGAGTGTTTTTATTGTCTAGAATTTCCTTAAGTGTGGGAGGAATCTCGGGAAGCGGTGTGCTTTCCGGAACCGATTTAATTGCAGTATTGGGTGATTTCGCTGTTTCTTTTTTTGCACATCCTTGCAACCCAAACAAAAGCAGCGTAACCAACAGGTAATATCCGAGTTTCGAATTCATCCATTAATTGACCGAATACTTCTCAATCCCTCGTTAAACTTCTATATTTAATTCTATGCGGCTGATCCGCTTCAACACCCAAACGTCTCTTTCTGTCTTCTTCATATTGTGAAAAATTCCCGTCGAAAAATTCAACCTTTGAATCGCCTTCAAACGCAAGAATATGCGTTGCAATTCTATCCAAAAACCACCGGTCGTGGCTAATTACAACGGCACAGCCCCCGAAGTTTTCAAGGGCTTCTTCAAGCGCCCGCATCGTGTTTACGTCGAGGTCATTGGTTGGTTCATCAAGCAAAATCACATTTGCGCCGGATTTTAGCATCTTTGCAAGATGAACGCGGTTTCGCTCGCCGCCGGAAAGCGTATCTATACGCTTTTGTTGATCGCTTCCCGAGAAATTAAATCGTGCAACATAGGCGCGTGAGTTTACCTCGCGATCGCCGAGTTTTATTAAATCTAGCCCATCCGAAATTTCTTCCCAAATGGTTTTATTCGCATCCAAAGCTTCGCGAGATTGATCAACGTAAGCAAGTTTTACGGTTTCACCGATTCTAAAGTTTCCTGAATCGGGTTTATCTTGTTCGGTAACAAGCCGAAACAGCGTAGTTTTTCCGGCGCCATTTGGTCCTATTACACCAACAATGCCACCGGGCGGCAACTTAAAACTCATTCCGTCAAACAAAAGTTTATCTCCGTAACCCTTTGAAACATCAGTGGCATCAATTACAACATCGCCAAGTCTTTCACCAGGCGGAATAAATATTTCAAGTGTTTCCGAACGTTTTTCGCTATCTTGCGAAAGCAGTTTTTCGTAATCGTTGATTCGCGCCTTAGATTTTGCATGTCGACCTTTTGGCGACATTCTAATCCATTCTAGTTCACGTTCCAGCGTTTTTTGTCGCTTGTCCTCGGCTTTTTGTTCGCCCGCAAGGCGCTTTTGTTTTTGTTCAAGCCACGAAGAATAGTTACCCTGCCATGGAATTCCTTCGCCACGGTCAAGCTCCAAAATCCAGCCGGCAACATTATCCAGAAAGTAACGATCGTGCGTTACCGCGATGATTGTTCCCTCATATTTTTGCAGATGTTGCTCAAGCCAAGCAATTGTTTCGGCGTCTAAATGATTTGTAGGTTCATCAAGCAAAAGAATATCCGGTTTCTTTAGCAACAAACGACATAGAGCAACGCGACGTTTTTCACCACCTGAAAGTATATTAATCGGCGTATCGCCCGGCGGGCACCTCAAAGCGTCCATCGCCATATCCAAGCGCGAATCCAAATCCCAAGCGTTTGAGGCATCAAGCTTTGTTTGTACTTCGCCTTGTTCTTCTAAAAGCGCGGTCATTTCTTCATCGGACATCGGCTCGGCAAACTTTGCATTTATTTCGTCAAATTTTGCCAGCAGTTCTTTTGTTTCGCTTACCGCTTCTTCAACAATTTCTTTAACCGTTTTACTTTCATCAAGCTTTGGTTCTTGTTCAAGATAACCGACCGAATAACCTTCGGAAAAAACAACTTCGCCATTAAAATCATTATCAACCCCGGCGATTATCTTTAGAAGCGATGATTTTCCGGAACCGTTTAAACCAAGCACGCCGATTTTTGCGCCATAAAAGAATGAAAGATAAATATCCTTCAAAACGGGTTTCTTATCGTAAAATTTACTAACCTTGACCATTGAAAAAATGATCTTATTTGGTTCGTGATTAGACATAAATTCTTAACAAAAGGTTGAAAATCAAGGTAGTGTTCAACATTTGCCGCTTCGGAATGTTCTGGAATGAGTAAAGGAATTGCCAAGCGACCGACTCAACAATTCCCAACGCAACATATTATTATTTTTCGCGTTTACCGGGCTCGCTTCCGGAGGTCATCGGGTAACCCGCATCTTTCCATGCTTTTTCGCCACCCTTTAATGCAACCGCATTCTTAACTTTATTTTCAATCAAAATTTGTACCGCACGGGCACTTGTGTGTTCGTCCGGTCAGGAACAATAGACAACGATTGTTTTGTTTTTTGGTAATTCCGAAGCCTTTTTTGCGATTTCACTCGGCGGAATTCGCACAGCGCCTGTAATGTGTTCGGTTTCATATGCATTTTCGGAACGCGTATCTATTACATACGCTTCATCTTTATCGTAAAGTGCTTTTGCATCCTTTACTGAAATCCGTGGCGCGTCATGATCGTCCGCTTCTGCTTGTGTAACATTCTTTGGCGCAACCGGTGTTGGAGCAGAATTTAGATTTTGACAACCCAGCACTACGGTTAACAAGCCGAACAAGATTGCCGTTAAGAGATATTTCATTGCTTCACCTCCTAGAGTTAATGTAAAGAAGATATGATACGTGATTTAGGATTCGTGGTAAATATTGGTTGGATATTTTCCTGTCCAGCAAGCCATGCAACCGCTTTCTTCCGGTAAGCCGATTGCTTCACGCATACCTTCAAGCGAAAGATAACCAAGCGAATCAGCTTCGATGTAATTGCAAACTTCTGCCGCGGACATTTGCGCCGCAATCAATTCTGCTTTTTCCGGCGTATTGACCCCGTAATAACAGGGCGAAACAGTCGGCGGACACGAAATTCGCATATGAACTTCCTTTGCACCGGCTTCGCGAACCATCGCAACTATCTTCTTGGATGTTGTACCGCGTACAATTGAATCATCAACCAAAACAACGCGTCGGTCATTAATCAAATCTTTAATTGGGTTCAGTTTTAGACGAACGCCAAACGAGCGTATGCTTTGCGAAGGCTCAATAAATGTTCTGCCGATATAGTGATTTCTAATTATCCCTTGCCTAAAACTTATGCCGGATTCAGCCGAATAACCGATAGCGGCTGCCACGCCCGAATCAGGCACGGGCACAACAATATCTGCGTCAACCGGATGCTCCGAAGCCAAACGTCTTCCCATCTTGTGTCTTGATTCATTTACCGATTTTCCAAATATAATCGAATCCGGTCGCGAAAAATAGACGTGTTCAAATGTGCAAACAGCCGCGTTGGTTTTCTTAAACGGATTAAGACTTGTCAAACCGCTTTTGGAAATCACCAGCATTTCGCCCGCATCAATTTCGCGCACATATTCCGCTGCAATCAAATCAAACGCGCAGGTTTCGGAAGCAAGCGCCCAAGAACCGTTCAATTTTCCCAACACAAGAGGTCGGAAGCCGCGCGGGTCTCTAACTGCGATCAGATATTCCGGTGTCAAGAACAACAAAGAAAAGGCACCTTCAGTTTCCGAAAGCACCTTTGAAATGGCATCTACAATGTTGTCAGCCTTGCACCTTGCGATTGCGTGAAGAATGGTTTCAGTATCGGATGTTGAATTAAATATTGCACCTTGCGCTTCAAGTTCTTTGCGCTTTTCTTTTGCGAAAGGAAGATTACCGTTGTGGCACACAGCAAGTTTTCCGTGTTGGCAGGCAACGGAAAATGGCTGGGCTTCGCGAACGGAAGTCATTCCGGAAGTAGAATAGCGCGTATGCCCGATTGCGGCTGAGCCGGGAAGATTTTTCAAAGTTTCTTCATCAAAATTGTCCGCGACAAGCCCAATGCGACGAATTTGAAATAATTCGCTTCCTTCAGCCGAAACAATTCCACATGCTTCCTGTCCGCGATGTTGAAGTGCAAAAAGCCCCAACTGTGCTAACGTAGCCGCTTCAGGGTGTCCAAAAACGCCAAAAACTCCGCATTCTTCCTTGAACTTGTCGAAACAAATTTCGTTCACGGTTTTTAATTATCCGAATTTGGGTTTTGTTTCACAAACAGCCAAGTGTTCTTTTTTGCCCGCGTTTTTTGTGACAGAATAAATACGTTTATATTCAAACGCTTTAACCGAATTCAATTTTCAAGGAGTACTTCAATGAAAGTTTCTGAAAGCAGAAAACTACTTTCTGCGTTTCTGTTGCTTTTGGTTTTTACCTTTGGCGCAATAGCGCAGGATAAGCCAAAATTTCAAGGACAACCCCCGATAAAGGGTGATGTTGATACAACCGATCATGAAATAGAAAAGCAGGAACGTAAAGTTTTTTCGTTTCCGGAAGATGGCGTTTATTTTTCAAACAAGTTTGCGGGCGCACGTTTAAATGAAGTAACCAAAACTGCAGAAAATAAATATACGATATTGATCAAACCCGAAAATTCGCCAATTAATATGAGTCCTTGGTATGCGTTTCAAGTTTGGGCAAACAAAAAAAAGGAAATCGAAGTGAAGATGACCTATGCCGGCGAAGCTGCGCACCGCTATAATCCAAAAATCAGCAAAGATGGAAATAAATGGAAAGCTTTGGAGAGTTCGCGAATAATCGAGGAAGAAAAAGGAACCGCCGATTTTGGTCCCGATTCATTGCCAAAACGCGCAATATTGAAATTGAAAATCGGTAAAAAGCCACTTTGGGTTTCTGCGCAAGAATTGGAAGATTCTGCCCGTGTTTATAAATGGATGGAAAAAATGGCGAAGAAACCGTTCATTGATGTTTGGACGTTTGCAAAATCTAAAGAAGGGCGCGATATGAAGATGATGCGAATCGGAGATGCCGATTCAAAAAATATGGTTATGGTAATCTCGCGCCAACATCCGCCCGAAGTTACCGGATATTTTGCCATGCAGGCGTTTGTTGAAAAACTTGCGGATAAATCAACCCTTTCAAAAACCTTTCGCAAAGATTGGGCAATTTATGTTGTTCCACTTATGAATCCGGATGGAGTTGATGAAGGACACTGGCGGCATAATGCCGGCGGAATTGATTTGAACAGAGATTGGACGGTTTTTAACCAGCCCGAAGATTTAGCGGTAAGCAATTTTTTGAAAGAACGTGAAGCTGCGACCGGCGGAAAGTTCTATTTTGGTATCGATTTCCATTCAACTTGGGATGATATTTATTACCCTATGGCGAAGGAATACAAAGGAAATATGCCTGATTTAGTTTATGATTGGCTTGATGCAATTAAAAAGGCGATTCCGAATTACGAACCCAACATTCGCGCTTCCGATAAAGCAAAGCCTGCAATAGTTTCACGAAATTACTTCTATTTTTCGCACGGAATGGAAGCGATAGTGTTTGAAATCGGCGATAACACTTCGCGTGAATTTATCAAAAAGAAAGGAACCGTTGGCGCGGAACAACTTATGAAGCTAATGTTAGCGCGTATGAATACAAAAGCTAACGCCGCTTCCAATGCCGGTAATTGAGTATGCCGAAGAAACGAAGTGCGATTCGAGAAACGGTTGAACTTGGAATGCTGAAGGCAATATTTGCCGTGCTGGGTTCGTTTTCTTTGCGCCGTTCTATGGACTTCGGAAAACGTTTCGCACTGTTTGCGGCAAAACTTTTTCCAAAGCTGACAAAAACCGCATATCGAAATTTGGAAATTGCATATCCTGATATGCCTTACGAAGATAGGGAAAAAATTGTGCGTGGCACATTTGAATCTTTAGGAAGGCATTTGGGGTTTGTATCGCACTTTAACAAGTTTTCACCGGAAAAATTGCGTGAAGTGGTTGAGCTTGAAGGGGAAGACGAAAATTTGAAGCCGCTGGTTGAAAGCAAACGCGGTATTATTTTTTTTACCGGACATTTTGGCAGTTGGGAAGTGTTTAACCTTGTGCCACCTGCATTTGGATATGACATAAATATTTTGGTTCGCCGAATAGATAATCCGGCGGTTGAAAATTTTGTGGAATCGCTTCGAACCCGGTTTGGCAGTGTTACGGTTGATAAGCGGCGAGCTGCAAGAAAACTCTATAAGCTGTTGGAATCGGGAAAAATTATCGGAATTCTTGCGGATCTCAATGTTCAACAAAAAGAAGGCGTGTTTGTAGATTTTTTTAACAAAACGGCTTCAACCTCAACCACCATTGCAAAACTAGCGTTAAAAACCGGCGCCGGAATTGTTCCCGCGTTTGCGGTTTGGAATGACGAAAAAGAAAAATATACTGTCTATTTAGATAAACCGATTCTTCCGGATGGCTACCGCGATAACGAAAACGCCGTTACCGAAATAACGCAAGAAATTACGGCGCTGGTTGAAAAATACGTCAGAAGGTATCCGGAACAATGGCTTTGGATTCATAAGCGCTGGAACACACGCCCAAACGGAGAGCCCGAACTTTATTAGCCTAACCCGTAAAAATTTTGAAACCATTCAACAAAAAGTTTTAAGCCGTCTTCAATTTTTGTTTTTGGCTGGTAATTCAACAGTTTAT
Organism: Pyrinomonadaceae bacterium; assembly: GCA_047973305.1. GTDB lineage: Bacteria > Acidobacteriota > Blastocatellia > Pyrinomonadales > Pyrinomonadaceae > Aridibacter. Next base: position 61,376 of record JBKEBT010000074.1, read on the forward strand.
TGGCTTTTGAAATATCGGCAAAAGTTTGCGGTACATCACCGGGCTGCATCGGTAGCCTTTCGATAATTGCTTTTTTGTCGAGATTCTCCTCAAGTAGGGTTACCAGCCTATGAAGTTCCACGGTTTGTGATTCACCGAGATTTATTGCTTCAAACATCGTTTTATCGAAATCAATTGCGGCGCGAATTCCCAGCAAAATGTCGGCGATGTACGTATAATCGCGTCGTGTTGTGCCATCACCGTAAAACGGAATCGGTTTTCCGTCTTTGATAAGTTTTGCAAATTTGTGAATTGCCAAATCGGGGCGTTGATATGCACCGTAGACCGTAAAGAATCTCAAACAAATCGTGCGGATTCCGTAAAGATGGCTATATGTCGAACAAAGAGCTTCGCCGGCGAGTTTTGTTGCAGCATAAGGCGATATTGGTCTAGTAATATCCGCTGTTTCGGTAAATGGTACATTTTTTGATTCGCCGTAAACACTCGAAGAAGAACCGAAAACAAACTGTTGAACAGCAAATTTGCGTGCACATTCAAGCAAAACCAAAGTACCGTTGATATTTGTTTCCGTATAAAGAATTGGTTCAAGCAGCGATGGTCGCACGCCGGCACGCGCCGCAAGATGAACAACTACATCGAAACTTCCCTCCTTAAACACTTCGTTCATTGCCACGACATCACGAATATCGGCTTCATAAAGCGTAAATAGCGGGTTATCCGCAAAGCGTGCAACGTTTTGCCTTTTCAATTCCGGCGAATAAAAATCGTTGAAATCATCTACGGTTGAAATCTGCCAGCCACCTTCTCTTAACAATGCTTCTATTAAGTTTGAGCCTATAAAACCGGCTCCGCCCGTTATTAGTATTTTTCGGTTCACAATAGTAAATGTTAATTTTGAATTTAAATTTGCGGAAATCTTATCGAATAAACACACGATAAAAATCTAGTTTAGAAATCGTCGCTGTTTATTATACTTGCGCAGAAGTTCTACCAAAAACCCTTCATATGTAAAAGATTCCTTATCATAGGTCGGGCGAAGCTTGTACATTATTGGAATCGCAACGCGCCATGCCATCCATAAGCGCTGCCTTTCGTTCAAATCCCACCGTCGCCTTAAAAAAGTTTCAACCACAGTGATTTCTTTTTCCGTCAACTTGCTGATATCTGCGGTAAATTCTACCTTATGTTCGGTTTCGGTTAGTATGCCATCTTCGGTTCTGTCCAAAAATGTTTCGTCATATGTTGGAATTTCGCCGCTCCGTTCGCGAATAACTACGGTTCCGGAAAAAATATCCCCAATTCTTTGATCGCGTGTGCTTGCAAATATCGAGATCAATCCCACTGAATAAATCGGAATAATCGGGCTAGGCATCGCATCAAATATTCTTAAAAGGTTTCTTGAAATCGATTCCCAAACAGTAATCGGACGTCCGTCTTCACGAACCACACGCAGCTTCATCACGCGTTTACCCGGAGTTTGTCCGTTCCAAAGCCATTCAAAAAAAGCAAAATAGCCTGCAAACAAAATAAACGCGGTTATGATCACAATCGCTATAGTCCAAGCAGGCATTTCCGAAAAGGTTTCGTTGATGGGCTTTGCCTTCTCGTTTTCAGCTCGTATTAAAAACGAAGCAAACATAAAAACGAGAAAAATTGAAAAGTATTGTAGGAAGTGATCAATCATTACCGCCAGAAACCGATTCCCGATTGATGCAAGCGTAAACGCCAGCTGGACGCGTTCGGGGGTTTCTATTATCAGTGTTCCTTGTGCTTCTGCACTTTCCATTGCGGAGATATTTCCTTTTACTTCGGTTGTTAATTAACGATATTCAACTTCCCAAAATACGTAAAAAATTACGTTTGCCCACTTGAAGCAAGACCGATTCGGAACTTGAAACTTCTACTTTCACCGATGCATCTGCAACCTTTTCTTCATTTACGCGCACGCCACCTTGTTTAATAAGTCGTTTTGCCTCACCTTTTGATTCAATCATTTCTGCTTCAATCAAAAGATCCGCAATCATGAAATTTCCGCTTTTAATTTGTTTTTCTTCGATGTCGGCGGGCAAATTTCCCTTTGAAAATTGATTTACAAATCCTTTTTCTGCATTATCCGCTGCTTCTGCTGAGTGAAAATCGATTATTACGAGTTTTGCCAAACGAATTTTTGCATCACGCGGGTTCATTTCCTGTTTTGCACATTTTGCCTTCATCTCCGCAATTTCATCTTTGCTAATATCGGTTAAAAGCTCATAATATCGCCACATTAAATCATCGGAAATCGACATCACTTTACCAAACATCTCATCGGCAGGTTCATCAATTCCAATGTAATTGCCAAGCGATTTCGACATTTTCTCAACGCCATCGGTACCTTCGAGTAAAGGCGTGGTAATGATTACCTGCGGTTCTTGATTGTATTCCTTCTGTAGTGAACGCCCTACCAGCAAGTTAAAGGTTTGATCGGTTCCACCAAGTTCCACATCAGCCTCAAGTGCTACAGAATCATAACCCTGCACCAAAGGGTAAAGGAGTTCGTGCATGGAAATTGGACGCTCTTCACGCAGGCGCTTTTGGAAATCATCACGCTCCAAAATCTGCTTTACAGTAACGTGCGAAGTTAAACGAACAAAATCAGCCGCATCAAACTTTTCCATCCATTCGGAATTAAACCTGATTTCGGTTTTTTCGGGATCGAGCAACTTAAAAATCTGAGATTTATAAGTTTCCGCATTTCTGTCAATTTCTTCGCGTGTAAGTGGTGGACGCGTTACATTCTTTCCGGATGGGTCGCCGATCATTCCGGTAAATGAACCGATCAAAAAAATAACCGTATGCCCTAAATCTTGAAAAGCCTTTAGCTTTCGAATTACAACGGTGTGACCGAGATGTATATCCGGTGCTGTTGGATCCGCACCCAGTTTTACACGCAGGGGCTTGCCTGTTTTTTGGCTATGTAAAAGCTTTGCCTTCAAATCTTCTACGCGAATAAAATCTACGGTGCCTTTCTTAAGAAATTCAATTTGTTCTTCAATATTCATTACAAATAAGTTTTGGACAAAAACTTATTAAATATCTCACGAAACTGTTTGATAAGACAAAAGTTGATGAAAAATGAAAAAAAATCTAGGCACCAAAAGGTTGAAGTCGGTGCCTAGTACGCCTTGCCATTTAGGACCCTGAGCAAGTTGGCAAGGCGATTATAATGGAGTATAAGAGTTTTACTTCTAGCAATTAACAACTACTTATAAATGAAAAAAATTGCGAAACGTAACATAATTTTTCAAAAATCGTCTTCTATATGCTTTCTCAGACGTTCAATATCTTCAGTCATCGCGCTTGAGACAATTTCATTTAACGTCTTAATCGGGTTGTTAAACGGGATATCTGATATTGATGAAATCGAATATTTTACGTTTGTACCATCATCTTTTGGAGCAATTTCATATTTTATCTTCATCTCAAATGGTTCATCCGAATAAAGTTCAACCGATTTATTCTCTAGAACATTTGTGACTACAACTTTTGCAGAATATGCCTTTTTTAGGAAAACTCCGACACGTTCTATTCTATCGCCTTTCGAATAAAGCCCTGATTGCATAGGGTAAACGCCGGAAAGTTCCCGTAACCAACGTGTATCCATTTTCGGGTTAAACAAGAAATTCGCTACTTCCTCAGGAGATTTCTTTATAAAAATCTCAGTTACAACATTTATAGACATCTACACACTCCGTTTTAATTTCGTATGAAACTGTTAGGCAATGTTTGAAATTGCGCCCGCCAACGAGTTGAGCCCAAGATATAAGAATAACACCGCCATAATTACGTTATTGTACCGAAACAGCCAATCTCGCGTACTTTCAAGACTCTTTTTTACGTTCTTTCCGCCGAAAATAGTTATTACCCACGGAAGTGCGAGACCAAAACTCGCCATCAGCGAAAAAATTAAATCGTATATCAGCCCTTGAACAACCGATTTACTTGCGTCTGAAACCGTTAGTGCCGCCGATAAAAGCAAGGGCAGGTTTTTTACGTTTAATACACAAAGAAACATACCAATACCAAAAACCGGTAAAACGGATGCTTTAGATAACTTATCAACCCAGCCCGGTGCGGAAATTTTGTCGTCGGGTTTGGGACGCGTTCGCCAGTTATTGAACGCCAAATATAGCAATAAAAATGCAACTACGAATTTCATTACAATTTGTGCGGTTGAAGGCGCATTTTGAGTTGACCCTGAATCGCCTGTATTAAAAACAACAGCTAACGCGATAGAGGCAAACGCACCTAAAAACCATCCAAGTAAAAAAAACGTACCTGAAGTTCGTGCTACACCGATAATGCATAGCACAAGCATTGCGATAAGCGGCATTGGGCTTGCCACAATCCCCAAAGCGGAAGGCAATAAATCGCTGATAGGATTCATATCTTCTTCTCTCCTCAATCAAATTCGTTCAGAACTATCTATTTGAGTTGAACATATCACAGTAAGACGCGGTTAATCCAGTTTTTATTAAGATTCAAAGCACATCTAAACACCATAAATTTACTATTTCATTTGCCATTGGCGAATTGATTCAAATGGATAAATCAACATCATAATATTTATCAGCAAGCTGTCATGAATCGTTAAAATTAGGATTAATTCGATGGCAAAAAACACTGCAACCGAACGAAGTGTGCCGAGTTTGTAAGCGGTTGCAAACCCAAGCATACAGCAAACAACATCTCCCAGTGAATTTGCGATTGAATCGCCAAAGTAATCAAGCGAAATTGTATTGGTACGATATTGTTCTATCACAAAAGCGGAATTTTCTAGCAGTTCCCAGGCGCATTCCGCACAAATCGCAATCAATAGAAGCCATGAAAAACTTAGCTTTTGCCCGAATAGCAGTTTTGTAACCCAAAAGAACCCAAACCCGTGAAGTATATGGGTAAACGAATATGGATCGAAAAAGTGCTGTGAGTTATGCGCGCTCCAAATGTCTCCCGACCAAATCTTTGTGGGGCTATCAAGCGCGCACCAGAAAATTCTGCCTTCAAAATACAAAAATACAACCATTACGGCAACAGCTATTACCATAAAAAGCCATGGAAGGAATTTTGGCTCGCAGATATTCTTTAACTTCGATGCAACTTGTTCCGTTTGCATATATTTCCCATTTTAACGCCTGTAAACAACTTAGATGTTATTCTGGGCGTTGTTAATGCAGGCGAAGCTTCGCCATAACTTCGACAAATTCCGCTCGAATTTCATCATATAAGAGGTGCCGTGAACCTTTTGTTCGCCACTTGCCGCGTGTAATTACGCCTTCAATATTTGTGCTATCCAATGCGTATAGCATTATATTTTGCAGGCTATTGTTCGTGGCATTCTGCAAAAGGGGTACATCGTTTGAAAATACGAGTGCATTTAACGGTTTACCGAGCTCAAAATAGTTTTCAAATTCCAACCCCATCGCACTTCTGCCGGCGCGCTGGCAGCGGTCAATTGCAAACTGTGCACTGTTACCATCTTGCCCTATAGCAAAAGTATCTCTTCTATTAGTTGTTAAACGTTGACCGTAATCCAATAACCGCAACTCATCCATCGGGTAAAGGGAAACATTCGAATCTGTGCCAATGCTCCAACACCCGTCTTTTTCAGCAAAGCTTTGAAACGGAAAAATTCCATCACCCAAGTTTGCTTCCGTAGTTGGGCAAAGGACAACGTTTGCTTTCATATCCGTAATGCCGCATATTTCACGCTCGTTTATGTGAGTTGCATGCACCAAGTTAAATCTCTGAGAAAGCTCCAATTCTTCCAGCAACCATTCAACGGGTCTTTTGTTAAGAAAACTTAAACAATCTTGAATTTCCTTAATTTGTTCGGCAACGTGTATATGAAACGGAAGTTCGGGGTGAAGTTCTTTGGCGGTAATTTTTATTTGTTCCGTTTCGACAGCTCTTAATGAGTGTACGCCCACACCAGCGTTTGCGCAGTCAAATGTCTTGCACGCCTCAATTGTTTCATCCAAGAGTTTTGCGTATTCATCAACATTTTTACAAAGAAACCTTCGTTGCACTGTTTCAGCCGGTTTTCCAAAACCGCCATTTTGGTAAAAGATGGGTATAAGTGTAATGTTAATTCCGGTTCTTTGGGCGGCATTTAGAAGTTTTATACCGATTTCCGCAGAATTGGCATACGGCTGTCCATATGTATCATGATGAAGATAATGGAATTCGGCTACATGCGTATAGCCATTTCTAAGAAGCTCGGCGTAAAGCATTGTTGCAATTACTTCTATTTCTTTTGGTTCGAGTTTTAGTGCGAGTTCATACATCGTATTGCGCCACGACCAAAAATCGTCGCGCCCGCCACCACGCGGATGTGTTTCTGTAAGCCCCGCCATCGCGTATTGAAATGAATGACAATGTGCATTGAAGAATCCGGGAAGCGCAAAGCCGCGCGCCTCAGTTGTGTCATCGGTTTGCTCTATTGAAGTTATGTTTCCGATTGAATCGGTAGAAACAGTTGCGTTCTCAAGCCAGCCATCGCGCTGAAGAATTGCCTTAAACTTAAATTTCATAGCAATTTAATTAAGTTAACAAGTAAAGTTTTAAGATCGGCAGCTAAATTTGCAGCGCTTTCAGTGCAAAGTTCTGTTTCGCCATTTTTCATATAGATATCTTTTGACATTTCAAGTTGAAGCGCGCTAACACCCGAATCGGGGTTGCCCTTTGAGCGGGTTAGGTAGCCCCCCTTGAATGGCGAATTTAAGCTAATTTGCCTGCCCGTGTTTCTTAATAGTTCCAGTGTCCTGCTTTCGAATATATCTGTTGTGGATTTTCCATCATTTGTTCCGAGAATTAAATCGGGGAATGGTCTATTTGAAATGGTTGGCACGTTTCTGCGTATCGAATGCCCGTCTAAAAACAGCACGTTGCCGCGCAACTGCTTTAATGTTTTGATTATGCGATTTATTTTATCGTGATATGGCGCGAAATAACTTTCCAACCTACGAGAAATTTCGCGGTCATCAGGCTCAAACTCGGCACCTTTATAAATAGGGTTTCCAAAGAAATCCGTAGTAGGACATATTGCAGTGGTTAATCTTCCGTCATCATAAAGCGGTGCGCCGCCGGGTTCCCGATTTAAATCAATCACCCAACGCGAAAATTTTGCATAAATCAACGTTCCACCGATATTCGGCACAAAATCATAAAGTTTTTCCACGAACCAATCAGTATCGTCTAGCGCCGCGGTTTGTTCCGGAAGATAGTTTTCAGCAAGTTCCGGTGGAAATTCGGTGCCGCAATGTGGCACGCTTACAATTAACGGAATGGGTGTTGTGACGGGTTCACGAATGTAAAATGGCGGTTCGAGCATTTGCTAATTATGCATTAAAAGGTGGAATTCAAGAAAGTGTGGGCGATTTTTGCCGGTCATCCACGTCGATTCGAGAACTAGGCGAGATTTTCGATAAAATTATGCATATCTGGATGCACTTCGGCGCGTGAACAACACACTGCTTAGCAAAGGAGATTTTGAATGGGCGTACAAAATGTTCAATTTCTTGCGTTGATTTAGATACCAAAGGTTTAATTATTTCTGCTTTGAAATTAACCTTTGTTTCCTCTATTTCAAAACTTGTTAATTCAAATAGTAATGTTACTTTTTCGTGATAAATAGCATAATTTTTAAATGGTTCTTCGTTGTTTGAATAGCAACTCCGGTTTCTTCATTTGTCAAAATATAAAAACACCCAATGACATTTTTACAAACTAAGATTTGCCAAAGAATAGCTGAACATCAAAGAATTTCCAATAGATTTCCATTTTCCTTTAGCCAATCTTTCGCCTTTTGATAATGAGGTAATTGAACAGAAATAATTGTCCAAAATCGTTGTGTATGATTTGCTTCCAATAGGTGAGCTAATTCGTGAACTATCACATAATCAATAACGCTTACCGGTGCTTTTACTAAACGCCAATTAAAATTCAGATTATCTTTTGGAGTGCAAGAACCCCACCGATATTTTAATTTTGAAACTAAAATTTTATTGAATGTAACTCCTAATTTGCCTGCGTATTCTTCCACCTTAGGCGAGATAATTTTTTTTGCCTCTTCGATAAACCATTCTTGCAAGAATTGCTCAACAAAAAGTGCTGAATTATCTGAAATCAAGAATCTTCCATCAAACCTTACACCGTCAAAATCTTCATCAACAACATCGAGTTTATGTTCCTTGCCTAAGTATAGGATGGATGTTCCCGAAATATAATTTCTTACTTCTTTCGGCGAGTGATATTTCTGCGGGTGTTTGGTTTTTTTATATATCCAAAGTTTCTTTTTTTTGATTGCCGATTCGATAGCTTCCGATGAAGTGCCTTCGGGAACGCGCACAACTATTGATTTGTCGCGTTCAACGGCGATCTGTATTTTCTTTCTATCTGAATAAATAACTTCGTATTCTAATTGCATTTTTCTTTATCCGTAAAGTATTGTGTCATTTTTTAATTTAGCAATCTGCATCGTTTCAGACACAAACGAATTCCTTTTTTGAAAGGCTTCGGGTATTTTGTCTTTATATTCAGGAGAAAGAATTAGTTCGAATAAATGAGCCTTAACTTTATTTTGGGCGGGAATACTATCCCAAAATCCTTTTAATCTTAACTCTCTCTCTAAAATCTCAGTACTATCGATAGTTAAAGCGACGAGAACCGCTTTTCGTTCATCAGTTAAATCTTCATTGTCAAAGAAATGTTTTTGAAACTTCCTGAAAAACGGCATTTGTTTATTAGGATTTAAACCGTAAGTATCTTCATTCTTAGATTTAATGATCGTTTGCCGTAATTTTTCAAGTTGTTCGTAAATCTCATTCCAATTATTCCGAAATGTTTGAAGAATTTGTTCGAGTTGTTCGGAAAATGTTTCGTAAAGTGTCGGGTCTTCATCAAAATTAACTTCAATAAAATGACGTATAGCGTGTTCAATCGCTGATGCTTTGGTTTCACTGCGTTTCAATTCACCAACCGATCTTGTAAATTCATTATTGAGTATTGAAATCGGTTCAATTTTTAGGTCTATACCTTTTGAAACCAAATGGTCATCAACTATTTTTCTTAATTTCGGTTTAATGCCTTTAAGCCTAATTCTTTTATCTTGAAAATGCTGTTCGGCTTTGGCATTTATTTCGCTGTAATACTTTAAATCCGGCACGAATCTAAGTGCTTCTTTGTTCGGGTAAAGTGCATCTACGAGTTTGGCGTATTCACGAAAAGTCAAAATAAATTCAAATCTAAGATCTTCATCATAAAACAGATCGTAAAACGAATCGAAATCATACTTTCCTGATATTCCGCTTTTAGCAATTATTGCCTTAATTTTCTCTTGGCTTGCTTGAATTTGATTTATTATTTCTTCTTTTGTAATAAACGGTTCTTCAACTTCTTTCTTGTCCCGCTCATTGTAATCAGCTAGAGCCTTTTGAAGATGATAGCCAACTCCAACATAGTCCACTATAAAACCGAAATCTTTTTCAACCGTTTCGTTGCCTTTTTGATAATTATAAACTCTGTTGACTCTGGCAATAGCTTGAAGCAAATTGTGCATTGTTAGAACTTTATCAAGATACATAACTTGCTCAATCGGGGCATCAAAACCGACAAGCAACATATTGGCGACGATCAAAATGCCAACCTCGCCCGTGTTTCCGCTGTCATCTTTTTCATCAAACCGAAGTTTGAAACTAGCGATTGCTTGGTCGTGTTTGGCTTCATCCGTGTATTTGTTCAAATGTGGCAAATCATTATGTTTAGGTGAAATAATCGTTTCTGTCTTTAATTTCTTGAGCGTTTCAATATTTACATTATCGGGATTATTTTCTTTAAGTTCGATTATTTTATCGTCAATCGCTTGATCGAGTGCATCTTTGTAACGGGCGGCGGCTTCTCGTGTTTGCGTTACAACTTGAGCTTTAAATCCGTTGGCAAAAACTTGTGAAACATAATGCTCGATCATATCTCTGGCTTTGGCGTTGATCGTAGATTCATCTTCGAGATAGGCTGTTTTTCCACCTTGTCCAAAAATTTGTAATTGTTCCGCGGGCGTGTAATCTTCAAACGCATCTTTAAAGTCTTGATCGGCGGCTTCGCGGTCATCAATTTCGGCTTTATGAGTTCGCCCTTCATATACAATTTCAACCGTTACGCCGTCTTCTTTTGCTTCCCGCATTGTATAAGTATCAATGTAATCACCAAATCTTTGTTCAGCCTTATCGGTTGGCGTTCCTGTATAACCGATCAAGGTAGCATTAGGTAAAGCGGCATCAAGTTGAGAACCGAGTGTTTTGAATTGTCCGCGATGTGCTTCATCGGTCATCACCAGAATTTTTTCACTTTCATTTTTCGGCAGAGGCAAACCGAGTTCATCATCTTGAAATTTATGAATCATTGCCATTACTACCTCACTTGTATTTGTCGGCAATAATTCTTTTAACTTTGAAATACTTTTAGCGACATTTACTGACAATCCGGCTTTTACGGCATTTTCAGTTAATTGTTTTTCAAGTTTCGTGCGGTCAGTAACATAAATAACTTTCCAACTCGTCAGTTCAGGATAGATATACATTTCCCGAACCATAAACATCATTGTAAAGGATTTACCCGAACCCTGAGTATGCCAAACAAGTCCGCTTCTTTTTTCTTTGGTTTCGCCCGAAAGCAAACGATTAACTGCCTTTTTGACGGCACGGAATTGCTGATAACGGGCAAGTATTTTTATTTTATGTCCGCTGTCATTGGTGGTAAAGAATATAAATGTGCGGATTAAACTCAAACAATTTTCAAGCGAAAATGCGCCGGCAACCAAACGATGTTGTTTGCTGGTTGAACCGCTTTCCTGTTGAAGTTCATCTATATTCATCGGGAAAGGATCATCCCAATTAAAATAAAGTTTTTCATTCGGTGCGGTGATTGTGGCAATCTTGGCTTTGTCGCGGGATGTTGCCACCATAAACTGATTGTAATAAAACAATTCCTTGTTGCTTTCTTCACCTTTTTCGCCGCGTTGTTCGCTGTAACGCAAAAGTTGATTGATGGCTTCGGCAATAGCGTTATAGACCTTTGGTGATTTGCATTCGATTACGCCGATGGGCAAACCGTTTACGAACAAAACAATATCGGGATAAATATGTCTGTCGGTTCCGCTGACACGCAATTTTAATTGACAAATTGCGACAAATGAATTTCTTTCCGTGTGGTCGAAATCAATATATTTGACCGTTGGGCTTTTATCGCCTGTTCGACGATTGGTGCTGACGCTTGTGCCTTCCCGCAGAAGTTCCAAAACTCTTTCATTATTGGCGATCAGATCATTACTCTGAAATCTTGTAATCTCCGCAATCGCTTCATCAATCTGGTCTTCATCCATCCAATCATTGATTTTGCGAAGCGATTCTCTCAATTCGGGTAAAAGCACAACTTCATCAAAAGATTCGCGGAAAGATTCTTCCGGCTTTTGATCTCTTTTTAAATCTATAACCGTCCAACCCAATTTTTCGAGTTGGTCTAAAAGAGGCTTTTCAACCCATTCTCTTTCATTTATTAAAATATGTTTCGCGGCTTTCGGCATAATAATAATTACTCACTTAATAATCGGCGTTTGGCTTTTCAATTTGCCGGACAGTGTCAGGCTTTTTTTTTCCAAAACATTTTCCAGACAGTGTTTGGAAAATCTCGAAAGATTCCGCAGACACCGTCTGCACAATCTTTTAATAGGTTGCCGTCATTACCGAATTGATAACGCGAGCCTAAGTGCGACGCGAGTCTTCGAGCAGTTCGACAAACTGCGACAAAACCGCATCGTAACCCTCATCTTTCGCTTTCAGACTTTTATTTTTCTTCGGCTTTTCGTCCATCTTTTACAACAAATTGCTGATTCTCGATTCGGCATCTTCGGTTAATAAATCTTGCATCAATCCGGTTTTTATAGTTTTTAATTTTTTCAAAGATTTTAATTCTGCATTTACATTCATTTTATGAACATTCAATAACTCAATGATTCTTTCTTGTTCACTTAAATCTATAGGTTTTGCTATAAGCGTTTTACGCAAATTTGTTGGATTGATATTAACTTGATGAACCCCAATTGAAGCATAAAGCCTTATTGCAATTTGGGTTTTATCGAAATTCAACCAATAATTCAAAAACTCAGGCAATAATTTATTTAAGTCAGGGATTAAACGAACAAGATAAGAAGCAAAGGAAACTGTTTTAGATTTTCCACGCCAAATTGCAGTTTTTCCAACGTGTTCCAAACTATTTGTTCTATTGAATAAAACATCGTTAGGTTTTAGTAAAACTCTCTTTGCTTCATAACCATTTGAATATTTCAAGTCTTTCAAACTTACCTCGCCATTTTGTAAATTATTCATTCTAAGAACTGGTGTTTCGCCTATTTCATCTAAACTTTCAGAGATACCATATTCGGCAAGCGGAACTACATCTAAAAGTTTCATTGCTTCCCACTCTTTCGGGATTTTGCCGAGCGGCGAATCTTTAAATTCGTGTGTCGCTTCGGAGCGGATTGTGCCGTTTTCGTCAATGCCTTTGGTTAAAAGGTCTTGAAGCAAACCGCGTTTGATGCGTTTTTGCTTTTCAATCAACTTTTCCGTCTGCTCAATCGCTTCATCAACCGAACTTAAAACTTCGGCAATTTTAGTTTGTTCAGTTTTATCCTTTGGAATTTTAACTTTCTCTTTCTTATATTCAGTCAGCTTAAAGTTAATTATTCCAGTTGTTTGCTGTTGATATTTGGCAACTCTGCCGCTTTGGTATAAGTGAAATAAAAGATAAAAGACAAATTGACTATCTAAATTTTCCTTAACTTTTGCGACTTCTACAAAATTTGAACAAGTGCCGCCAAAATCCGAATCACAATAGACAACTCTTCCGGCTAATTGGTCAGTGCTTCCGCCCGATTTTTCGATCAAAATATCGCCCTTGTTAATTTGCCTTTTTTCTAAACGAGATTTAGCAATTTTCCGATAAGTTAAATTTTCAAAACTGATTTTCCCATCGTTTCTAAAATTTGATGTTCCAATTACGGCAGTTGAATCGTTTAAACTAGGCTCATCTCCCCAATCTCCGGGAATTGTATAGTCAAAAAAATCTTCAATTTTCGTATCTTTCCAATTCTTCATCCTAAGCCTGAATAGTTGCCTTTTCTATTGTTAAGTATTGAAGTTTAATCAAAACCTGATTAAGTTCCTGCATTGTTTGTTCGCGTTCATTTTCAATTTGCTCGGCGGAAACGGCGTATTTATCCCAGAGCAGATCGAAGGATGAAACGAGATTGCGTTTTTCGGCACTCAAATATCGGAGAAGCTGATTGTTGATAAGATCGTGGAGTCTGAGCAAGATCAATTCCTTGCATTCTTTATCCGTAATGATTCCGCCGACGGCTTCGAGTTCGGCTGTGAGATTGTTTAATGTTTGCTTGTATCTTTCAATATCGCCTTCCAAAGCCGTCATCGTCTTTTGCCGTTTGGTTGCTTCTTTTTTGTCATCTGTCGAAGTGTTTCTCAAATCGTCGAGTGCGGTTTGTTTTTCGTTGATATTGGATTCTAAAATCTCCGTTTCGTCTTCGATTCCTTCGCGTTTGAAATTTAACTTTCTTTCAAGTTCATATTTCCGCCGTTTCAGATCGGCTTTGTATTTGCTGACCTGTTTTTCAAATTTGATGATCGCTTTTAATTGATTTTCCAATTCGATAACCTGCGGATCATCTTCGGCATTCGTGCCTTCTTTCAAACCTTCGATTTCATCTTTCAAATGTGTTTTGATAACGGCTTTCGTAACCTTTTCATCTTCTTCGGGCGTGTATTCGACGGATTCAACCGCTTCATTCAAATTTGCTTCCGCTTCCGCTAAGTTGCTTTCCGTTTCCGCAATTTCATCCGCTTCCGTTTGAAAGAACTTAGCAATCAGATATTCATCGGGAATCAACGTCTGATTCCATCCCGAATTGATGATCGTTTTCAAATCATATTTGATCGTCTGCCACCAATTTACAAAAACTCCGGCAGTCTGAAATTGGTCTAAAACATCTACGGAAGCAAACCTTTCCTTGACCGAATCGAGTAGTTCCTTGCGAACTTCGGCGTAAATATTATTCTTTTCGAGTTTGGCAAAATCCGCCTGGGCGATCTTCCACCATTCCGCCATTTCATTATTCATCCGCTCGAAAACCGCTTGTGTGCTTTCGTCTTCATCAATGATTTGTTTGATCGCTTGTTTATCTGAAATTGTCGGTTTGAAATTTGAATATGAACCGCATTGTTCATCAAAAATATGCGACGGCATAAATCCGAATTTATCAAAAATCGTTTGTTTGCTTTCAATTTCCGTGTTTGGTATTCCACCGATCAAATGAGCTTTGACATCTTCCGGTTCGGGTTCGGGTGTGTTATCAACATATCGGCGAATGTTCAGATTGTAATCGTTTTCGATAATCTCATCTCTTTCAACCAAACGCGAATACTTCGTCAATTCGATCTTGTTAGTAAAAACATAATCAATCTTTTCAACATCTTCGGGACGCAGTTTGTTCTGTGCCTTCCCAACCGCAAATTCACGATCAGCATTGATAAACAAAATCTTATCCCGCAAAGTATCGGGTTTATTTTTGTTGATAACGATAATGCAAGCCGGAATGCCCGTATTGTAAAAAAGTTGCGGCGGCAAACTGATAATTGCTTCGATAATGTTGTCGTCCACAAAATCCTGCCGAATCTCTTTTTCCTTTCCGCCGCGAAACAAAACACCGTGCGGCATTACCGTCGCCATCAAACCGTTATTTTTCAAACACGCAACCATATGTTGCACAAACATCAAATCCGCTTTTTTCTTTTCGGGTGCGAAATGTCGAAATCTATGTGCATATTTGATTCTTGCCTTTTCGTAGTTCTGAGAAAATGGCGGATTGGCTAAAATTCGGTCAAACTTCTTGATTGTTCCCGCGTGTGTGTGTTTCGGGTCTTCAATCGTATCGGCGTTTTCGATGTCCGCATCGGCGATTCCGTGCAGTATCATATTCATTTTGCAGATCGCCCAAACCGTGCCTTTTGAATCCTGCCCGTAAAGCCGCAAAGCGTCCGGATTCTGTCCGAGTTCCTCAACATATTCACGCGATTGTATAAGCATTCCGCCCGAACCGACTGTCGGATCATAGACTTCCATTCCCGCCTGTGGTTTCAGAAGTTGCACCATCAAACGCACGACTTCCGCCGGAGTGTAAAACTCGCCGCCTTTCTTACCGGCACTATCCGCAAACTGCGAAATCAAATACTCATAAGCCGCACCGAGCAAATCTGGAAACTCAAAATTTTCATTAACCAAAATAAATTCAGGATTGTTAAAACGATTCAGCAAAGTTCGCCATTTCGCATCGGGAATCTTCGTTTTCCCTTTGACCGCATTAAAATCTATATTGTTTTTTAAGACACCTTCGAGTGTCGAGTTTTCGCGTTCAAGTGCTGAAATGGCTTCATTTAGTCTTTGTCCAACATTGGTTTTAACATCTTTCAATGCCGGAACTAATTCGCCTTTTTCATCTGTATAAGATTCATTCCAACGCGCGATTTTCGGCACGAAAAAAGTTTCACCGTAAGGCTCTTTATCTTCGACCAATTCATCCAATTCTTCTTTTGAAAGATGCGAGTATTTTTTTCTAATTTCCTGCCGTTTAACCTCAAAAACATCCGACATACGTTTAAGAAAAAGCATCCCGAAAATAAACTCTTTGTATTCGGAAGCATCGAGTTTATCCCGCAAGTCATCTGCCGCACCAAAAAGAAACTTCTCCAAGTTTTTTAGTGTGATTTTCTTTTGTTTCATAACAAGTTTTGTAGAATGATTCTATTTGAACACCATTCATCTAAAAAGTTAATCTCAAGACGGTGCAGACAAGGATTTTTAAGTTTGCTCCGAAGGTCTATAAGGTGTGAGTAAAGGTGTGAGTAAAACAAAACGGACACCCGATAGATGTCCGTAAGTCATTGTAAAAATTGGCTCCACAGGTAAGACTCGAACTTACAACCCTTCGG
>JBKEBT010000075.1:0-2185 GCA_047973305.1 Pyrinomonadaceae bacterium
AATTAAACTTAATGGCATTATCTACAAGATTTACAAGCATTTGTTCGAGACGCAAAACATCCGCGTTAATTTTGATGTTTGGCGAAACGTCGTTTTCAAGAATTATTCCGCGTTCGCCTGCCTTTGTCGACAGAGTTGCGAAGACTTCGTTAACCAATTCATACAAATTTAGTGAGCTCACTTCCAATGAGATATTTCCGCTCTCAATTGAAGAAAGTTCGGAAATATCGTGTATCAGCGCCTGCATACGCTCCGCATTTCGGCGAATAATTTCTAAAAACCTTACGTTATTCTTTTCATCATTTATTCCGCCGGATTCAAGAGTTTCCACGAAAGCCAAGATTGATGTTAGCGGCGTGCGTAACTCGTGCGATATGTTTGAAAGAAATTCCTGCCGAATTTTCTCAAGGCGTTCGACACGTGTTGTTTCGTAAAAATAGCCAATTGCATTTTTTGAAGTGGTTGTATTTAATGGACTTACCGTAACCTGAAAAGTGCGGCTTTCGTTAACGGTAACATTTATCCCATCGTGGGTGGTGATGCCATCTTTTAGTGCCGCGATAAAGGCATTGTGCACTTCAAGGCTTCGCACAACTTCGCTAAACCGTTTTCCCACAACAGTTTCACCAAATTTCGAAAAAACTGAATTGGCTTGGTTGTTTGCGATAATAATTCGCAGGTTTTCACCGACAACGAAAACGCATTCGCGCATTGTACGAATCACTTCCGAAAGGCTGATATCGGAAACTGCGCCCTCGCTGTCGTTTTTATTTAACAAGGTGCTTAATAAAGGCATCGATAAACGCTACTCCTTTTCAGAACCAATAAAACGATAACCAACACCTACAACGGTCTCAATCTTCGAGCCGCATTCACCAAGCTTTTGTCGCAATCTACGAATGTGTACGTCCAAGGTGCGCGTGTCACCAAAATAGCTATAGCCCCAAATATTGTCCAGTAAATTTTGCCTCGTCGCGACCCTTCCGATACTTTTTGTTAAATATGAAAGCAATGCAAATTCTTTGCGGGTAAGTTTTGCTTCTTTTCCGGCACAATAAACGCGCATATCCACAAAATCAATCGATAAAAGCCCATCATCATATTTAGGTTGGTTGTCTGAATCAGTTCTACGCAAAACTGCGCGAATACGCGCGATAACTTCTCTGATTGAAAACGGTTTCGTGATGTAATCGTCAGCGCCGCGATCGAGTCCTAAAATTTTATCGGGTTCGCTTGCTTTTGCCGTCAGCATAATAATCGGAATATCGCTGGTTAGCGATTCTTTTCGAAGTCTGCGACAAAGTTCGATTCCGTTCATGCCCGGCAGCATCAAATCAAGCAAAATCAGTGATGGCGTATCGCCGTCATCTAACGCAAGCTTCAGCGCCCTTTCGCCTGATTCGGCTATAGAAGTTCGAAATCGTTCACGCTCTAAGTTATAGCGCAAACTCTCCGCTATGTCTGATTCGTCTTCAACAATCAAAATTAATGGTTTCATAAATTAAGGTTCAGACTAAACCAGTTAATTTAAGCCGATATTAATTTAGCGTTAAATAAATGTTAACGCATGGTTATAAAATTTCGCGCGGACGAATTATTTCGTACAAAACACCGGTGGCACGACCCACAAGTCGCCAACTATCAAGATTGAAATCGATTACGGCAAGTGCCGCAGTCGGCATTCTTTCATAACCATCGGTAAAGGCTTCCACCAAACCTTCAAAACCCGGGTTGTGTCCTACGATAAGTGCGGAAGCAAAATTATCGTCAAAATTTGAAACAATATTAAAAAGTGTATTGGTTGAAGCCTCGTAAATACCTGAATAAAGGTTAATTGGTGCTTCCAATTCACCCGCTTTAGTAACCAGATTTACGGTTTGTTTCGCGCGGGCGGCGGGCGAGCTCAATATATATTCCGGTTTAAAATTTCGGGCTTTCATTTCCGCACCTATTAGAACGGCACTCTCTGTGCCGCGCCTATTCAGCGGACGTTCGAAATCGGTAAGCGACGCGTGGCTCCAATCGGATTTAGCATGCCGTAACACAAAAAGGCGTTTCATAATTTCGCAATCGATACTAGTTTGGTGCCGCACTCAAAGTTTCAAGTGTTTCCAACGCCGAAGTTTTCAGCTTTTGATGTTTTTTAATTCGCAAAACATCTGCGACCGAAAAAATTCCCTTTAGC
>JBKEBT010000076.1:0-2431 GCA_047973305.1 Pyrinomonadaceae bacterium
AGTTATACGTCCGATTGACGGCGTAGTCTAAGCCTGTTGCGCCGGAGCGGTCGTAGCTTGTGAATCTCTGATTCGACGGTGCGCCTGCGCCTGACGAACCTGTTCCGCTCGTGCCGCTGGTTTCGGCGTCGAGCGAAGTTCCAAACGGCAGTGTCGCTTGTTCTTTGAATGTGTTTGCTGTCGTATCACTCACGGCTTTTGTCCCCAATCGGTCGGGATGATGAAATTCAACCGTTTCATTTAGTCCTGCCTTTGTTGCAGTTGAAAGAAGGCGCGAGCCCGCGTAGATATACGACTTCGCCCAATACAGTGCCGCTCCACTTGCGGTTTCCGTAAACTCTGCAATTACGGCACTTCCGCCCCATGCATAATAGACTTTTGAGCCATCTGCGTTCGTCTTCTTGATGCGCTCTCTTGATGTCGCGTAAGTATTTGTTTCAAGCACCGCGCCCGCATCCGTTTTGATATAGACAATTCTACCAGCTTCGTCAAATTCAACTCCCTAAATCGCGGCTTTTATTTTAAAATCAATTTTGAAACCGAAGAACACTTAGACTCATTTCTTAATTCTCGATTAGCCATTTCAATTTGTCCTTGATAGCCAATATGGATTGTAATTTCCGATACGCTTTCTTGACCTAAATCAATTACGAAAATTAAGCTTAATTCGATTCCGACTTCAGCCAGTGCCTCTTTCGTTCTAAATGATCTACAAATTGCATCGAGCCGTTCTTCAGGATTTCGATATGAGAATGCAATATATATTTCACTTTTGATTGCCTGATTTAGCAAGCTTCTCTTTACGTATTTAGCAGTACTTTTCATTTGAGAATTGCTAATGTCCCAGAATCTTTCAATCCACATATCCGGAAGTTCGTTTACTGCCACAATTCCCAGCTGGCAGGGAAACGATTTCTCAACCTTATCTACGTTGTTGGGCACGAATTCATATGATGTAACTAAATCGTCATTAACATACGCTATAATTGATAGTGATTCGTTTATATATTCCATCGTAAAAATATCGTCAATTGGTCCCTTTTTGAATGCAACATCATATTCAAATTTGTTCAACGGGATTGGCTTCTTTGGGAACACGGTAATTCGTAGTACTGTATTTACTGGAACATACCAACAAATGTTATCTGATTTTATTTTTGACTGGTCTTGAATCAAGAATTCTATTTCAGATGTTTTTGTTTTAATTCGAGTGTACGGGGCTTCACATTTATCAATCTTAAATTCTCTTCTCACATCTTCACAAGTTGAATTCAGAACAGATATCCCATTAAACTCTTGAGAATAGCCTTTCGAAAAAAGCAACATCACATTCATTAACAAAAAAATTAAACCAAGTTTATTCACCTCTTTCACCCCTAGACACTCTGTTACAAGTGTTAAACATTATTGTTGAAAAGTTTTGTCCATCAATTGCTTTGCCCCCAACATTCATTTCTTTTGCAACTGATCTAGCAGCGTCATTCATTTCCTTATGAGAAAATGCGCCATTACCCTCAGTTTTGCCGTACGCATGAATTAGTTCATGCACCAGCGTTTTTGTCATCGACAATCGGTATGAATCAAAGAATCTGAACCAAATAGTCCATTTGTTTGGTGAAACGCTATCGTATCTAAACCAATTTTACCATACACAATACCGGCACCTTTCGCACCGTCATTGCTATGCACAAATGTTCCGTCTGCATATGCACCAATCCCTTTTTGCGCTAGTTCTTTATAGTTTGCCCAAAAAATTCGATTGTTGTCATTTCCGATGTATTGATCAAAGACATCCAAAATATTGGTACTTTCATAGATCACCCTTGATGCAAAATTTGCATGTAAGTAAGCTAGCACGCCTCGAACAAATCGTGCGCACGCTTCATCACTCAAAATATACTCCAAATACTTCCTCAACTGACTTTTTTCAGAGCTTGAAAGATCAATTTGGCGCAACTCATTGCCACCGCCGCCCATTGCGCCAAGCCCTGACGTTTGATGTTCGCTACAACCTACTCCGGTCATCGCACATCTGCTTAGCTCTTCTGATTGTCTCTGAAATTCCTCATGACCTTCATCCCCAAATGAAATCGGAATTTCTACTGTCCAAGTTTCTAGCCCGGCTATTAGTCCGCTTGGATCGACCGAGTTAACGGGATCGTTGGTTACATATGCAAACATGTTGAGCGATTGCGGGTCGCCGATACTTGCACTCGCCATTCCGATTGGGTCAACTTGCGTGAATCTCGATTGACCTGAGTTGTACGTCCGGTTGACGGCGTAATCCAAACCGATTTCATACCATTCATTTATTTTCTTTCTGTTTCTTTTTTGAACGCGAATATACGTTCTCGCATCTGAATTCTTCTTCCTGCGCTTCAGTTGGATTAAATTCGATGCTAGAAGCAAATTCGGGGTCTCCGCTTATTTC
>JBKEBT010000077.1:0-2939 GCA_047973305.1 Pyrinomonadaceae bacterium
GTTGTAAATGTTTTACTCTTTTCCGGGTTCGCATTTTTATACGCGCCGACTTTTTCGTTCCACTCGGCTTCAAACTTGGCGCCGTTTTTTACTGAAGCGGAAAAGTGTGCATAAACTTCTTCGGGAACATAAAATGTTTTATTTTCATCCCAACCGAGATTTCGTTTTGTTTCCTTTGTAGCTTCAATGCCGATAGCATCGGAGTGGGCATCGCTCGTTCCTTCGTTCGGCATTCCATAGCCGATTACTGTTTTTACACGAATCAAAGAAGGTTTATCCGTAACTTCTTGTGCATCATAAATCGCCGCCTCAATCGCAGCCATATCGTTTCCATCCGCAACTTCGGAAACATGCCATTCAGCGGCTTCAAAGCGTTTGGTAACATCTTCCGTAAACGCAAGATTCGTCTTTCCTTCAATTGTTATGTGATTGTCATCATAAAGATAAATAAGCTTTCCTAGTTTTAGATGTCCGGCAAGCGATGCCGCTTCATATGAAATTCCTTCCATCAAATCGCCATCGGAACAAATTGCATATGTATAATGATCAACCACCTCTGCATTTTCAGTGTTAAACAATGAAGCCAAATGCGTTTCAGCAATAGCCATTCCAATCCCGTTTGCAAAACCCTGCCCTAGCGGACCGGTTGTAACTTCAACACCGGATGTCAAATGACTTTCGGGATGTCCTGGGGTTCTGGAACCCCATTGGCGAAATTTCTTAATCTGTTCCAAAGGCATTGAATCATAGCCGGTTAAATGCAAAAGACTGTATAGCAACATTGAACCGTGCCCCGCAGAAAGCACAAATCTGTCACGGTTGAACCACTTTGGGTTTTTCGGATTGTGCCGAAGAAATCGTGTCCAAAGCACATACGCCATCGGTGCCGCACCAAGCGGAAGCCCCGGATGCCCGGAATTTGCAGCTTCTATTGCATCAAGCGAAAGCATTCTGATCGTGTTAACGCTTAATTGATCGATTTCCGTGAATTTTTCCATCTTTTCTTTTGCTATGCCCATATCTTCTTGTGGCTTGATTGTTTCTTGAAATTATTTTTGCGGATTAAGCAACATTCTATAATAGCCTTCGTGAATTTTTCTAGCCGTCAAATATTTTTCGTTCGCTGCTTGGTTAGGATAAAACGCCTTCCCGGGCGGAGTTTCGATTGCTGAAATATCTTTAAGCCGGTTAAGATATTTTGCGGCAAGTAAAATCACGCCCCGTGAAGAAGCTTCCCTTGTATCGGGTAAATCCAGCTCACGTCCAATTACATCTGAAATTATTTGTGTCCAAACCGGAGATTCACGAAGTGCGCCGCCGGAAGCAATTATTTGTTCTATATCAACAACCTCGGAAAGTTGATCAAAAATATCGGCAAAACGAAACGCAACCGCCTCAAGCGCTGCTTGAACAACATCGATGTTGTCGTGCGCCGTACGCAAACCAATTATCGCACCGCGCGCAAAATCGTGAAAACCCGTACTTCTTTCACCGGCGAAAAACGGCAAAAATGTAATTCCATGCCCAAACGGCGAGCGCTTTGCAATTTCCTTTTCCGTTTCGTCATCATCATTATTTAGGCGAAAGTTATCTTTTAGCCAATGGTATAAGCCGCCTCCATCGGAAAGAGCGCCTCCAATCACAATGCTTTTTCGGTCAATTCGGTAACAAAACAACCCGGCGGGAATTTGTGCCGGCGGTTCGCCGATAAAAGCGGTGCGCATTGCACCGGAAGTGCCTATCATAATCGCGAGTTTGTTCTTTACGAAACAACCAGCGCCAATATTATTTGCGGCTCCATCGCCAATCGCATTAAACCATTTCGCATCTACAAGCTTCTTCCACTGCTTGGCGAATTTTTTATTAAGCCTATAAGTTTCACCGTCGTTTGCGATTTGCGGAAGTTTCTCTTCGTCGATTTCCAGAAAATCAAGAAGTTCTTTATCCCAAAGGTTCTTTCGTAAATCAAAAATACCCGTTCCGGATGCAATTGAAACACTTGTTACCGGCAAATTGTTCGTGGCAAGAGTTTTCAACGCGAAGTAATCTGAAAAAGAAATCCATTTCGCAGTTGCTTTAAATTGCGCGGGAAAATCTTTTCGCAACCAAAGCAATTTTGCAGACCAATACATCGAATGAAATCGACAACCTGTGCGGTTGTGATAAGTGCTTTCATCAAACGCTAATTTTAATTCATCAACATATTTTGCGGGACGAGTTTCTGCCCATGCAAATAGTTTTGTGGTCGGGTTTCCGCGTTCGTCAATACCCATCAACGAATGCCAAAAGCAGGATATTGCACAGTGTGAGATTGCCGTAACCGAGGCTTTTTTCAACAAATCATCAATTGCTTGAACTGCTTGATCAAATGCCTCATCGGCATCTATTTCAAATCCGCCATCTTGTGTGGAGGTTAGAAGGCGGTCATTCTTTACCGTTTCGACCGGAACGGGATCTTCCATGTGCCGATACAAGCCCGCACGATCGATTGAAGTTCCAAAATCCAATGCCAATATATGATTCGTCAATGCTTTTATTTGCTAAAATTGATGCCTACAATTTTCTGAAACCACCAACGGAGACCAACAAAAAGGAAACGCCAATCCTTAAAGAACTCGGGTGGTTTGCCTTCAAAATAATGCCCGATAAATTGCAAAATCCAGCCCACAACAAACAGCACCAAAGGAATTCGCCAAAAGCCGGAAGCAAACAGACAGGTTGGCAACAAAAGTATTGAAATTGCAATCATCGGAATTCCAAACGCGTGCGTAAGTTTATTTATCGGATGTTGGTGCGCCAGGCTATATTCATCAATCCAACTTTGCCAACTTCTACCACCCATCATAAGCACTACCTCCCTTCTTCCAACGCGTTCAAACTCGTTCGTAATACCGAACGATAAGTTCCTTACTTAATTGTTCTGAAGATACTTCAGCAAA
>JBKEBT010000078.1:0-55174 GCA_047973305.1 Pyrinomonadaceae bacterium
AATTATGAGAAACTACTTTCATTTGGCGTTTCCGGTAACTGATTTAGAAAAGACGCGTAAATTCTATTCCGAAATTTTGGAATGCGAAATGGGCAGAAGTGATGACCGTTGGATCGATTTTAACCTTTTTGGACATCAAATTGTCGCGCATCTTGTAGAAGGCACGGGCGTGCGCGGAAAAAACTTTGTGGATGGAGATAGCGTTCCGGTGCCACATTTTGGAGTAATTCTTGAAATGAAAGAGTTTACGCGGTTAGCAGAACGCTTGAAAGCAAAAGGCGTGAGATTTGAAATTGAACCTCACATTCGCTTTAGAGGAGAAGTTGGCGAACAAGCTACGATGTTTTTTCTTGATCCTAGCGGTAACGCATTGGAATTTAAGGCGTTTAGCGATTTTTCACAAATATTCGCCACATGATGATTATGAAAAGTATTTGTTTGTTATTTTCGTTATTTTGTATTTTATTTGTTACCTCAAGTTTTTCCCAATCGCGTGAGGTTGCCATTACCATTGACGATCTTCCGGTAGTGGTAAAAAACAGCAATCTCGAAAAACGCCAAGATATTACAAAACGTCTATTGGCTAATATTAAGGCGGCGCGCGTTCCCGTAATAGGTTTTGTAAACGAAAACAAGCTCTATGTAGGCGGAAATTTGAGCGACCCGGATGTGCAACTCTTGCGGCAATGGCTAAATCAGGGGCTCGATCTTGGAAATCATACATATTCGCATATGAGCCTTCACGCGAACTCGATAGGAGATTTCGAAGCGGATGTTCTACGTGGCGAGGTTGTAACACGAAGGCTTTTGGGTGAAAAAGGTAAAGAAATCAAATACTTTCGCTACCCTTATTTATTTACCGGGCTGAACCTTGAGACCAAGGCGGAAGTAAGCGCATTTCTTGCAAAAAATCATTACACAAACGCCCCGGTAACGATTGATGATGCTGATTGGATTTTCGCACGCGCTTACGACAACGCAATGGAAAGCGGCGATTTGGCATCAAAAAGCGCGGTGGGCAAAGCATATATTCCCTATATGCGCGCGAAAGTTGCCTATTGGGAAGCACAATCTGACATGGTTTTGGGTTATGAAATCAAACAAATTCTGTTGATTCACGCCAATTCGATTAACGCGGATTACTTCACCGAACTTGTAAAAATGTTTCGCAAACGCAACTACCAGTTTATAACGCTTGGCGAGGCTCTGAAAGACCCCGCCTTTAAAAAGCCGGATACCTTTACACGGCGTGCCGGAATTTCGTGGCTCCACCGCTGGGCGTTGGATTTGGGTAAAGATTCACTAGTTCCAAACGAGCCACTCGTTCCCGCATTTGTTATGAAACTTGCCGGCGTTGATTCAGAATAATTCCGATTATTTACCGTCAATAATCTGATTGATACCAAGCGGATTCTTTAGTTTTAGTTCCGGGGGCAGGGCAGATTCCGGAAAGTTCTGATAACAAACAAAACGGCAAAATCTTCGAATTGCACGAGTTCCCACGGCAGAAGTTCGCGAATCGGAAGTTGCCGGATACGGTCCGCCGTGAACCATTGCTGCGCCAACTTCAACACCCGTTGGGTATCCGTTAAAAATCAGCCTGCCAACCTTTGTTTCTAGAATCTCCAAGAGTTTCGTGTTTTCCAAAAGATCTTCAGGCGTTCCCAAAACCGAAGCAGTCAGCTGACCTTCCAGATTTCGCGCAGCTTCAACAAGTTGCGCGGAATTTTCTGCTTTTATAAGCAAAGTTGCCGGACCGAAAACTTCTTGGGATAGCTTCGGGTTATTTATAAACTCTTCAATAGTAACTGTTGCAAACGTGGCGTTTACATTGTAGTCGTTTCCGTTTCTTTCCACTTCTTCAATCTGCAATTCACGTTCAGAAACCAACTTCTTGAAATTATCGCGAATACCTTCAGTCAACAATGGATGCGGAGCGGTCTCAGATAATTTGACGGAAAATTTATCGATAAACTCGCCGGTTTCAACAGAATCCGGAACAAAAACAAGACCGGGTTTTGTGCAAAATTGTCCTGCGCCTGTGGTTACGGAAGCGTGTAAACCGCTTGCGATCTCATCCTTTCTATTCTTTATCGCGGAAGGCAGTATAAATATCGGATTTACTGCGCTCATTTCGGCATAGACCGGAATTGGTTCAACGCGGGCTGCTGCAATATCCATCAGTGCACGACCTCCGGCGCGAGAGCCGGTAAAGCCAACCGCTTTTATATTTGGATTCTTCACAAGCGCTTGTCCAATTTCATAACCCGTTGAAAATAAAAGACTAAACACGCCTTCCGGCATGCCACATTCTTTCGCGGCATTCATAATTGCAACTCCAACCAGCTCGGCTGTTCCGGGGTGTGCATAATGAGCGTTTACAATAATCGGGCAGCCAGCCGCGAGTGCAGATGCCGAATCACCCCCTGCAACGGAATAAGCAAGAGGGAAATTACTTGCGCAAAAGACCGCCACCGCGCCAATTGGGCGAAGCATTGAACGGACATCAGGTTTTGCCACCGGTGTTCGTTCGGCATTTGGAGTGTCGATTCGCGCGTCAACCCATTCGCCCTTTTCAACTAAATCGGCAAACATCCTGAGCTGCAAAGTTGTTCTATCACGTTCGCCCTCAAATCTAGCATTAGGTAAACCGGTTTCAAGCGAAGCACGTTCGACCAATTCGGAGCCGAGAGCTTCGATATTTTCCGCAATTCTTCGAAGAAACACCGCCTTTTCGAACCCCGACTTTTTGCCGTATTCGATTCTGCATGCCGCCGCCAAATTGCACGCCGCCTCAAGTTCCGTAATGGAAGCGCCGTGGAATTCCGGTGTTACCGCCTCGCCTGTTTTTGGGCTAAATGCCGTGAACAGCTTTGCCGTTTCTTCACCTCGTAAAAATCCGATAATCGATGTTCCTTTTAAATTCATTCTATTGGTTGCCAAGTTCGGGTCTATCGCGTAAAACGCGTTCAATTAGTTCAAGTGCAACATTAAGTTCTTGGTCAGAAAGCTTTAATCTTGGGGGGCGCACATTCGTGTTTCCCATTTTAACTGTTTCTTGAACAAGTTTTATAAGTTGTACAAATTTCGGTACGGTATCGAGACGCAAAAGCGGCAAAAACCATTTGTAAAGTTCGGCGCATTCAGCACTTTTGCCGGTGCTTGCAAGTTCAAAAAGGGCTATTGATTCTTTCGGCAAGGCATTTACAAGCCCGGCGATCCAGCCAACCGCACCTGCATTAATGCCTTCCACAATCGCGTCATCCAAGCCGATGAAAATAGCCAAACGCTCGGCTAACAAAGCTTTTACAGCCGTAACCCGTCGCACATCGCCGCTCGATTCCTTAAGAGCATGAAAATTTTTGTTTTGGGAAGCTAGTTCGGCAATTTGTTCCGG
This sequence comes from Pyrinomonadaceae bacterium, assembly GCA_047973305.1. GTDB lineage: Bacteria > Acidobacteriota > Blastocatellia > Pyrinomonadales > Pyrinomonadaceae > Aridibacter. The sequence continues at coordinate 3,398 of JBKEBT010000078.1, forward strand.
AAGAAAATCCGTGCCGTAGGCAATCGGGTTGTTGTAAAGCATACAAGAAAGTTCGGTTGCGTTGAAAATCTGTGAAACATGAAAATGATTTTCGCGCCAATCGCCTTTATGTACATACGGTGGCAAAACCATCAAGCCCGCACACCCGGCACGTTCTGCCGCCCGTGCGAGTTTTATCCCTTCATCTGTGCTTAATGCCGCAATCGACGCAACAACCGGCACGCGACCGTCTGAAGCCTCAATACAAGCTTTCCAAAGAGCCTGCTTTTCCTCAAACGAAAGTGTTGCACCTTCGCCAAGGCTTCCATTTGCGACAATTCCGGTGCAGCCGTTTTCGATTAACCAACTTACATGACGTTTTATGAACTCGATGTCAATCGCTAATCCGGGTGTGAAACCGGTTGTAAGCGCGGGCATAACTCCTTTCCATTTCATAATTTAGCTCCTGTTTATTTAGGTTCTTCGATAAGTGCGCATGCCGGAATAGGAAGCAACGGCGGTCGCGCCGTATTCTTTTGCCAGCCGAATAGAATTTCGCACGCGCTTCCGCAGATTTTTCCCTGACATGCCCCCATACCCAATCGGGTTTGGAGTTTTGCTGCACGAAAGCTGCTGAATTTTGAAAGTTCGCCGAAACAAACATCTTCGCACCTGCAAACTATTGTTTCGCGTTCGGCAAGATTTCGCAATTCTGCTCGCAACTCATACCCATTTTTGAGATGTCTTGCGAAGCGTTTGAATTTTTCGCGTTGACGTAGCAAGCTTTTTGATACCGAATTCGGCTTGTCCGCAGCGATTCCGGCGATTTTGCCTTCAATCAACGAAAGTTCCAATCCACCGATTCCTGTCGGTTCTCCGGCGCAAAAGATTCCATTCACAGAAGTTTCTTGAACATCATTTACGGAAACAAAGCCGTCTTCTATTTGGCAACCGAAAAGTTCCGCAACCTCCGTATTTGGTACGAGATGGAAGCCATAGGCTAGCAAATCACATTCAAAAGTTTTGATGTTTCCGTTTTCATAAATTGTAACGGATTCGAGTCTATTTGCCCCTTCGGCACGAACAACATAAGAATTTGTCAAAAACTTAGTTTTTGAATTGAGGAAAAGTGCAAAACCCTTAAACAGTTTAGATGGAATAGTTAAAGTGTTTATGCCTAACGTAAAAAGTGAGCCATTGCTTGCTTGTTCCGCAATACAGAGAACATCTGCACCGCTTTTGGTTAGAAATTCCCCAACGGCGAGCAAAAGCGGTCCCGTACCTGCTACTATTACGCGTTTTCCTTTTACGTCTAAGCCGCCTTTTACGAGTGCTTGTAAACCTCCTGCACCAAAAACATTTGGAAGTGTCCACCCCGGAAACGGTAAAAAGCGTTCTCGCGCGCCGGTTGCTATAATCGCGGTTTCGAATTCAACCGAATATGAGGAATCTCTCGTAACAATCAGTGCAATATTTTGCGTAAGAAGTGCCGCGAAAGTGGCGGAATGTTTTGTTTGAACCACGCCCAAATCAATCTGCTTGAATAGATTATTGGCGGGTTTTGATTTGATTTTGTTTAAGTGCGCACGCCAAATTTGACCTCCAAGCTTGGCGTTATCATCAATCAGAAGCGTTTTACGATGGGAAGTCGCCGCCGCCGCCAATCCCGCCGGACCACCGCCGATTATCAAATTGTCGCACTTAATTTTACGCATCAGTTTCGATTTTCATTCCTTCGGTAACTTCAATTTGACAGCTTCTTTGGTGCTTTTCTCCGTCAATCGTAACGCTACATTCATAACAAATTCCCATTCCGCAAAGCGCAGAACGAGGCATTGACGAAACCGATTGTCGAAAAATTCCGTTTGCGTGCAACAAAACCGCCGCCGCAACTGTGGTGCCGCGTGTTACCGCGAATTGTTTTTCATTTATTATGCAGCAAATCATTGGCTAAAAGCGCGCTCGACGTTAAATGGCGTGCGGTCTATTTGTGAATTTTTGTCGGTCAGGGCATCCGTTAGCAATTCTGCCGTTGCGAAAGAAGCGGTAATGCCGAGCCCTTCGTGCCCCGCGGCAACAAACCAGTTTGGCATTTGCGGATATTTGCCGATATAGGGCAAATTGTCCGGCGTTGCGGGACGAAAGCCACTCCAAAAGCGTAAGAGCTTTAGGTTTCGAATTACCGGCAGAAATTCTGCTGCGTGCGAAATCATCTTTTGTACCAAAGCTAGATCAATTGCTTCCTTTGAGAATTCGGTCTGGCGCGAAGAACCGATTAGAATTTGCCCGTTGTTGCGAGGCTGAACGTTAAAAGCGACGGAAGTTCGTGAATTTTCGTGGGCAGATTTCAAATAGCCAAGTTCGACGAGTTGATGTGAAACGACAGATTTTCCACGTTCGGTGATTGCAAGATTTCCCATCTTTTTTGTAATCGGCAGCGCCGGCATTAAATCGGTTGCGGCATATCCGCAGGCGTTAACAATAATACCGGCTGAAATAATTTCACCGTTAGCAAGAAAAACACTTTCCCTTTCAATTTTCGTAACTTGTGTGTGTTCAATAAGTTTCGCGGGTAAACCTTTGAGCGCTTCTAGGAAAGAGCTTATTACAGCCGGTTGATAAACAACGCAATCACCAGAAACCCACAACCCACCTGCGAGCCCGCGACGCAAATTGGGTTCAGCATCATAAAGCGCTTTTTCATCAAGCAATTCGGTTGTTAACCCAATTTCGCAAAAGAGTTGAGCTTTACGCGTGGCTAAGGCAAACTCGTCGTCATCGGCGGCAATCCAGATGGTGCCGCAATTTTCAAATTCACAATTCGCAGGCAGTATTTTTGAAACTTCTTTCCAAAGTTCAAGCGAATACTTGGTTAAGGCTAGTTGTGCGGGAGAATCGTCCATCACCACTAGATGTCCCATGCCGGCGGATGTTGTACCGGAACCCGCGAAGTGTTTTTCGATTAATACAACTTTGAAGCCTTCTTCGGCAAGTCGCCGCGCGCACGAAATTCCGATGATTCCCGCACCGATTATTGCAACATCGAAGGATTTCATAAAAATTAGTGACTTAAACAATACCGAGGCGAAGCGGATCATCTTTATCAAAGATTAAGTTCGCTTCACCTGTGATGTACGCTGAACCGTTTATCTGCGGAATGATATTTCCATTTACGGTATGCGCCGAAGCCCGAAACCGGCTTCCAATAATACTTTCTTGAACCCAAGTTTCGCCTTCCGTAATTTTACCGTCTTCCAAAAGACAAGCGATTTTTGCACTTGTGCCGGTGCCACAAGGACTTCGGTCGAATTCCAACCCGGGACAAAGAACAAAGTTTCGACTGTTCGCGGTGGAAGTTTCGCCAAAGATTTCAATATGATCGATTACCGCACCCTCTGCGCCACAAATGTTTTCGCGCTCTAAAGCATTCCGAATTGAAGTTGAAAACTTCAAAAGTTCAGATAACGAACCAAGTTCGATTTTTATCCGTGTGTCATTTACCAAGAAAAACCAATTTCCGCCAAATGCAATATCACCGGTTATTTCGCCATAGCCGGCAACTTTAACATTTACGTCCTTCCTAAAACGGAAGCTTGCAACATTTTCGATTGTTACGCTACCGTCATCTTCGATTTTTGCCGAAACTAAGCCCGCGGGAGTTTCGATTTTCAGACCGTTTTGCGTGGTGCGCCCCAAAAATTCAAGCGTTTTCACCAGCCCAATTGTTCCGTGTCCGCACATATTCAGGAAACCTACGTTATTGAAAAAAATTACACCCGCATCATTTGCGCTTTTCAAGGGGTCAAACAGCAGCGCACCCACGATGGCGGAATGTCCGCGGGGTTCGTTTACGATCGCATTTCGCAAGTAATCGAATTCGCTATCGAAGCGGGCGAGTTTCTCTTTGAGCGCCCCGTCGCCAAGGTCAGGAAAACCTTCTATTACAACTCGTGTCGGTTCGCCGGCGGTGTGCGAATCAATGATTTTAAGTGTTTTTGTGTTGCCGTTTCGCATAAGAACTTCGCTTTCGTTTCCTTTGATTTAAGTTCAATTCTATTTCTGTTTTATATTTGTTCAATATGCTTGCAGGCTCAACTTTAATTTAGACACGGTTTCCGCTATCGTAAACTCTTTCAATGAGATGATTTGATTGCCCGAAATGGGTAAAACAAGCGCTCTTTATTATGAAAACTGCATTGATACACGACCCGATTTTTTTAAAGCACAATACCGGAACCGGACATCCGGAAACTGCTGAACGATATTCTGCGGTGATGAACGCCTTGCTTGGAGATTCGAAATTATGGGAGCGTTTGCGTGAAGAAAAACCGTTTGAAGCCGCAAAGGGGTTGATTTTGGCTGCCCATCGAAAAAAGTATTTTCAACGTGTTGAGGAAGCATATTCCGAAGGAAAAGAGGCGCTTGATTCGGATACGATGATTTCAATGGATTCGTTTGACGTTGCCCGAATGGCTGCAGGTGGCGTATGTGCTGCGGTTGATTTGGTGATGAGGGACGAGGTGAAAAATGCGTTTGTTCCCGCGCGTCCACCGGGGCACCATGCAACCGCTGAATCTTCAATGGGTTTTTGCATCTTTAACAACGTAGCAATTGCGGCGCGATATGCGCAAAACAAATATAAAGAAATCGAAAATGTCGCGATAATTGATTGGGATGTTCATCACGGTAACGGCACACAGGGAATATTCTATGATGATCCAACCGTCTTCTTTTTTTCGATGCACCAATATCCTTGGTACCCGGGAACGGGAAGCAAGGGTGAAACAGGGTATGGACGAGGCGTGGGATACACAAAAAATTTGCCTATAAAGGCGCGAACAACGGCGAAGGAACAGGTTAGAATGTTTGAAGCAGCGATTGCAGAAATTGCAAAATCTTTTAAACCGAATATCATTTTAGTTTCTGCCGGATTTGATGCCCACATTTCCGATCCACTCGGGCAACTTTCTCTTGAAGACAAGGATTTTCTTCAAATGACGAAAACGCTTACGGATTGGGCTTCAGAAGCCTGCGATGGAAGAATAGTTTCAGCGCTTGAAGGCGGTTATAATCTTCAAACGCTTGGCGAAACTACCCGTGTTCATGTTAAAACATTAACTGAAGCAAATTGAAAATCCCCCCTTTTACATTAGGGAACCCACGCGAAATTTTGCGTATGCAAATTCCCGAAAAAGGAAATGGTGAATTAATTATGCCCGATGCAGAGATTACCTGCGTACAATGTAAGGAAGTTTTTCTCTTCACTGAAAAGGAACAAGAGATATTTTATCAGCGAAATATGATGGCGCCGCAGCGCTGCACCAAATGCCGTAAGAAAAGAAAATCGGCGACCAGTGAAAATGCGCCATTACGTTTTGAAATTATTTGCGACAATTGCGGAAAGCACGATACCGTGCCGTTTCAGCCGAAAGTTGGCAGATCGGTGCTTTGCAAAGATTGTTATCAAGCGAGTCGGCATCGTTCGCGCGGTGCCTAATAGAATTTTATAGCCAAATGTTTGAAACAGTTGAATATTCGTTAGAGGCTAACGTAGCAAAGATTGTATTTAATCGTCCGGAAGCGTTAAATGCGCTTTCCGTGCAATTGACCAAAGACACATACGCCGCGATTGAAGCCGCTATTCGTGATGGCGCGCGCGCCATAATACTTACCGGAAACGGGCGTGCGTTTTGTTCCGGCGGAGATTTGCGTGAAATGAATTCCATGTGGCAAATGGAAGGCAGAATCGAAGCGTTTCTTGAAGAACCGCTTGCTGCGCTGCACGGAGTAATTGAACTAATTAGGTTGACGCCGATTCCGTTTATCGCCGCGGTTAATGGCATTTGCGCCGGTGCCGGCACGAATTTCGCGCTGGCGTGTGATCTTGTAATTGCAGATGAATCTGCGGTGTTTAATGAAGCTTTTGTAAAAATCGGGCTTTCGCCGGATTGCGGTGGAACATTCTTCCTGCCACGGGCGGTAGGTTCAAAATTGGCAGCCGAACTTTTTATGACCGGTGATGCAATAACCGCTAAGCGAGCAGCTGAGATTGGGATGATAAATTGGGTAGCGCAAGACCTTGAAACACAAACAGCTCAGCTTGCGGCGCGGCTTGCGAAATTGCCAACCGCCGCAATTGGACGAATAAAGCAACTGCTGAATGCTTCGTTTTCAAACGACCTTCAAACACAATTAACTCTTGAGCACACGCTTCAAATAGAATCAGGCAAAGGAAAGGATTTCAAAGAGGGTGTGGAAGCATTTTTTGAAAAGCGACCGCCGAATTTTACAGGTGAATAAGATATTTAGTTAGCGGCAATGTTCTATTTGAGCTGCTTCCGGCGGCTCGTTTTTATTCCCATAAAATTTGAATGAATCGTGCATTCGCAATTATTTGTGAATGAGCGGGGAATTGTATTTTTCGACTTTATGGCGATGTTTACGAACTTAACATACGGTGAACTGATTTCGCATAATCGTGATTTTCGAAATCTGCTTTGGGGACAAGTGGTTTCCGAATTGGGAAACTGGTTTAATTTTGTCGCCCTGTTAGGTGTTGTGCGCCTTGTTTCCGGGGGATCGGTCGAAGCTGCCGGAATTCTTATGTTTTGGCGCACATTGCCGTTTGCGCTTTTGATGGGGATAGCGGGTCCCGTGGTTGACCGAGTTTCCCGAAAAAAGATTCTTATAATTACTGATCTACTTCGCGCCGCGTTTGCGCTGCTTTTGTTGTTTGTAAATGATTCGGGCGATCTTTGGTTGGTCTATTTCGCGGCGATTCTTTCATCTTCGGCATCTGCGTTTTTTGACGGCGCAAAGAATGCGGCTACGCCCAACATTACGGGCAAGGAAGGGTTGCTGGCGGGAACTGCGCTGTTGTTTTCTTCAAGATTTTTGTTGATGGCAATTGGTTCCGCTCTTGGCGGTATTGCGGCAGTTTTCTTTGGGTATAAAACGGCGTTTGTAATCAATTCGATTTCTTATCTCGTTTCCGCATTTTCGATTTGGCTGATTCCGGCTGGGCGTATGAATGAAAAAATTACGGAAGAAGACAAACTTCGCGCGCCCACAAAGTTTATTGACGATTTACGCGAAGGAATTTCTTATGCGATGAATAATCGTTTTGCGCTCACGATTTTGTTGATAAATATAATTTGGGCGATGGGGGGTGGAATGACATTTGTTCTATTTGAAGCATATTCAAAAGCAAATTTTGCCGGCGGCTTTAGCGCAGATTTTGCAAATTCAACACTCCTAACTGCTTCAGGGCTCGGATTAACAATCGGAATGCTTGCCGCGCATCGCGTAAGTGCGGTTGTTGAACGAACGCATACGATACGTGAATTTATCGGAATTACGTTGGTTCTGCATGGAATTGCGTTTGCAATTGCCGCCGTCACAAAAAATCTATGGGTTGCTGCGGCGTTTGTGTTGATTTCGCGGTTGCTTGTGGGTTCGGAATTTTCTCTTCAAGAAACTATGTTTCAGCGTTCTTTGCCGGACAAAATTCGCGGCAGAATTTCCACGTTGGATCGCGGTGCAGAAGTTACGATGTTTAGCATTTCCGGCTATGCGGCGGGTATCTTGCTTTCGAATTATTCTACGGTTGTTGTAGGAATTCTTGCGGGCTTGCTTGCAGGTTCAACCGGCTTGGTTTGGCTTTTGAGAACAAAAAACGATGCGATAAACTCGGTGTAATCACGCGGTAATAATCACTGCTTTTGTACCCATAAGTTCGGAAAAATCTTTTGAATATATTGTATCCACGCGGCGAACTTCGCTGATTGCCTCAACAATATCTTGCGTTTGAATAAAGCCGTCTTCAATGTGTTCAATCGCCCAAACATCTATGTGCTGCGCCGTGCGAAAAAGTTCGGTAATTAAATTTAAATACTGTGATTTTGTTTCGATGTGCGCGCCAAGTTGTTCATTATTTTCAGCTTCCAAGCGCTTCCAGAAATGATTGTTTCCCCGAACCCATTCTTCGCGCCAAGCTTCCTTTCCCAACGAACTGTTCAAAGCGCTTTTTCGCGCTTCGGGTAACCGCAGAAACAAAAGATCGGTATAGATTTCTGCGGTAAATTCGCCAACCTGTTTGTTTGAACATTTGTTTGTTTTTGTGTTGTTTACAGGTGGCTTATGGATATTCCAAAGCTTGCGAAAAACATCTGAAAGCGGCTGCCGTAATCTTAGCGTTGTGCCGGAAAATGAAAGCGCGTAATCACCCACTTTCATTCCTAAATCCAACGCGATCGCCTTTTGAATCGGCGAAGTCAGCTTTGAAATGTTGCGCCTAAGATTATCGAACCACCAACTGTCCGTTTCGGAAAACCAGTTTGTCAACGATGCATTTTGAAGTTGATACTGTGGCACATAAACATCTGAAAGTAACGTATTTACGCTTTCAGCATCAAGCATTTCTCCATTATTTTCGATCGAAACCAGCGTAGAGATGTAACGCGATTTTAAGGGCGAATTGGCATTAACTTGAACATTCCAATGTTTTAAGACACGACCCAAATTATCCGCATTTGCGAGCGGAATCGAAACCGTTGAATAATCAATTCTTCGCAAAACGTTTAGTTCAAACGCCAACCAACTTTTCGGCAAAACTGTTGAAGTAGTTCTCATAAATCTAGATTTTCAACGGCAGGTGTTACAGGTACAGCCTTTAGCGCAAGAAGCTTTTCAACCACAAACGGGTCAAATTCAATTCCCGCCCATTCCGTAAGATAGCGGCAGGCTTCTTGTTCCGAGATTGGAATGCTATACGGGCGCACATCGGTTAAAGCCGCGTATGTATCGGCTACACGCAAGATTCGTGCTCCGAGCGGAATTGTTTCATTGTGAAGCCCATCCGGATAACCATCGCCGTTCCACCATTCGTGATGCCACCGAATCAAAAGTTGTACCGCTCTACCGAGCCCGCGTTTTGCAGCTTCTTGTTCGCCAATTACGGGGTGTCGTTGCATATCGAGCCGTTCTTGTTCAGAAAGTGGACGGTTTACGTTAATGTAATCGCGATTCATTATCATTTCGCCAATGTCGTGAAGCAGTGCGGCTTGTTTCAGCGAATATCTGTCTTGCGCGGCAAGATCAAATTCGTTTGCAAGTGTTTCGGCGATTGACGCAATTCTTTCGGCGTGCGGCTTCGAATAACCCTCAAAGTTATCCACTGTTCGTGCCAGTTGCACCAGTTCCGCATCCGGCGATAAATCATCTATTTCGTACAATGCTGAATCCGACATAGCTTAGCGAAAGGGGGCAACTACTTCGAAAAAGTTCAACTGATATTCAGAAGTTGTTGTAAATGGTAACGATAGTTTAACCGTAGCTTAGAAATTACTAATAATAAAAGCCTTCCGTTATTTTTACAATTTCTAGCTTAAGCTGTCGAGTAACGTTCGAGCTTTAGAATTATTCGGAGCCTTGGCAAGCAATCTTTGAAGTTCGCCTTTTGCTCGGGCAGTGATACCGAAATGTATATATGCTTCGGCAAGCATAATTCGGTAATCTGCGTTGGTTTCATCAAGAGTGCATGCGGTTCTCAATTCTGTTTCCGCGCGGTGTTTTGATTCCGAATTCTTTGACAAAACTATTCCCAAATAGGCGTGATACTTAGCTTCTTCACCGTTAAACATAACAGCACGTTCAAAATGCGGACGCGCATCATTATAATTTCCGCGCGAAAAGAAACTGTACCCTTCATTAAATTCGTGCTCGGCGCGTAAAGATTTATCGTGGTCATCTCTTGTAATCGAAGAAATTGCGTCAAGATCAGCTTTTGGTTGCGCACTTTCTAGCACTTTTCGCATTTTGAAATCGTAAAGTTCGCGTGCATCTTTATCTTTTAAAGTTTCATATGCACGTGCGATTTGGGTAAATGCATCTTGAATCTTTGCCTCAAATTCGGAATCTACCTTTCTGTGAAAAAGATCTGGGTGAAAGTTTTTCGCGAAAGAAAAATATATTTTCTTTATTGTCGCGGTTTCCGCAGAAGTTTCAATTCCGAATAATTCGTAATAAGTTGCGGCGCGTTCAACGCGCGCAAGATATTCATCAAGCGTCATTTCTTGTTGCGGATGTGCTTTAGCTTCTGCTTTTTGTTTTTCTTCTTCCTCACGTTGAAATTCTGCTTGCCGTTCTTCTTCTTCGCGTAGTAGTTTTTCTTCATAAGAAGTTGCGCCTTGTTTTAAGCTAAATGTCGAAGAAGTTATTCTCTGTTTGATTTCCAACGGAAGATAACTTGCCCAATTGCGACGTTCGAGCACGCCGCGAAGCCAAAGTTTGTATAGTGTCACCAATAATAATTCGCGTTGCACGCCCAAAAGGTCGCGAAGTGCATCGATAGAGTGCGCACCTTCGCCGATTCTGGAAATCAAAAATGCTTCTTCCGGGGTTGTACATAATTCGATGGCTTTGTTTTCCGGCACCAGCAAAACGAACTGTTCGGAAAGAGTTTTAAAGCGCGAAATAAAATCCTCAGTGGTAAACGTTGAAACAACCGAATCAAACAAAGGCGCTAAGGTAACAGGGAAGTTGATGCCATCTTTAATACGCGAAAGCGGGCTGAAGCTCCAAATACCTGATTCCCACTTCCAAACCGATAGAAGAATAAGCGAAATTTGCGATGTAAAAACCGCGTTTGCGGCAAACTGCGTAATTTCATTTAGCTCAACCAGCTTTTTCGCTAGATGTAAATCGTTTGTAAATCCTTCAATTTCAACAATCTTTTCCTTGGAAACCACTTCTTCGGAAATCAAAATTTCAAACAGCCGATGAATTCTGGCATTTGAAATCGCAAATACAACACTGCCCTTTGAAAAGTAAATGACAACCTTTTCTTTTTCATGTTCTAAACGCAGAGACCCCGAAAGCGCGGAATTCGCAATACTTGCGCATAATTCCATTGCGACAAATCGAGCCAATTTGCCATTTGCTTCTATTTCCGATTTTGGTTCGTCGTGTACTTCTGTAGTCATCGTTTTGCGTCAAACGGCTAAAGTGGAGGCGATGAAATCTGATAATTCGGCAAACGCCGAAAATTCAAATCTACTTATCTTGACACGATACGCGCAAATTGCGAAAGTTTCTTTTTGAAAATCATCAATAAAACAATCAAAAATGGCAAATATCGTTATAAGAGAATGTAAAACGCCTGAAGAACTTTCTGAATGCGTGAGATTACAAAAGGAAGTTTTCAAACTGCCGGATATTGAAATTTCTCCGGCTCGGCATCTAATTGTTTCGCGCAATGCGGGTGGATTTACGCTTGGTGCGTATAGCGGAGCGCGGCTTGTTGGCTTTGTACTATCAATCGTGGGTTATAAAAATTCCACGCCGTTTTTTTATTCGCATATGACCGCAATCGACCCCGAGTTTCAGAATATGGGAATTGGCGCAACGTTGAAATGGGCGCAACGTGAACGCGCAATCGAAAGCAATGTTGAATTCATCAAGTGGACATTCGAACCCGTAAAGGCGCGAAATGCGTTTTTTAACTTGATAAAATTGGGTGCAGATGTGGAAGAATATGCGCCAAACTACTACGGTACGGATTACAGTGCAGAAAAAGCCGATGCCGTGGGAATTGCGAGTGACCGTCTTTTTGCCTACTGGCACTTGCACGATGAACGCGTAGAAAAACTTTCACGCGGTGAGGCTTCGCCGATTGTTGGAGAGCCGGCTTTGGAAATCAAAACAATCAATAATTGGAATGAAATTGTAAAATCTGACCCAATTGGCGCAAATCAAATACAAGAAAAAATTCGCGAAGAATTTGAAGATGCCTTTTCAAAGAACTTGGTTTGTAAGGGTTTTGTGAGAGATGCGGAAAATCCAAGATACCTTTTGTATAGTCGCTAATGGTTAACAACAAAAGGTGTATCGATTCGGGAATCGTAAAACGCAAGTCCGCCGCCATCAGCTTTTGCACGATACATGGCTTTATCTGCGTGAATCAACAACTCTCCGAGGGTTTCACCGTTGTAAGGGAAAAATGCCGCGCCTATTGATAGCTTAGCAACAATTGTTTCATCTTTTATTCTGAAGGGCTTGCGTGTGTTTTCAATAATTCGTTCAACGGCAATTTTTACCCCGCCGGGATTCGCGTTGTGTAGAATTGCAGCAAATTCATCACCACCAAGGCGCGCAACCACATCCGGCTTTCGAAGTATTGATGCAATTCGCGCACCTACATATTTTAACAGCTCGTCGCCGGCTTTGTGTCCGTGCGAATCGTTAACCGATTTAAAGCTGTTTAGGTCAAAGTATAGAATTGCAAACTGCTTTTTGGAAGTAACCGCCACTTCTATTGCTGTTTCAAATTCGGATTCGAATTTTCTTCGATTTGCTAGCATTGTAAGCGGATCATGAAACGCCATTGCCTCAAGCGCGAGCGCATTTGTGCGTTGATTTGTTTCGTTCCTGATCGTTAAAATCGAACCAATCGCTTCTTGATCACGATTATAAACCGGCAAAAGATTTACGGAAAAGTATTGTGTTTTTCCGCGAAGCTCGATTTCGATTTCATTTAATTCGCTAATTTTGTCTTCGCCATAAACATCCGCGTAAGGCGCCCAATTTGAAAAAATTTCGTTAATGTTTACGCCAATTAAATCATCCTTTTTCATGTTCAAACCGCGCATTGCCGCACGGTTTATATCCATTGTGTTGAATTGATTATCTATTACGATTATTCCATCGTGCGAGGTGTTAAAAACGGTTTCGTAGGCAATCGGGTTCTTTCTAAGCGTATTCATACGCGAGATTCCGAGTCCTGCAATTGCCAAAAACGCAAACATTGCCAACGGGTTAAGATTAAAACCTACTGAAAGCCCAAGTAGGCTCAGAACGTTGATCGCAACCGGCACGCATACAGCAATCAACATCAACAGCACTTCAGAACGAAAGCGTTTTGAAACCTTAAAGAGTTCTAAAATCAACAGCAAAACGCTTGTAAGAATTATTGTGTATGAATAGGGTGTGTGAACGTACCAAAAGAATTGCCCGTATTCCAAATTTAGGGCTAGATTTTGAAAATCAAGGTTTGTTTGCTTAAAAAACAACCCATGGCTACTGTTTGTTACAAGAACCATGAAAGAGATTATGGGAACAATCGAAAGTAACACGATTGTTTTTGCCGAAACGTCTTTGCCTGTAAACCTTCTTACAAAGCAGAGCAGACAAATTGGCAAACCCAACACGCCTGAAAAACGTACAACTTCGCCAAAAAGTTTGCCGGAATAATCAATAGTACTTATTGCAATCAGTTCACCGCATGTCCAAAGCAGCACACAAATTCCGGTAGCCGCAAGATAATACATCGATGAAAATCTTGGCGGCTTAAACAAATATGCTGTTATTAGCGCAATGCCGGTAATTATTACCAATAAATATATTTGATTCAAATTCATCCTTAGTTGATATTTTGAATTGACCGAAAGAAATGCGTTGAAAGTTAGAGGTTCACGCCGGAATCATTATATATTAAACGTTTGTGTTTGTTCAACAATTTTAAGAAATGTTATAAACTTCACCAAATCGAACAAAAAAAACATTACGATGCCGCACGAAAAATTTCGCGCCCTCCGACAATCTGTGGCAAAATATTGAGACAATGAGCAATGTAAAAGATCAGCTGGAAAAGCTTAAAACGGAAATTGAACGTCATAACGAACTCTATTATCAGCAAAGCGAGCCCGAAGTTTCAGATGCCGAGTTTGATGCGTTAATGGCGCATTTAAAAACGCTTGAAGCTGAGCACCCCGAATTGGTTACGGCTGATTCGCCCACGCAACGTGTCGGCGGAAAAGCGGATGGTTTTCAACAGGTTAGGCACGCTGTGCCGATGATGAGCCTTGATAATTCGTACAATTTCGAAGAACTTCGGAAATTTGACGAACGTTGCCAAAAACTCGCAGCCGGACGGCAATTTCAATATGTCGCAGAACTTAAGATTGACGGTCTTAGTCTCTCATTGGTTTATCAAAATGGCGTTTTGGAGCGCGGTGTAACCCGCGGCGACGGTCAAACCGGTGACGACGTAACACAAAATGCGCGTACAATTCGCAGCATTCCTTTACGTTTGAAAACGGAAGCAGCCACCGAACTAGAAGTTCGTGGCGAAGCATTTATTGCGCGTTCGGTGTTTAAGGATATAAACAGAAAGCTTGCGGAAAACGGCGAGAAAACTTTTGCAAACGCGAGAAACTCTGCATCGGGTACGATTCGAATGCTTGATTCACAAGTGGTTGCTTCACGACGTTTAGACCTTTTTCCTTATGATGTTCTTAGCGGAGTGAGGAAAGCATTTGAAACGCATTGGGAAATCTTTGAATTTCTCGAACGCGCCGGTTTTAACGTAAATCCGCATCGGCGTTTGTGTGAAGGAATTGACGAAGTTATAAAATTTTGCGACGAGATTGAAAACCGGCGCGAGGATCTTGATTATGACATCGATGGCGTGGTGGTAAAGGTGAATCAAACCGCGCTTCAAGATGAATTTGGAGCCACTTCAAAGGCGCCGCGATGGGCAATCGCATACAAATATCCGGCAACGCAGGCAACCACGAAACTCGAAGCCATAAACGTTCAAGTGGGGCGTACCGGCGCGTTGACACCGGTTGCAAACCTTGTACCTATTGAACTTGCCGGAACAGTGGTTTCGCGTGCATCGCTCCATAATGAAGATGAAATCAAACGGCTTGAATTAAAAATAGGCGATCAAGTAGTAATCGAAAAATCCGGGGAAATAATTCCGCAGGTTGTCAAAGTAATAAAATCTAGCCGAAATGGAACGGAAACTGATTTTGAATTTCCGACAAAATGTCCCGTGTGCGGTGCACCTGCATTGCGTCCCGAAGGTGAAGCGGTTAGAAGATGCACAAACTACGATTGTTCGGCGCAGGTGAAGGGACGAATCGGATATTTTTCCGCACGAAAGGCGATGGATATTGAGGGAATGGGGGAAATGCTGATTGAACAAGTTGTTGACGGAGCCTTGGTACACGATGTTTCCGATATCTATTCACTTACGGTGAACGATATTGCCGGATTGGATAGAATGGCGGAAAAATCCGCTACAAATTTGTTTGAGCAAATTGAGGCTAGCAAATCGCGCGGGCTTCAGCGCTTTTTGTATGGTATCGATATTCGCCATGTCGGCGAAAGATATTCCAAGATTCTAGCGAATCATTTCCGTTCGATTGATTCGCTTGCGAATGCCCAAGTTGAAGAATTAGATGAAATTCCCGAAATTGGTGAAACAGTTGCAAAAAGCGTTTTTGATTATTTTAGATCCGAAAGAAACAAAGGGATGATTAATCGTTTGAAAGAAGCCGGCGTAGAAATGAAGGTAAATGAAGCAGATTCGGCAAGCATTGACGAAAGATTTTTAGGGAAAATATTTGTGTTAACAGGCAAACTTGAAAACCAAACGCGCGGCGAAGCTGCAAAATTGATTGAAGAACGTGGTGGACGCGTAGCATCATCAGTCAGCAAAAATACTGACTATGTTGTAGCCGGTGAGGCGGCTGGGTCAAAACTGACCAAGGCGGAATCGTTGGGTGTGACAATTTTGGATGAAACGCAGTTTGGTGAAATGTTTTGATTATTTTACAAGTCGGCGTTTCAAAAGCTTCACGAACTGCTCCAGTTCATCGACACGCAGAATTTTTACAACGGCAAAAAATACGATGCTTCCGAGCGAAATCGGAATTACAACTTCATAAAGCTTTTCAAATATGTGCTTTGTTTGCGTAAGCCCCGTCAAATATTGATAACTGTACCAACAAACAACGGACATAATGGCAGACGCAAACGCAATTTTCACGAACGTGCGAATCATATTGCCACCGTTAATGCTGCCAATTTTTCTATGCATCATATAAATTAATGCGAAGAAATTCACAAGCGCAACACATGAGGTTGCGAGTGCGACACCTGCATGTCCGTACCCGCCGGGGTGCGCGGCACTTACACCAAAATTGGAAAAGAGTTTTAGAAAATAATAGCTAGCTACGGCATTTACTGCTATCGAACAAACCGCGATAATCATCGGCACTTTTGCATCATCCAGTGCATAAAACGAAGGGGAAAGAACTTTAATCGCTGCGTAACCGGTCAAGCCGATTGCATACGCACCAAGCGCCGCCGCAGCCATAGGCACATCGGATTCCTTAAAGGCTCCGCCGTGGGAATAGAGAAGCCGAATTATCGGCGAACCAAGCACCACCAACCCGCAAGCCGAAGGCAATGTAAGCAAAAACACCAAGTTTAGTGAGTTCGAAAGTGTGTTTCTAAATTCTCCGAAGCTGCGTTTGCTGGCGAGCCGCGAAAGCGCGGGAATCGATGCCGTGCCGATAGCTACGCCGAATACACCAATCGGGAACTGCATCAAACGAAATGCATAAGATAGATATGAAACACCACCTTCGATTCCCGAGACAAAGAACGTGTTTATCATCACGTTTATTTGAACTGCCGATGTACCGATTATCGCTGGCGCCATCAGTTTTGCTACTTTTCGAACACCCTCATCGGCGAAATTCAACACCGGCGTAAATCGAAAGCCGACCTTGTAAAGCCACGGTACTTGAATTAGGAATTGTGCCGCCCCCGCTATTAGAGTTCCGATAGACATACCGATGATTGCCAGCTCCGCATTGCGTGAAGGAATAATTCCCTTTGGCGGTACCTGCCACGAGCCACCGCTAAACCAATATGCAAGAAGCAAACCGATCAACACCGAAACCACATTAAATGCCGTTGAGGCTGATGCCGGTACACCAAAAATTCCTTTTGTGTTGAGCACACCCATGGCGAGTGCCGCCATTGCGATAAATAAGATGAACGGAAACATTATCCGTGTCATAGTGGTTGCGAGCGCGGCAATCTCCGGCGGAAATCCGCTTGCAATCAGACCCACAATTTGCGGTGCGAAAATAATTCCGAGCAACGTAATTGCGCTCAACACAACCACTAATCCGTTTAAAACCAGGCTAGCCAAACGCCATGCATCTTTTTCGCTTTTGTGAATTTGGTAATCGGTAAATACCTTTACAAACGCAACGGAAAGCGCACCTTCGGCAAAGAGATCGCGTAAAACATTCGGAATTCGAAACGCCACTTGATAGGCATCGTAAAGGTAACCGCTGCCAAAGTAATAGGCAAAAACGCTTTCGCGCACTAAGCCGAGAACACGTGAAAACATTACGGCAATTGAAACAATTCCCGCTGAACGCGCCACGCTTTTCGAGGTTTGTCTATCTTCCGAATCCGATGCGGCTTCGCTCGCAATTAAATTTTTGTCGTCTTTTTCAGATTGGCTCATAAGGCAAGTTCAACTTTGAGATTCTGCTATATTTGGTTGCAATCGTAAAGTTCAGGTACCCTAGTTGGTTCATTACTTTGTGCAAAATACCGGAATCACAAAAAAAGACCGCGTTGATTAGCGGTCTTTTTATTTCATTTCAATTTACCGAAAAAGGTTAGTTCATCATTCGCGGCGAAACACCTTTCGGGTAAACCACACGCGCTTGCGAAAGCTGTTTATCCATATCTTTTGACATATATCCCAAAGGTGCAGGTCCGCCCAAAAGGTTTTGTACCAAGGGCACAAAAGAATTTTGAAAATTTCTAAACGAATAAACACCGCCGGTTTGATTAAAGATTACAAAGTAATACGAGCCTTTACGTGTTTTTAGTTTTCCACTTAGGCTGCTAACGCCTCTATCTGTTTGGTTTAACGTTCCAGTTTTTGCTACGACGCTTCCCAATTCCATTCCATCGTCAAATCGGTTTCGAAGCGTACCGTCATCCATACCGGCTACCGGAAGCACATCGGTCATTCGTAGGTTACGCGTTTCGAGATAATTGTCCAAAAGACGCAGAACCTTCATATGAGCCCGCGGCGTTACGCGATTTACACCAAGCCCGCTGCAACTTGCGATGCTAAATTCGTAAGGCGAAATACCCGTGTCTCGTCTAACAATCCATTCAACCCCGCTCGGTCCGCCAACCATTCCGCCCAGCTTTTCAGCCATAAAGTTGTTTGAATAGTTCATCATAGATTTAACTATTTCGCGCAACGGCGTAGATTCGTGATTAAACAAAAGCTTTGCATTCGTGGGCAAGGTCGAAACCTTGCTTGAGCCAAACACCGTAACCGAAGGGTTAGGACTTGTTGTCATAACCTTCTTGGAATTTGAACGGAACTTGCTCCAAGCGATTCTGGCGCGCGAACTTCTTTTTTCAGAATCCAGCGTGGAATCGAGCGAAGCGGCTGACCGAGTCGCCGAATTGCTGAAGTTTAATGAAAAATCACTGGTTACAACCACATCGCCTTTTACCGTTCCCACACCCATTCGGTTAAGTTCGTTTGCGATGTATGTCGCATTTTCGTAATTAAATATCGGGTCACGACCGGAAACATAAAGATTTCCGATTAAGGTCTTCGTATCTTGATCGATTACACCATCCGTCCAAACGCCCGTAATAAATCTGTATTCCGGACCCAAAGTCTTCAAAACCGCATAAGTTGTTGAAACTTTTACGTTTGAAGCCGGGTTGCGTGGAACGTCTGCATAGCTGTCAAGAATCAGTTCACCATCTTCTCCTTCAATCAAAACAGCCGAATTGCCCGGTATATCAATGGTTTGAAGTAACGCGAACGGCGTTCTACGCATTGAATTCAACGCAGCCGAGGATTCTAACGTTGCCTCAGGGTTTCTTGAAGGCATTTCAGGAGTAATAATCGGTCGCGTGCTGCTCGTTTTTGTGATCAGCGGTGTTGGGGTAGGCTGCGGGTTTTTTTGCCCGGTCTTAATTGTTATTGGCTGAAACAACGGTCGAGTTTGCTGTCCGAACGCTGCGATTGATGTCAGCGAAAGAATTGAAGCAAGCAAAAAAAGTTTGGATGTTATTGGGTTTTTCATTGATTTACTTTTTTTCGTAGTTTCTAGAATGGATGCTTTTTAGTTGGTCAAACTCAAAAGCTGTTTCCATATTAACATAAATTCCCTCGGCGTTTCCACATTCGGCAAAAAATGCGCCGATTTAATTATATGATGACCCCTAAACGAAACAAGATGCACTGTATTTAGGATTGCTTATGGTTACAATCACAAATACTTATACACTAATATAGTATTAATTTGAAAGAAATTTTACAAATAAATCGTATATTTTTGCAAGGTAACTACCTTATTTGACATAAGGTTTCGCAGCTAAATATCCTTTTAGGGGCAGAACGGCAAATAATTTGAAGAAGAAACACGAAGCAATAACAATTTTGCAAATCCGGCAGACGCACAAAATAAATCGAAGTGTGATTACTGAGCGTTTAGCCGAATTTGACGCGATTTGGGAAAGCGGCGATGATTTAAAGCTTTGGGAAGAAATGGTTTACTGTTTTTTTACCGGCGGGTGCTCTGCAAGGATGGGGCTGAATTCGGTAAATGCGGTTCGTCCGCACCTTCTTAACGGCAATCACGAAACGGTCATGAACGCACTAGTTGGTAAGCATCGCTATCCACGGGCTCGCGCGCGATATGTTGTCGAATCACGAAAGTTTCTGGAAGAGTTTTGCGATATGAAACTGCGCGAAGTCTTATCCGGTTTTGATGACCCGCTCGCGCGTCGCGATTGGCTTGTTAAAGAAAAGGGAATCAAAGGTTTAGGTTATAAGGAAGCAAGTCATTTTCTTCGTAATATCGGTTTGAAGGGGTATGCAATTTGCGATAAGCACGTTTTGAATTGTCTTTTTGAACTTAAAGTAATTGAGACGCCAAAGCCACCAAATACGCGTTCAAGGTATCTAAGTGCAGAAGAAAAGTTAAAGAATTTCGCAAAACAATTAAATATAGATTTTGAAGAAATGGATTTGGTACTTTGGTCGTTAAAAACCGGTGAAGTGCTAAAATAGCCAGTTTTCAAAAAGTTTCGGAGGGCTTCAGAATGAATTATGTTCGGGAAAGTCGATTTCCTCTAGGGTTTTTCAAGTACGCAGTATTCTGTGTTTTGTTCGCCGCGCTTCTGGTTCCGGCAGAAGCTTTTGGTGCGGATGATGTAAAGAAAATAGATTTTTCTGACATCGAAAAACTTGTAAAGCAAGCAAAAAAGCACGCGCGAAACGGCGAAACCAAGGAAGCCGAACAAATCTTGAAGGGTGTAATTGCAAGTAATCCAAACAGTTCACTGGCAAAACTTGAACTTGCACTTCTTTATGTAAAATCCAGAAATTTGATGGCGGCATACAATTACGCTGCGGATGTTGTTCGCGCCGATCCGAAAAATTCTTACGGATTTGCGGTATTGGGAACCGTTTATTTGGCGGCTGGGAATTTTGCCGATGCAAAAATGCTGCTTGAAAATTCTTTATCACTTGAAAATGATCAAGCGCTTGCTTGGGCAAGTTTAGGTCTGCTTGATTACTACGAGAATCGCTTGAATTCGAGCCTAATAAAATTGAAAAGGGCGTTTAACGAAGATTCAAAAGAACCTGATTATCCGTTTGCGCTTGCGCAAGTTTCCGCACGCGCCGAAAGATACAAGGAAGCCGCGGAAGCTTATGAAGATTATCTTCGCAATTCCGGTAAAGGCGATCAGGAACGACGCGAGCGAATTCTCGGCTTAATTCGTTTCTTAAGGTACCTCGGAAGAAAAACCGCCTTGTATCAATTGAGCGGGGCGGAAAGCACATCAATAGATATGAACGTGGTAAATAATCGCCCAATTGTGGAAGTAAGAATCAAAAAGAAAGGCGAGCCGCTACGGTTTGTGTTGGATACGGGATCCGGAATCAGCGTGATTTCGAATGAAACCGCCAAACGCTTGAATATAAAGCCTGTTACAAGTGGCGGTTCAGCTCGGGCGCTTGGCGGCGACGGAAAGTTCGATATTGTTTATGGCTTTCTAAAAAACGTTTATCTTGGCGAAGTTCAAGTCAAAAACGTACCGGTTTACATACGCGAATTCCATAACACCAACGAGAAAATTGACGGATATGTGGGGGTTTCGTTGATATCAAAATACTTAACAACCATTGATTACGGAAACAACAAATTTTCATTGCTCCGCAAAGATTCCAAAGCAGCGGACACGATTGAAAAGGAGGGAAATTCTTTGCCGCTACGCTTGACTTCAAGCGGATTTTTAAGCGGCATCGTTAAGTTGGATGGAATTGAATCACCCCTTAATTTTATTGTGGATACCGGCGCAAGCGTTTCGGTAATAGATGCGGCTTTGGCGGATTCTTCCCACATTTCGCCCCATGCACTCGATGAAACTTTCCGCGTAGTGGGCGCGGCGGGCATAACGGAAAATGTTCCGTCGTTTCTTTTGCCGCGCGTAAGTTTTGGAACGTTTTCGCGAGATTCGCTAAAGGCAATCGCGCTCGATCTTAACCTGATAAACGAATCATCCGGGTTTACGCAAGCGGGAATTTTGGGTGGAAATTTTCTGCGAAATTACAGTTTGACGTTTGATTTTAGGCGTTCTAAGGTAACTTTTACACCTCATAACAAATGAGGAATTTTGAACTGAACTTTTTCCGGAAGCGGCGTTCGTTTAATTTCGTACCGTTTCCGGTTTCGTTTTTATGAAGACAAGCATTTACCTGGAAACTTCCGTAATTGGCGCGTATTTGGACAATGGTGAGCCATTTAGAAGAGATTTAACGATACGTTGGTGGGAACACGAACTTGATGAATATCGCGCGAACGTTTCTATACTTGTTCAACGCGAACTGGAATCTTTGAACGAACCGTATCGAACGGCGTATCTAAAGCTTGTGGAACCATTGACATCGCTTTCGCTACCCGAAGAAGCGGCAATTCTTGCAGAAGGCTACATCACGCGCGGAATCTTTCAGCGTAAATATATTGGCGATGCAATGCACGTTGCAATAGCTTCGGTTCATAAGATGGATTACCTCGTTACGTGGAACTTCGGACACTTGGCAAATGTCCGAAAACAAGCGCGAATCAAGCTTTTTAACACCGCAGCGGGCTTTTTTGTTCCGATGATTGTTACACCCGAATTTCTTGTTCATGCCGCTTAGGTTGTCTCGTGATAAGTTTGACCTATCATTTTTCAATATCTATTATCAAATTCTAATGTATAAACGCCCCAAATTCCTTGAATTGCTTTTGGAGATTCGCGAAGAAATGTCGCGAAATGCGGATTTTGACGTAGATCTTTTTGCGGAAAATATTCGTTCGGGAAAGGTGTTTAGACGTAGGCGCACGTTCAATTTTTACGGGGATGAGAAGGACGTTTCGAAAACGAAAAAAACGCGGCGGGGGAAAAGTAATTGAAGTATAAGATAGCCGCGACAGTAATAGCCGTTTTATTGGGAATTTTTGCGCTGGTTTTCGCGGCAAGCTATGCAAATCAATATTGGATTCACCGTTACGATGAACTTATTGCAAGACAATCATTGGTTTATGGACTCGATGAAAAGCTTGTTTGGAGCATAATCAACGAAGAATCCTATTTCAGCGCATGGAAAATTGGCGCCGATGATGAGGTGGGGCTGATGCAGGTTACGCCACTAGTGGCGCGCGAATGGGCAAAAACGACAGGACTTGAACAATTTGAACAACGTGTTAATGCAGACCTTGAAAAGTTTTTGCGTGATCCGGAAAGGAACATACAGGTTGGATGTTGGTATTTGGAGTCGCTAAGAACTTCGTATCGCGGGTATCCCGCGGAAATTGCGATGACACTTGCCGCCTATAACGCGGGTCCAAGCAGGGTAACGGAATGGACAAAAACAACCGACATCGCAAAAATTTCCGAAAGTGAATTCATAAATCGCATTGATATTCCATCCACAAAGAGCTATGTGACCTCAATTCTGGAGCATTACCGTGAAAATTGACAAAAACGCAAGTGAACGCGGAACAATTATTTCTGCGCGGTTCGTTTTGCCAGTTTCATCAGAACCGTTTGAAAATTCGGCGGTTTTGATTCGAAACGGTACGATTGATGCAATTGATTCCTTGGAAAATTTGATCGAAAAAGATTCCGCCGCGGAAGTTTTGAATTTTCCAAACGCGGTGTTAATGCCGGGCTTTGTAAATGCGCATTCGCATTTGGAACTAACGGTGCTACGCGGGTACTTAGACCGATTTGACGATGATTTTGCAAAATGGCTTTTTGCCGTTACCAACGCGCGCGACCAAATTTTAAGTGCCGATGAAATAAGGACTTCCGCTTTCTATGGCGTGTTGGAAGGTGTTGCTTCCGGTGTGACGTGTTTCGCCGATATCGGAAGGCTCGGTTTTGCCGGAATGGAAGCGTTAAACGCCGTAGGTTTGCGCGGAATAAGCTTTCAAGAAACGGAATTTTCGCCGGAAAACAAAACCGCCGAAGCGGATTTTGAAACACTTTCTGATCGTTTTCAGGAACAGCGCGGCAAAGAAACGAAACTTGTGCGCGCAGGAATTTCGCCGCATTCTTGTTATACGGTTAGTCCGAAATTATTTGGCTTTATCGCGCAGGCTGCAAAGTTAGGCAATATACCGCTTTCCATTCACGCCGCAGAATCTATCTACGAAATTGAGTTCTTGAAAAACGGAACGGGATTTTTTGCGCAGTATTTTGATCAAAATAACATCGTGTGGAAAGCGCCCGACGTAAGCCCGATTGAATATCTTGAATCACTAGGTATATTGGAAGCACAGCCATTGCTTGCGCATTGTGTTGAAGTTTCCGAAAAGGATTTGCAGTTGATTGCACAAGGCGGGGCACGAATCGCGCATTGTCCGAAATCAAATGCTAAGCTCGGGCACGGAATCGCCCCGTTTGCAAAGTTTTTGTCTAAGGGAATAAAAACCGGGCTTGGCAGTGATTCGGTTGCGAGCAACAACCTTTGCGATTTTTTTGAAGAAGCGCGGTTTGCTTGCTTGGTTGCACGCGTTGGTTCGGAAAGGTTTTTATCGGCGCGGGAATTCTTACGTGCCGCTACTTTTGGTGGCGCCGAAGCCTTGGGTTTGGACGATGAAATCGGTTCGATTGAAGTTGGGAAGCGCGCGGATTTAGTGGTGGTTTCTTTGGATTCAATTGGAAGCTCGCCGGTTTATGACGTAACTGATAGCCTGTTGTTTTCAGGGCGTTCACACGATGTTTGTATGACGATGGTGGATGGAAACATCCTTTACAAAGATGGCGAATTTTCGTATGGAAGGGTTGAACAAGTAAGAGAAGAAATCGAAAATATTCGCGGAAAATTGGTGTTTACAAATGACTGAAAATCTTAAAATCGCGGGTGAAGAATTTAGCAGCCGCCTAATAATCGGTACCGGAAAATACCGAAGTAACGAAGAAATGAAACGGGCGCACGCCGCAAGCAAATCGGAAATGGTTACGGTTGCAGTGAACCGCGTACCGCTTGACGGAAAAACCGAAAGCTTTTTGAATCATCTTTCGCCGGAAATGAAGATTCTTCCGAATACGGCGGGTTGTTATGATGCCGAACACGCAATTCGCACGGCACGACTCGCACGTGAAGCGTTGGGAACCGAATGGATAAAACTTGAGGTTATCGGCGATTCCGTAACGCTCTTGCCCGATAACGAACAAACACTTGAAGCGGCGCGAATTTTGGTTGATGAAGGCTTTACGGTTTTGCCGTATTTTACCGATGATTTGATTATGGCGAAGAAGCTGCTTGCTGCCGGCTGCGCCGCGATTATGCCACTCGCCGCGCCGATTGGCTCCGGACTCGGCGTTCAAAACCCGGCAAATTTGCGAATTTTGCGGGAGCAATTGCCGGATGCCGTCATAATTGTAGATGCGGGCGTTGGCACGGCTTCGGACGCGGCAATTGCAATGGAACTGGGCGCCGATGCGATTTTGATGAATACGGCAATTGCGGAAGCAAATGACGCGGAAAAAATGGCTCGCGCGATGTGTTTGGCGGTTGAAGCGGGAAGACTTGCGTATGAATCGGGCAGGATGGTTAAAAGATTGTATGCAAGTGCTTCAAGTCCGTTAGAAGGAGCGATAAAATAGAGCTACTTCGGAAAAAACAATGTGTCAAATAGGTCGAAAGAATTCGGTTAAGTTGTTTGTTTTATTAGTGTTTGTTGCGTTTGGGCTGTTTTCGGCATGCCAAAAGAAAACGGAAGCTCAGCGTGACGGCGTCGTAATCGCGGATAGCGA
Source organism: Pyrinomonadaceae bacterium (assembly GCA_047973305.1). Lineage (GTDB taxonomy): Bacteria > Acidobacteriota > Blastocatellia > Pyrinomonadales > Pyrinomonadaceae > Aridibacter. The sequence continues at coordinate 28,544 of JBKEBT010000078.1, forward strand.
TAAATACGAAGCATCCGTATTTCGTTCAAACTGCGCGGTGTGCCACGGACCCGAAGCAAACGGCAAAACAATCGATGGAAAACGAATCCCGAGCCTGCGCACCGGCGAAGCGCGAACAAAATCGCTAGGCGATATTCGTTCGCAAATAGAAAACGGAAAATTGCCGATGCCACCGTTTAGGGGGCAAATGACGCCTGAGGAAATCGATAACATGTCAAAGTTTGTATATCAGGACATTCAAGGGCGCGAATTAAAGCAATAACGGAGTTCGTAAATGAAAATCCTAGTAACGGGTGCGGGCGGATTTGTTGGAAGTAGGCTAACGCCTGCGCTTAAATCGGTAGGGCATAATGTTTTAAAACTCTCACGAAGCAATCTTGAAAACTCCTACGACGTGCAATGGAACCCAAAAACGGGGATCGCGGCTGATGAGCTTAAGAAACTTGAAGGAATCGGCGCAGTGATACACCTTGCGGGTGAAAGTGTTGCGGATGGAAATTGGTCAGACGAAAAGAAGGCGCGAATTCGCGAAAGCCGCGTGGAAGGCACGCGCGCCTTAGTTGATTCGCTCAACAGCCTAATCAAAAAGCCCAAAATCTTTATCGGCGCTTCCGCAATCGGTTATTACGGAAATCGTGGCGAAGAGATTTTGACCGAAGAAAGTGCGAAAGGTGAAGGTTTCTTGGCGGAAGTTGCCGCAGATTGGGAAAGTGAAATTCAACGTGCTTCTATTTTTGCCGAACGCGTAAACACCGTAAGAATCGGCATAGTGCTTTCAAAGGAAGGTGGCGCGCTCGGCGCGATGTTGACGCCGTTTTCTTACGGAGTTGGCGGAGTTCTCGGAAGCGGAAAACAATATATGAGCTGGGTTGCCCTCGAAGATTTGGTTCGTGCGTTTGTATTCTTAATAAACAATGATGAAATAAACGGTGTGGTAAATGCGGTTTCGCCGAACCCTGTTACAAACCAAGAATTTACCGCCGCGCTCGGTAAAGTGTTGAATCGACCGACCGTGATCCCGATTCCCGAGTTTGGCATCAAGTTTATTTTTGGGGAAAAGGGACAGAAACTTTTACTTGACGGCGCACGTGTTCTGCCGAAAGCACTAGAAGATGCGGGGTTTGAATTTGAATATCCCAAAATTATCGAGGCACTTGAGAAGGCTTTGAAATAAGCGTTTATGCGGTTGTGGCTTACAAAAAACACTGATGTTCCGATGCGTGAACAAATCACGACGCAAGTTGCTTTGGGTGTTGCATGCGGCGATTTGAAAGCCGGTGAAAAGCTTCCGAGCCGGCAACAAATTGTGCAAAAGTTTTCGATTCACGCGAATACCGTTTCGATTGCGTATCAGGAATTGGCAGAGCAAGGCATTGTGGAATTTAGAGCAGGCAGTGGTTTTTTTGTTGCCGATGTAGAGGGCGCGCGCGCGCAAATAAATCTTCCGCAAATCGCATTTGAAATTTTAAATCAATCGGGTGTTGACGAAGATCGGGGTCTGAAAGCGGCTAAAGCATACAAGAACTTTGCCGCATCAGGGTGCGGCGAATCTTTGCTGGTTGTCGAAAACGACCGCGGGTTGCGTGAAATAATCGTACATGAAATAAAACAGGCAACTGGGAAGCGTGTATTTGGTATTTCGTTTGATGAACTCGAAAACGAAGGTAAGAACATTGAATCATATTTGATTGCTCTTTCCGATGAACGCGCAAATATCGAACCGGCTTTCGAAAATACCGGAAACGAATGCTTGTTTATCCGCACCGCTTCAATTTCCGAATCGCTATCGCAAGAAACGCGACCCTCTAATGATGCGCTTATCGCTATTGTTTCGGGCTGGGGAAAGTTTATATTGATTGCAAAAACATATCTTTCCGCAGCGCGCGTTGATCCGGATTCAATTCTTTTGCGTTCAACGATTGATTCAGTATGGATGCGAGGCTTGGAACGTGTACAAATAATCATCACGGATTCAATTACCGCAGAAAAATTCGGCAGCGATCCGCGCGTGCGCGTTTTTCAAATTACCGCGGAAGAATCGCTCAAAGCGCTAGGTTCAAAATTCAACCATCAAAAGCCGAATTGACACGATGTTTAAGTGTAACTAAACTAGTTACAGTTATGGCAACCAGTCAATTTTCTATGGCGGTACACATTCTAGCAATGCTCGCCGACAGATGTGATGAACGAATAAATTCATCATATTTGGCGGAAAGCGTAAACACCAATGCCGTTGTTATAAGAAGAATTTTGTGCAGCTTGCACGAAGCGGGTTTGGTTGTATCGCAAACAGGCTATTCCGGCGGAACATGTTTGACGAAACAACCTGAAGAAATTCATCTTGATGAGGTATTTGTGGCGGTTTCACGCGATGAGGTTTTTGCGCTGCATCCGAATTCGCCCAACAAAGAATGCCCGGTTGGTGCGGGAATAACGGAAGTTTTAGGCGAAATAAAAGAAGAAATCAACAAAACCGTTACGGAAGCATTTGCGTCGTACACGCTTCGGGATGTAATCGAACAAATCGAAAAAGCTTAGCTATGGAAACAATTACAAACGAAGAACTTGTTCGGCAAATGAGTTGGCGGCATTCGGTAAAACGGTTCGACCCAAACAAGAAGATTTTGGTGGAAGACATTGAAGCGCTCGAAAGCGCGCTTTTGCTTTCGCCTTCGAGTATGGGGCTTCAACCGTGGCGATTTTATGTAGTTGAAGATATTGAAACACGTGAAAGATTGCGCGCGGGCGGTTGGAATCAGCCACAGTTTACGGAATCATCGCACGTAATTGTTTTCGCCGGAAAAACCGATGTTACGGAAAAATATATTGACGCCTATATTGAACGCGTCATCGAAGTTCGCGGAACCGCCAAAGAGGAATTAATTGGCTTGGAAGCATCAATTAAGGGGGCAATCTTGCAAGCTTCTGAAAACGGAATTGTTAAAGATTGGGCAGCGCGACAGTGTTATATCGCGCTCGGAACGTTGATTACCGCGGCAGCCCTGCGCGGAATAGACACATGCCCGATGGAAGGCTTTGTGCACGAAGAGTTCAATCGAATTCTAAACCTTGATGAGGACGGATATTCAGCGGTTGTGGCATGTGCGCTCGGCTATCGTGACGAGGTTCACGATTGGATTGCAGACTTGGCAAAAGTTCGCTTTGAAAAGGATAAAATAATTAAACGAATATGAATTTAGATTTGCAGCAATATGCTAAAGAAGCGATGTCGTTTCCGGAATATACGCAACTGCTTGACGACCTTGTTGCGGAAAACAAAACAACCGGACCGATACAAAATGAAGATTACGCAAATTACACAAAATTGAATCGGCAACGTATGCGCAGGCTTGGCAAGCAGGCGGAAATTAATGACGAATTGCGCGCGGTAATTCGCGAAAGCCAACGCGCGATGACGTGGCTTGTGATAACCGAAGCTTGGTGCGGCGATGCGGCGCAAAATATCCCCGTAATTCAAAAGATTGCCGATGAAAGCGACATAATTGATACAAGGTACATTTTGCGCGATGAAAACCCGGAGCTAATGGACCGGTTTTTGACAAACGGTGCGCGTTCGATTCCGGTGTTGGTTGCATTCGATAGCGAATCGGGCAAGGTCATATTTCGTTGGGGACCGCGTCCGAAAGCGGCGATGAAATATCGGGAAGAGCTGGTTCAGCAAGGAATGGAGCATGCGGAAATTTCCGAACAACTTCAGCGTTGGTATAACGCGGATAAAGAAAAATCTTTGTCGGAAGAGTTTGTTTCGATTTTCAAATCTATTGAAGAAACTTCGGTTGGCACCGATAGCAGTGCGAGGGCGGCTGATTAAATGGGTGAATTTACCGGGCGCGTATGCATTATTACGGGCGCCACATCGGGAATCGGTACGGCTCTTGCCGTTGCGTTCGCAGCAGAAGGCGCAAACTTGATCTTAGCCGGAAGACGTGCCGATCGAGGCATGGAAGTGACAAAGAAGGTTGAAACGTTAGGGGTAAATGCAAAATTTGTTGAAACCGATATTTCCGTTGTTAGGGATGTAGAAAAAATGGTAAACACCGCGCTTGAAGAATTCGGTAGGCTGGATTTTGCGGTAAACAATGCGGGCGTTGAACAGTATTTTAAACCGCTTCCGGAACAATCCGAAAAGGTGTTCGACATCGTGATGAACACGAACGTAAAGGGCGTTTGGATGTCAATGCAACGTGAAATTCCCGCGATGCTGAAAACCGGGGGTGGCGCAGTTGTTAACGTTTCATCGGTGTTCGGGCTACGTGGCGCGGCTTACGGTCCGCTGTATTCCGCAAGCAAACATGCGGTAATCGGCTTAACAAAATCGGTTGCGCTTGAATTTGCGAAGCAAAACATACGTGTAAATTCGGTGATACCGGGTTTAATTGATACACCTATGATTGACCGTTTAAGAGCGGCGGATGCGAAATCAGCTGAAGAATTGGTTTCAATGCACCCCGTTGGACGCATCGGAAAACCTTCGGAAGTAGCCGATGTATGTTTATGGCTTTGTTCTAAACGCGCTTCGTTTGTGACCGGCAGCGCCAGTGGGGTAGATGGCGGTTACTTGGCGCGCTAAAGATCATTTAAACAGAAGGAGAATACGTAAATGAACGAATTTTTGGCAAAAGGACAACCCTATGCGTTGAGCCTGCTTAGGTTTATGGTTGGCTTTCTAATTTTTTGGCACGGTTCGCAAAAGCTTTTTGCGTTCCCGCCCTCAGAAATGGTGGGCGGCGAACTAAACGCAATTGTTTTAACCGCCGGAATTCTTGAATTTGGTGGCGGGTTATTGCTTATTTTTGGATTATTTACACGGTGGACTGCATTTATCCTGAGCGGTTTGATGGCTGTAGCTTATTGGATGGCGCACGGATTAAGCGCATTTTTGCCGATAGTTAACAGAGGCGAACTTGCCGCAGTTTATTGCTTTGTTTTTCTGTATCTTTTCTTTGCGGGCGGCGGAAAGGTAAGCCTTGATAACCTATTCAAGAAATAAGTTATCCAAAGGAATTGATAATGCACGCTTAGGTTTATCTGCCTTAAGCGTGCAAAACTTAGGTTGAAACGATATGAAAGTTTATGAGATCCGCGAATTTGGAATAGAAAATCTTGAGGTTGCCGAAAGAGAAATTCCGAAGGCGGCGGCAGATGAAGTATTGGTTAAGTTCCACGCCGCGTCGTTAAATTACAGAGATTTAATGATGGTAAACGGTTGGTATAAACCGAATTTGAAATTTCCCTTGGTTCCACTTTCAGATGGTGCGGGAGAGGTTATCGATGTAGGTTCCGCCGTTACACGATGGAAAATCGGCGATCGAGTTACGCCAATCTTTATGCAAGGTTGGCTTGAAGGCGCGGTAACACGTGAAAAGGCACGCACCGCGCTTGGTGGAGATTTGGATGGGTGTCTTCGTGAATTCGGTACCTTTAATGAAAACGGGTTGGTGCGAATTCCGGAACATCTTACTTACGAAGAAGCTTCAACGCTTCCGTGTGCGGCAGTGACGGCATGGAATGCTTTGAAAGAGTGCTTTGACGTTAAGGAAGGTGACACGCTTTTGACTTTGGGAACCGGCGGCGTCTCAATTTTCTCGCTCCAATTTGCAAAAAATTTAGACGCTGATGTAATAATTACATCATCTTCAAATCAAAAACTTGAATTGGCGCAAACTCTGGGCGCGCGCTATTTTATTAATTATGCAGCCGTACCGGATTGGGACAAAGAAGTTCTTGAAATTACAAAGAACGTTGGCGCGGATTATGTTGTCGAAGTTGGCGGTGCGGGAACAATTCGAAGCTCGTTAAATTCGGTGAAATACGGCGGAAAAATTGCCGTTATTGGCGTGCTTTCGGGCAAAGGGGAAATTGACCCTATTTCGATATTGATGAAAGCTGCGCAACTGCAGGGGATTTTTGTTGGTTCGCGTAAAATGTTTGAAGAGATGAACGTGTTTCTTGGTAAGCATTTTATAAAGCCGGTTGTAAATCGGGTTTTCGGATTTACCGAAGCAAAAGATGCGCTTAGATATATGGAATCGGGCGCACACTTTGGAAAAATCGTAATTAGTTTTTAATGGGAGAAATTTAAGATGAATAATGATTTTGAACCGCGGAAAGTAATAGATTCCGAAGAATGGGCTTCGTTTTTGCCCGAATTTGCGCTTCGAAACAACGATCGACGTGCGCGTTTTGAAGTTTATAGGGCAGATGGTTCGGTTGATGAAGAAGGACAGGAAATGCACCTCGAAGATCTTGAGGTTGTAGAACACAACGGACATTATGACGTAAAAGTAATAAGAATCGAACGCGGCGAAGAGTTGGCGGAAAAGGTAGAGGACCATATTGAAAAGGTTCGCGGCGTTGCCGTTCAAATTGAAACCGATGGCAGCGAAGGCGCAATAGAATTCGTTGATGGCGCAAATGAGCTTATTACGCTTCGCATGGAATCAAGAATCGATGGGGTTTCATAAGCGTTAATGGAGTTGCTTAACCCGAAAATTCAGGAATATGCCGAATTGATGACATCGCCTGAAAGCATGGAACTTAAAAGGTTACGCGAATTAACTTTTGCCGAGCGCGGCGATAGTAATATGCTTTCAGGCTTTTATCAAGGGCGGTTGCTGGCGATGTTTTCCAGAATCGTTTCGCCTTGGCGTATTCTTGAAATCGGAACGTTTATGGGTTATTCGGCGCTCTGTTTGGCGGAAGGGCTAACGGCTGATGGAAAGTTGATAACGCTAGATGTGGATAAAGAAACAAACAAGATTGCGAAGCAATTTTGGGCGGAGACGAAATATCACGAAAAAATTGTTTCATATTTAGGAAATGCAGCCGAAATTATTCCGCAGCTTGAAGATACATTTGACCTTGTTTTTATTGATGCCGATAAGGCAAATTATTCGTTGTATTATGATTTGGTTTTTCCAAAAACCCGCATCGGTGGTTTGATAATTGCGGATAACGTACTTTGGAGCGGTGCGGTTTTGGATGCTGATTCGGCTGAGGCGAAAAAATCTGCGAAGGCTCTAAACTGTTATAATAAAAAGATTAAGGCGGATTTGCGCGTTACGAATATTCTTTTTGCAGTGCGTGATGGTTTGATGATTGCCAGAAAGGAAGTCGCATAGGTCAGGTTTCTTTCTTGAATTTCAATTGCCACGATTTGGATATTATTGCGTGTTTTTTACAACAACATAATGAATTTACCGGTTTTCCTTGGTGTTTTCGGGAATATGTTGTTAAATAGCGCTTACTATTCAACTAGGGAGAGGTTTTTGCTCACTTCGGAAGTTCTTCCGGCACGGGCAGTTTTCAGAAATGTGCTATCTTGAATTTATTAAGCGTAAATCTTCGAACTTAATTTTATCAGTTCCAATTCTCATATTACTTGGCGGAACAGGTGTGGGCTTTTCACAATCCATGAATCCGCCTTTGTTGCGGCAGGACGTGCTCCTTAAAAAAGACACTAAAAGGTCTTTATTTCCCGAACCGGAAGTGGTAGATAACAAAGGCAAGCTTGTAAAAACTAAGAATCTTGAGGATTTGAAAGAACCCAATGATATTTCTCTTGAAGCCGATAAGAATAAAGGTTTAACGCAATATAAACACGAAAAAGAAGCACTGTATCTTCGTTTTGATACCGGCAAATCATTTTTTCGCGGGAAAGAAATAAAGGAGATTGAAAAACCTAAAAAGCTCGAAAATCTATCATTTGAATTAGAAAGTACGAAGTTTGAAAACGCCGGAAACTTTGATCCGAATTTGGATATTTCGGATGATGACAAAAATAAGCTGATTCTTTCCGGAGAGGGCGATGGTCCCGACAAACCTGATTCAAAAATCGTGGTTTTGGAGAAAGGGTTTAAGTGGAGAACGGCAATCCAGCAATCCTTGCTTTTGCTAACGATACAGCACAGTTTTAGGCTCCTTCAACCAAAGACGACTCGTGAATTGAAAGGTCCGTTTTTCAGCGATTGGGGAAAATCGGTCAGAAACTTAGGTGGCTGGCGTGATGGTGATGGCTTTTTTACTAATTACGTTGCGCATCCCTCACAAGGTTCGGTAAACGGACGAATTTTCTTAAACAACAGTGCGATTGGTAGTCGTGCCACGTTTGGAAAATCAAGGGCGTATGTCGAAAGTCGCCTGCGGGCAATGGTTTGGTCTGCTATATGGTCTGTGCAATTTGAACTGGGTCCAATAAGTGAAGCTAACATAGGAAATGTGGGTTTGTATGACGATGTTGGTCCAAACAGAATGGGCTGGGTTGATCTTGTTGTAACGCCAACTGTTGGAACCGGTTTTCTTGTGGGCGAAGACATGGTAGATAAATATGTTCTTAACGATTGGTTGGAAAAATCAAGCAGTAGGCGAAAAGTAATAATTTTAAGAACCTTACTTACGCCGCTTATTTCGTTCTCAAATGTCTTAAACGGAAAACCGCCGTGGTTTAGATACAATCGTCATTAGGCTTGCTCGAAGAAAATCCTAGCCTTCTTTGCTTATTTCCAATAAGTTTAGAAGGCTAAATCATTATCGGGCGAATCCGCTACCAAACATACTTTCCAATTACTTCGCGCCAAATCGCATAGCCTTTTGAATTCATATGCAGGTTGTCTCCAAGAAAAATATCGGGTAACGGCTTGCCATCAGAACCGAGCATTTTAGATGCTACATCCACGTAATAAACATTCTTGTGCTTTCTAGCTTCTTCCCTGACTAATCCGTTTGCTCTATCCATTTCCGGATATAATTTCCAACGTGCAATGCTTGGCTTAATCGATATAAAGTAGATTTTTGTTTTTGGAAGTTTGGGGCGCACAATCTCAAGAAAGTTTTTAAAATCTTCTAGAACGCGCTCGGCAGATTTACCTGAATTTACGTCGTTATCGCCTTCGTAAACAAATAGCTTTTTCGGCTTGTAAGGTACAATTATTCGTGTTGCATAATAATTCAAATCTTCAAATTCGGAGCCGCCAAATGCCCGATTGATAAACGGCAAACCCGGAAAATCTGTATTGATTGTTTTCCACATCCTTACGCTTGAGCTGCCGGCAAAAATCACGGGGTTTTTTGGTGGTGATTGACGAATGTCCGTTTCAACCATCGAATTTATTTCCGCATCCCAAGTTTTTTGGCGTGTATAGCCCCCATCTTGTGCGAATGCGTTAATCGCCATTAAACCGAAAGTAAAAAATAGAACCAGTTTCTTAGTCATTTGCGGTGCCTCCGTGGTTGCTTAAACTGCGCGAAATAATAGTTTGCATCATAAAAAGAAGCAAGACGAATATGAGAACAAGAAAAAAGCCGTTGCGCAGATTTCCCGTATTTGTTGATGTAAAGCCAACCAACCATGTGGTAATCGCGCCTCCTGCACTGCCGGCAACAAAATACGGCGTAAGGTTTACAGTGTGGCTTCCACCAAAAATACTTGTAAACCGCGCGAGGTTTGTTGGAAAGATTGACGAAGTTCCAAAACCGGCAAGCGCGCTTCCAAAATAGAAGAATATCCCGAACGGGTAAAAACAAATGATGGCGATTCCCGCGGCTAAGATTACAATGTTGATAAAAAGCAACCTATTTTCGCTAAAGTGCTTCGTCGCCAATGCGCCGATAAATCTACCGAAAACCATAAAGCCGAAAAATAGAAGTGCGGCTGAAAAAAGGTTTGATTGCTTAATCATTCTATCTTCATAAGTTGTAAGCCACCCGCCAACGCTGCTTTCTATGCCCATATTTACAAAGTTGAATGCGGCAAGTGACCATGCCGCCGGTGAACGCCAAATAATTCTTTTCTTAAAAGCAGTTTGAATTTGTGATCTATCGTTTTTGCGGAAACCGTTTGATAAAAAAAACACGGCGCAAATTAGCATAGAGCCTGAAATTAATGCGGTTGTTAATTTAATGGAATTTTGCGAACTCGTAATATCAACGATTGGTTTCGAAAAAATAGCGCCAAGCCCCCAAAAAATGTTTACGCCGTTTAATGCGGAAGCCGCCGTTTTGCCCGAAATATCGACAATAAACATATTGGTTGTCGGAATTGAAATACCCAAACCGAACCCGTAAACAACCACGGAAACCAAACAAACGAAAAAGCTGTCTGCATTTAATCCAAGCACGGCGAGCGCTACCAAGATCATTCCCAAAGAAAGCGTCGCGGAAAATCCATTTCGGCGAATCAGCCGGTTGAACGTCAAAACACCCAGAGTTGAAGCAGCAAACTGCGCGATAAATAAATATCCGGCGTGCGCATCCGATAGAGCCAAACGCACAGAAATTATCGGCAGAACCTGTCCCAAAAGCACTGTTACAACCCCGGTTACAAAAAAGCCGAAATATATAAACCCGATTATTATCTTGGTATCGGGCAGCTTTTGCATAGCAATTTCTGCGCTTTTCATTTTGAAGAAACGCTGCCGGTTGAATCACGAACAATCAGTTCCGGTTCAACGGTCAAGGTCTTTGGAATTTCGCCAGTCCATTTTCCGTTTACGCGTTTTAGCAACGTTTTTGCGGAGAGTTTTCCCATTTCAAAAAGCGGTTGGCGAATGGTTGTAAGCGCGGGATTATGGAAAGCCGCGGCGTGTATGTCATCAAAACCCATCACGGAAATATCACGGGGAACCTCCAAACCCTCTTCGCGTAGGGCACGAATTGCACCGATTGCAGACATATCGTTAAAAGCGAAAAGTGCGGTGAATTCGCAACCGCCCGCTATAAGTTCTTTGGTTGCAACATAACCGGGTTCTGGCGTTGGTGATTCGCCTTCAAGCTGAACAACAAGATTCGGATCAATCGGCACGCCATGCGCTTCCGCAGCTTTTGTGATTGTTTCCCAACGTATCGCAGTATCTGAGCTAAAAGTCTGTCCTTTTATAAGCGCGATTTTCTTGTGTCCCAAACCCACAAAATGTGCGATGCCCATTTCCGCCGCGCTCTTGTGGTCGAGCACGATGTTCATTACTCCCTCAATTTCTTCGTGTCCGGAAACGCAAACCACTGGAATTTTTGCATCAAATCTAATTGGCGTATCAAGCGCGATAATTGCTTCAACTTCGCGATCTATAAGCATTTGCGGGTTTCTTATAAGTAAATCGTCACGGTGCAGATGCGTGGTTGTGAAATACGAGTAGTTATGGCGCGTCAGTACCGATTCCACACCGCCTAAAACCATTGCGGAAAACCCATCAGATAATTCCGGCACAATCACACCAAACGTATAACTTCGTTGTGCACGAAGTGAACGTGCAAAATAATTTGGGCGATAATTAAGTTTTTCAGCCGCGGCAAAAATTCGTTCCTGCGTTTCCTGCGGAATTGAACTTGCGCCACGCGAATTATTCAACACCAATGAAACCGTGGTTGTTGACAGTTCCAAGTGTTGTGCCAATTCTTTTAAACTCGGTGGCTTTTTCGCTTTTTTATTTGATTTCAACGAACCGGGTTGATTATTCTTTGCCATTTCACTGATAGATTCTCACACGTTTACTAACCTTACAAGGTAGGGACTGCGTAAAATACACTAAGTAAAATTTGCCACCAATCATACCAAGTTTATTTAGAAGTTGCGGTGAATTTCGCGTTGAAATTTAACTGAGGCTTCGAAAACGAATTCGTTTTTCGCGCTGCCGTTATACCACCGAAAGTTCATTTGTTTAGTGAATTTATCAAAATCACTTAGGTTTTTTCAAAAAAAATCCGATATGTAAAATTATTCATTGACCATTTATATAGTCGAGTGATATAACTTGTCTACATCACTAAAACGATTTAGTAAATCGATTTAAGTTAAAGCAGTATTAACTCTTGCAGAAGTTCGAACAGGAGCTATTTTCGAATACTTCAGTCGAACGCGAATTGTACGATTATTGGAGGTTGAAAATGAACAGAGGATTTTCAAGTACCGGGCGCGGACTATTGATTGCGATATTTGTTATTGCGTTTAGTGCAATCGCATTTGCACAGCTCGGTTCCGGCATTCGCGGCGTGGTAAATGATTCCACCGGAGCGTTGGTAACCGGGGCAACGGTTGTATTGACGAATGTGGAAACTAATCAATCGCTAACCACAACAACAAACGACGGCGGAAATTATGTGTTTAGCGGGTTGCCGCAAGGTGTTTACAACGTAACCGTTACTTTGGATGGTTTTAAGAAACAAACCATTGAAGGGTTTACATTGGCTGCAGAAACCGCAGCGCGCGTAAATATAACTTTAGAAACGGGTGAAGTAACCGCCGAGGTAACGGTAAGCGGCGACGAAGTTCCGATGTTGGAAACTGAAAATCCGAACGTCAGCCGAAATATGACAACTCGTGAAGTGATATCGCTTCCGCAAGTTGGTCGTGACCCCTATCAATTGGCAAGGCTAGCACCCGGCGTATTTGGCGATGGCGCAAGAACCGGTAGTGGTGGCTCTGCAAGAATCGGCAACAACGGAACCGGACCCGGCGGCTCAAGCAACGGAATTTTCGCGGTGGAAAATCAACCTCAGATTTCGGCAAATGGTCAACGCGTTACATCGAACAACTATGAAGTTGACGGAGTAAGCGTAAACAGCCAAACGTGGGGTGGTGCCGCCGTTATCACGCCAACGCAGGAAAGTGTTTCTGAAGTTCAGGTAACATCAAGCACATATTCTGCCGAAGATGGAAGAAACAGTGGCGCACAAGTTAAGGTTATTACAAGATACGGAACAAATGATTGGCACGGAAGTGCGTTTTTTAAGATAAACGATCCCAGCCTTAATGCGTACAACAAATTTTACGGAAATGCTTCGAATAATTTTTCGCAGCGCCCGGACCGTGTAAACGATGAATTCAAGACTTATGGTGGAAGTTTCGGTGGCAAAATAATACAGGACAAATTGTTCTTTTTCTTTGCATACGAAGGCACGAAAAACAATACCAGCAGTTTGGGTTCGCCCACATTTGTAGAAACCGCCGCGTATAGAAACGCGCTTTCAACGTTACGCGCGGGCACACTTTCATCTGCATTTTTAGAAAGCGGCGCCGAACCGCGCATCGGTGAAGTTCTAACGCCAAGCTGTTCATTTTTGTCCGGTTCGTACGCTTCAAATTCAGCGTACTGTAAGGTTGTGGGAAATGGTTTGGATATTGGTTCAATTACGGGAACTTACGGAACTTATGTGACGGATTCCAAGAATTTCATTGGTGGCGGGTTAGATGGCGTTGCCGATCTTCAATACGTTCGTTTGTTGAACAAGAGCAACTTTATGGGTAACCAATATGTATTTCGTATGGATTACCAAGCGACCGAAAAAGATCGAATTACATTTACGTCAAACGTGACGCCACTTAAATCTTCCGGTTACAATTCAGGCGCACAATCGCGCCCACAGGCAGATCTTACAACTGATCGCTTAACATATCTTTTGGGTGGAATTTGGAGCAGAAATATATCGCCTACCATGCTAAACGAGTTTCGTTTTAATTTTACGCGATGGGGCTTTAACGAATTAACTTCAAATCCGGATACAAACTGGGGACTTCCGCGGGTTGAAATTGAAGGCATTTGGGGAGATCGTTTGAGATTTGGCGCGCCGCGCGCGGAAACAACTCCGGCAGATTTTAAGCAAACCCAAATGGATTTTCGTGACACAATCACGAAGATTTTTGGAAATCATTCGGCAAAAGCGGGTGTTCAATATCGCAGGGAATTGAATGCTTCGGCATCGCCGGGTGGTGCACGCCCGCTTTATTCGTTTACGCGTATGTGGAATTTTGCAAACGGTACGCCGATTTATGAAGCAATTGTTGCGGATGCAAACGGAGTTCCGCAAGCGAACAATGTACCGTTTAATTCAACAAACTTGGGGTTGTTTTTCCAAGATGATTGGAAAGTGAAACCAAACTTAACGTTGAATTTGGGGTTACGTTGGGAATATCTTTCACCGCTTTATGCCGGTGACGATACCGAATTCGGCAGACTGCAACTGGGTGAAGGATCAAATGCACTTATCAATGCAAAAATTGTTACCACAAATCAGCTTACAAAGCGTGATTACAACAACTTTGCACCGCAATTGGGCTTTGCGTGGTCGCCGTATAAATTCAACAACAAGTTGGTAATTCGGGGTGGTGCCGGCATTGGTTTTGATCGCCTCGCAAGCGCTTTGTTCAGTAATGTGCGTTTTGCGCCTCCAAACGGTGCGCGGTACGGACTTTGTTGCGGAAACAGCGCGAACGCGGGAATCACAGATTCCGGCACAATTCAGTTTGTTCAAAGCACTGATGGCTCAATTTATGGATATCCGGCAAATTCAACCATTGGCGGCGGTTTTGGCGCAAACGGCGGTCCGGTAAAAGGTTCGGTTGAAATTTACAGCACGCCGGATCAACTTCCTTCTGCATTCGTTTCGCGTTATTCACTTGAGGCGCAATATGAAATCGGTTGGAATACGGTAGCAACGCTAGGGTATTCGGGAAGTGTGGGAAGGCATTTTGTACGCATTCTTCCGCTTCACCTGATTTATGCACGCAATACGAATTCAACTTTTAGAACCGTTTATTTTGCGAGTCCGGATGTAAACACAAGCTATAATTCGCTAATCGCAAGCATTAAACGACGCTTTACAAGCGATTTTGATTTGAATGTAAATTACAGATTTGCAAAAAGTTTGGATACAGTTTCGGTTGAAGCGCCTTGCGCGTGCACAAACCAAACATATCCGTTTGATAACTCAACGGAAAAAGGTCCTTCTGATTTTGATGTAACGCATTATCTGAACATCACAGGAACTTGGGCTCCATCCTGGTTTAAGGGGCAAAAGAACATCGCCGGTGATTTGCTTGCCGGTTGGTCGTTTAGCCCTATTATTACATGGCGTGGCGGTTTCCCGTGGACACCTGTTACAGGCGGTGGAATTACGATTTCTTCCGATACCGCATCGGTTGGAACAATTCGTCCGCTTGAATGGTATGGCACGCATCCGTTAACAAATGACAACAGCAATTTCTTAAACGGGGTCTTTCCCGATAACAGAATTGTAGGTGCAAACTGCGCAACAGGCACAGGTTGCAGCAACTATTTCTTAACAACGAAGAACGGAAACTACTATGAAGACAATGTTCCGGGAATTGGAAGAAACGTATTTCGCGGTCCACGCTACTTCAACGTAGATTTGGCGATTGCGAAATTCTGGAGTCTTCCGGCAACATCGTTTTTGGGAGAAGCAGCAAAGGTTGAAGTTCGTGCAAACTTTTTTAATCTTTTCAACAACTTGAATTTCACAACATTTACGGCGGGAAGTTCGAGTACAAGAATCGATAATGTGAACTTTGGTATGGCGACAAGTGCATACGCGGGTCGAGTTGGCGAGGTTCAGGTTCGATTTAGCTTCTAGTTCGTTCTGTGTTTGGTGCGGTCGGAAAGTGGCTAACCGACCGCATTTTTTTTCCTTCGAATTTATTCCGGTATCCGGAAGATTGTAAATTCGCTTTATCCGGCAATTAAAAAGTAATATGTTGCTTCGTTTCAGCAGAAAACTTTTTGTTTCTATCGCTTTTCTCACGTGCATTTTTTCCGTAGTAAAATCTCAGAAGCTTTCCGCAAAGCCGGCTGGCTATCTGGAAAAAAAACAAATCAGCAAGGTTTTAACGCGCGAAATAAGTTATAGGGTAATTCTTCCTGACATTTATCAAAAATTCCCGAAGAAGAAATTTCCGGTGATGTACCTTTTGCACGGAAGATTCGGTCATTTTAACGATTGGACGGATTTTACCGATATAGAAGATTATGCACGTGGCTTTGATTTTGTAGTTATCATGCCGGAAGGCGGCGCGCAAAGCTGGTACACAAACAGCGTGAAGAATCCGCAAGATAAATACGAAACGTATTTTTTTGATGAGTTAATGCCGGAAGTTCAAAAGAATTTTCGTGTAATAAATGCCCCGGAAGGTAATGTTATAGCGGGGCTTTCGATGGGCGGGTTTGGCGCATTTAAATATGCGATGAAGCGCCCGTTTGCGTTCTTGCTTGCCGGAAGTTTTAGCGGTGCGCTCGATGGAAATCAGCGTTTGAAGGGAAATCCGATGTGGAGCCAATCAATTGATGATGCGTTTGGTGCGCCCGATAGCGAAGAACGAAAATCAAACGATTTATTTTCGATGCTTCAACAAATGCCGGCGGAAAAAGGCGCGCCGTTTTTGTATTTTGTTTGCGGCACGGAAGATTCACAAATAACGTCAAATGAAAAATTTGCGGTAATTGCCGCATCTTTGCACGTGCCGCACGAATACAGGCAGCGTCCCGGCAAGCATGATTGGAAGTTTTGGGATGCGGCAATAAAGGAATTTCTTCCTATTGCCGCGGCGCGTGTGAAAAGCGCAAACATAAAAGCAAGCTCTAAGTAACTTTCCGGCTTGTAAGGGTTTGGATTATAAGATTGATGAAGAAAAAAATAAGCATAGTTAGTGTTTTCGCGATTCTTGCTTTCGGCTCGTTTGCATTTTCGCAGTCGGTTCGAAAAACCCAAGGGTACAATGTTCTAAATCCCGCAATCGAACAAAAAATAAATGCGTTAATTGCAAGAATGACGCTCGCCGAAAAGCTTGGGCAGTTGCAACAGCTTGACGGTGAAGCCAACGGGAAATTTCGCCCCGAACAGGTTGAACTGGCAAAGAATGGGTTGCTTGGTTCAACGCTAAATGTGCGCGGGGCGGAAATGACGAACGAACTTCAACGCGCAGCGCTTTCATCACGCCTAAAAATTCCGATGCTTTTTGGGTTTGATGTTATTCACGGCTACAGAACAATCTTTCCGGTTCCGTTGGGCGAATCTGCAAGTTGGAATCTTTCAACTATTGAACAAACTGCGGCGGCGGCGGCTGCCGAAGCTCGTGCCGCCGGGGTTCATTGGACGTTTGCGCCTATGGTGGATATTGCGCGAGATCCGCGTTGGGGCAGAATAATTGAAGGTGCCGGGGAAGATACGTATTTGGGCTCAAAGATTGCCGCGGCGCGCGTTCGAGGGTTTCAAGGCAATGATTTCAGCACAAACGATCGCGTGATGGCTACAGCAAAACACTGGGTGGGGTACGGAGCGGCGGAAGCCGGGCGCGACTACAACACAACAAATATTACGCGCCGCCAACTTTACGAAACATATTTTCCGCCCTTCAAGGCGGCGCTTGATTCCGGCGTAGGCTCGTTTATGACAGCGTTTAACGATCTTGACGGCGTTCCGGCTACTGCAAATCCGTTTGTCTTAAAAGATGTGCTTCGCAACGAATGGGGTTTTAAGGGGTTGGTAGTTAGTGATTACACTTCAGTTATGGAGCTCTATTTTCACGGGCTTGCCAAAGATGAGCCCGGAGCCGCAATGTATGCGCTTAACGCGGGAACCGATATGGAAATGGTTTCACGTTTCTATAATAAATACGGCGCCGAACTATTGGCGAAAAAGCTTGTGTCAACAAAAACGATAGATGATGCGGTGCGAAATGTGCTGCGTGTAAAATTTCGACTTGGATTGTTTGAACATCCTTTTGCGGATTCCTCGCGTGAAAAAGCGGTTGTTTTTAATCCAAAATATCGCGAGCTTGCAAAAAAGGCGGCTGAAGAATCGTTTGTTTTGCTAAAAAATCAAAGTGAAACACTTCCGATTAGTAAAAATATAAAAACGCTTGCCGTCATTGGCGATCTTGCAAACAACAAACGCGAAATGAATGGTAATTGGACGGGCGATGGACAGCCCGAAGACCCGATTACGGTTGTTGATGCACTGAAAGCAAAATTTCCGAATATGAAAATAACCTTCGTGAAAGGTTGCGACGCGTATTGTACAAACGAAGAGGGATTTGCGGAAGCGGTGGAAGCCGCAAAGAGTGCGGAGTTTACCATAATAGTTGCGGGCGAATCAGTGGAAATGTCCGCCGAAGCTGAATCGCGATCGAATATCGATCTTCCGGGCAAGCAAACAAAATTGATTCGGGAAATTCACAAAAGCGGAAAGCCTTACGCGGTTGTTTTAATGAACGGAAGACCCCTAACAATTAATTGGATCGCGGAAAATTCACCTGCAATTTTGGAAACTTGGTTTCCCGGCACAATGGCGGGTCCCGCAATTGCGGATACACTTTTCGGCGATTCAAACCCAAGCGGAAAGTTACCGGTAACATTTCCACGCTCGGTAGGGCAAATTCCAATTTATTACAATCATAAATCCACGGGGCGTCCGATACTTGATTCAAACAAATACACTTCCAAATACACTGATGTTTCCAACTCACCGCTTTTTCCGTTTGGCTTTGGTTTAAGCTACACAAAGTTTAGGTTATCCAACTTGCGTTTGAGCAAATTGCGGATTTTGCCGTCAGAAAACGTTGAGGTTTCCGTAAATATAAAGAATTACGGCAAACGGGCAGGCGATGAAGTTCTGCAACTTTATATTCACGATATTGCCGCAAGCGTTACGCGTCCGGTGCGCGAACTGCGTGGATTCAAAAAGATTAAGTTGCAGCCGGATGAAGAAAAGACGGAAAAGTTTACGTTGACACCCGATGATTTGAAATTCTATGGGCGCGACATGAAGCGTATTATTGAACCCGGTGAATTTGAAGTTATTGTAGGCACGAGTTCCGATAACGGTATGCAAAGCATTTTTGAGGTAATCGACCCAAAGGCACCGAATGCGGTTTACACAGAAAATTTTGGAGACATTCCGCCTGCGCCTGCATCGCCGCAGGCAATCGGAAAAGTTTCCGATGAGGATTCGAAATTGTTGGAAGATATATCCAAACGTAGCTTTATGTTTCTCTGGGATCATACAAATCCCAACAACGGACTGGTACTTGACCGTGTAAATTCGGATGGAACGGTGAAGCCAATGAGCCACCGTTCTCATAACATTGCAACAATCGCCGGAAGCGGATTTGCATTGACTTCGAATTGCATCGCCGCAGAAAGAAATTGGCTTCCGCGCGAACAACTAATCGCAAGAACAAAATCGACGCTCGAATTTTTTGCAAACAAGGCATTCAATAAAAATGGTTGGTTTTATCATTGGCTCAACTTCGAAACGGGCGAACGCGCATGGAACAGCGAGGTTTCATCAATTGATACGGCACTTTTGTTGGGCGGCGTTTTTTCCGTAAAGCAGTGTTTTAAGGATGATGCCGAAATCGTATCGCTTGCCAACAAAATTACCGATAGAATCGATTATTCATGGATGCGCGGAAACAATCAGCTTGTTTTGAGTATGGGGTGGAAGCCCGAAAGCGGATTTCTAAATGAAAATTGGGATGAATATTCCGAAGAGTTGATAATCTATCTGCTCGGAATTGGTGCAAAACAAAACGGCTTGCCTAGAAATTCTTGGTATGGGTGGGAGCGCCGTTGGAATGAGTTTGGCGGATATCGGTACCTCGCAGGCAGCCCGCCGTTGTTTCTGCATCAGTATTCGCACACATGGGTTGATTTTCGATATCGTCGGGAACCGCATTCGCCGTTTGTGAATTACTATGACAATTCAGTAGCGGCAACAAGAGCGCACCAAAAATATTTTGCCGATGTCTTGAGTAAGAAGTTTCCTACTTATTCAGAAAAAATGTGGGGGCTTTCCGCCTCAGACAGCGAAAAGGGATATTTGGCTTGGGGCGCGCCTTCTGACAATGAACGAATCGATGGCACCGTTGTTCCATACGCGGTGGCGGGTTCGTTGATGTTTGCTCCTGATATCGCAATGCCAGCGCTTCGCGAAATGTATGATAAATATGGCGCAAAGGTTTACGGTAAATACGGCTTTGTGGATGCGTTTAACCCCGCAAACGGGTGGGTTGATACTGATATACTTGCAATCGATCAAGGAATGACACTGCTTGGAATCGAGAATTTTCGTACCGGAAATGTCTGGTATTGGTTTATGCAGAATGAAGAACCAAGACGCGCAATGCAAATAATCGGACTGAAATAGGGAAGCCTGATTATGCTAAATCGGCTGCGCCTTGAATAAAAACTTGGCAAACGGCTTTTGCGAATTAAATCTTTATCTTGTGAAAAGTCTATGTAAAAATCTGCTTTTTCTAATCGCAACGGTTGCATTTTTTGCTTCGTCATCTAATGCCGAATGGAATTCACTGGGAAATGTAAGTTCATCGCGTGTGATCCGCGGGCAAAGTGTGTTGGTTATGCTGAGTTCAGGTGCACGGGTGAAAATTTCGTGCGCGCAAGAAGGCACGTGGCTCTTTATTATTGCGCCGAATGGGAAGTTTGAAAAATTTCCCGATTATGCAACTTCCGAAACAATTAAAAACGAAGCATACACGGTAGCACTAAGTCGCAAAAAGGCAATTTCGCAAGTTAGAAGCAATAAATGCGGACGCGTAGAATTTACGGCTTCACCTTTTTCCCTAAAGATTTTTGATACACGGGGCGAAACGGTTTTGGCGGATGATGTACACGGTGCTTATGAATTTAACGATGAAACAAACGAAATTCGCACCACAAAACTGCGTGGTTCCGAACTGGAAACTTACTATGGCTTTGGCGAAAAAGCATTTTCAGAGCTTTCCCGCGACGGCAAGTTTATATCAAACTGGAACACCGATACGTTTGCATACCCTATCGGCACCGATCCGCTTTATCAATCAATACCGTTCTTTTACGCGCTGAATAAAGGCAAATCATACGGGGTGTTTTTCAATAACACTTTTCGAACGTGGTTCGATATGGGCGCTTCAAACCCGAAAAAATATTCCTTTGGCGCAAGTGGCGGTGAACTTAACTACTATGTTTTTACAGGTGGGGAAACGCGCAATCCAAAAAGAATAATTGAAGATTATTCGCACGTGACGGGTAGAATGCCGCTTCCTCCGCGGTGGGCGCTTGGCTTTCAACAATCGCGCTGGTCATATTTTCCGGAATCGCGCGTTCGCGAGATTGCTGAAGGGTTTAAGAATAACCGAATTCCACTAGACGCAATCTATTTTGATATAGATTATATGGCGGGCTACCGAGTGTTTACTTGGGACAATCAACGATTTCCAAATCCTTCAAAGTTGGTTGCAGACCTTCGCGCGCAAGGCATTCATACGGTTTTGATGATTGACCCCGGAATAAAGAAAGACCCGAACTACGATGTTTATAACGATGGAATAAGGGCGGACGTTTTTGTGCGAACAAAGAACGGTGAAACTTTGATAAGAAGGGCATGGGCGGGTGATTCCGCATTTCCCGATTTCACTAATCCGAAGGCGCGGGAATGGTTTGGCGAGCAATACCAAGAGCCGTTAAAGCAAGGGGTCGCAGGTTTTTGGAACGATATGAACGAGCCCGGCGTGTTTCTGGATGATGATGATAACCCAAAAATTATGAATCATCCGCGAAAAACTTTTCCTCTTGATGCGCAACATTTTGGAGAAGGAAAAGGCGGCGACCATCGAAGATACCACAATGTTTACGGGCTTGAAATGACACGCGCAAGTTTCGAAGGTTTAAGAAAGCTCGAACCAAAAAAACGTCCGTTTGTTTTGACTCGTGCGGGTTTTGCTGGCGTGCAGCGGTATTCTGCGGTATGGACGGGCGACAATGTTGCAAGTTGGGATCACCTCGCGCTATCCATCCCAATGCTTTTAAACTTAAGTGTTTCGGGCGTTCCATTTGTTGGCGCGGATGCGGGTGGGTTTCAGGATATGCCGACGGCGGAACTCTATGCACGTTGGTTGCAAGCCGCGGCTCTTACGCCGTTTTTTCGTGCACATTCTGTCGGATGGGTTGGTGATAAAGAACCATGGGCGTTTGGCGAAGAATTTACAAAAATAAATCGTGAAACAATCGAATTACGATACAGATTCCTTCCATATTTATACACGCAATTTTATCTTCATGAAAAGGATGGCACGCCCGTCATGCGTCCTCTGTGGTTCGATTATCCCGAAGATACAGGCAGCTATTTAATCAACGATGAATTTTTGCTCGGAAGCGATATTTTGGTTGCGCCCGTGATGAAGCCCGGGGATCAGGCGCGTGGAATATATCTGCCGAAAGGCACGGTTTGGTATGATTTTTGGACAGGCGAAACAATTGAAAGCGGCAAAATGCACTACTTGAAATTTCCGTTAGACAGGCTTCCTATTTATGTGCGCAAAGGCGCAGTTATTCCAATGCAAGATGCGGTAAAGAATACTGGGGAAATGAAACTCGAAACCTTAAAACTGCTGGTTGTTGGAGGCGATGCCGAGGGAAGCTACTTTACGGATTCCGGCGATGGGTATGGATACAAAAATGGCGAATCTTGCTGGATGACATTTCGGTCCGAAGCCGGAACATTAACGGCTGAAGGAAGCAAGGGAGCGTTTTGTCCGAAAATCCTGGAAGTTAAATTGCTTGGGAAATAGCTGAAATTATTTTATTCACACGTCTAATTTGTTAGAATAATTCAATCTTAAAAGCAGTAAAAACAGATTTAACCGCAGGCAAATAAAACGCTTGTCGCGGTTACATTGTTAATTCTATTTGTAAAAGGTTGGTAAATTTAATGAAGAATATTTCGATTAAACTTTTTCTTATAATTTCGCTGTTTTGTGTGTTCTCACCGGCAACACAGATTGATGCGCAAACCGCCGGCAAACGAAATACCGCGGTACGGGCTGATCCCCTGCCATCATTTAACAGCGGAACGGCAAAAACGAACATTTTGAATTTTGTAACGAGCGTTACCAAAAAAAATAGTCCGAATTTTGTGAAACCGGAAGACCGAATCGCGGTTTTTGACAACGATGGCACACTTTGGGTTGAGCAGCCTTTGACCTCGCAACTTTTTTTTGTTGCTGACAGAATTCGTCAAATGGCAGTCAATCATCCGGAGTGGAAGAACGAAATGCCGTTTAAGGCTATTCTAGAAAACGATCTAAATGCGATGGCGACGTTTAACACCGCGGATGTTCTTAAGCTCGTAGGTACAGCGCAGGCAAGCGATAACGTTGATGAATTTGACCCGATTGTCAGAGAGTGGATGAAGACCGCCACGCACCCCGTAATGAAGAAGCCCTATTATGAGCTGATTTATCAACCGATGTTGGAACTGCTTCAATTGCTTAAAAAGCACCAATTCAAAATCTATATCGTATCCGGTGGAAGCGTTGAATTTATGCGACCATGGGCACCCGAAACCTACGGTATTCCAAAAGAAAATATCATAGGCACAACTTTTAAGCGTGAAGCCATACAGAACGGCGATTCAATAATTGTTAAGCAAACCACCGATTTTGAGTTTAACGATGACAAGCTGGGAAAGGTTATTTCCATAAATAGAATTATTGGCAAGAAACCGATTTTTATTGGCGGTAATTCAGATGGAGATTTGGCAATGATGCAATACGCAACCACTAATCACAACACCTTTTGCGTGTTTGTAAATCATACCGATGGCGAACGCGAATTTCTTTATGACGACAAAACCCTGATGGGAACATTAAAAGCCGGGCTGCCGGTTGCGCAACGAAAGGGTTGGACAATAATAGATATGAAAAACGATTGGAATCGCATTTTTCCGTAGAATCGTTATATTTCCGAGAGTGGAATTTACATCAGCTTAGTTGCCGGTTTACCACAAAATTCGGCGTGCAAAGTAGAAAGGTTTAAGGTAGAAAAACGGGAAACTGTGTGAAAACAGCTTCCCGTTATCGTTTGTCCTCAAATTGCGTTGATGTGATTTCTAAACTTGCGGGTTTTTTAAGATTTCAACCAGTTTTGTCATCCTTTCAGAATCAACATTTATTTGCTTGGCAAGCCGTTTTACGCTCGCTTTCAGCAACTTTTTAGCCTTTTGCGCTGAACCACTATTGGTTGCTTTGTCAATTGCATCGCGAACTTGTGCAATATCCATTTCGCTAAGTGATTTATTCCTTTCAAGTTGAGCCAAATATGCTTTTGCAACCTTTAAGGTCTTGGGGTAAACCACACGCTTTTGATCTTGCGGATTGAATTCAGCTACTTGCACTGATTTCGCTGCATCAATTTCAGCCTGTGTAAGATATTCCGATGGCACCAGGTCAAAGACATCCAAACCTCGCGCGATTTCGGAACTGTAAATATGCCCGTTATACCAATATGTTGACCAGTTTCCGCCAAGAATCAAGATGTTCGGGTCGATTGGACCGCGATCGAAATACGCTATTTCCTTCGGATTCTTTGCATCGGTAAAATCCATCACGGAAATTCCCCCTTGGTACCAACTTTGAACTTCAATGTCTCTTCCCGGTACAGGCACCAGCGAGCCGTTATGCGCAACACAGTTTTCACTGTCGCCTTGAGCCGCGGGCATTTTGTAATAACTATCAAATTCGAGTTTATCGTTCTTGATGTTAAAAATCGCGTTTGCGCCCCAGACATTTGGGTCATTGGCGCGACAACGCGCACCCATTCCGCCGCCCCATTCATCCGTAAACACAACCTTTTTGCCATCGTTTGAAAAAGTTGCCGAATGCCAATACGCATAATTCTTATCGTTTACGGCATCAACGCGTTTCGGATTAGCGGGGTCGCGAATATCCAATAATATCCCGTTACCGGAGCAGGCACCGGCTGCGAGTCCTATTTCCGAGTAAACCGTTATGTCATGGCATTGATCCGTATCGGTAACTCTGCCTTTCGCGCTGTGCGACCCACCATCGTTTAAGCTATTGATAACGCCGGTTCGCGAATCCATAAACACGCGCGGGCTGGAAACAATCTTTGCATCTTGCGGCGCATCAAGTGGAACTTTTATCACGTCGATTCGAAAGAGTGAAGTTTCGGGGTTTTCTTTTGGGTTACCATCTGAACAGCCCGCTAATTCTTCGTTTTGGCGCACAAACGAAGTTCCGGAAACATAAACATAAATATTCTTTTTATCTTTCGGATCGGTAACGACCGTATGCGTATGTGAACCTCTACACGTTTGTACGGCACCAACTTGTTTCGGATTTCGAATGTCAGAAACATCAAATATCCTTACGCCGCGAAACCTTTCGGCGTTTGCATTAGGAATTGGTTCGCGATTTTCGGACGGTTCATTTGCAGCAACGGGGAAGCCTTGCGCTCCGCAATCAAGCCTGCCGTTTGGCATTTCAACGGACATAAACATTAAGTTGCCGAAGATCGAAACATCACCTTGCCCACCCGGGCAAACCATTGTGGTTAAAAGCTTTGTTTGTTCAGGCTTTGAAATATCAAAGATATTTACACCATAAAAATTTCCTTGAAAAAGATACTTACCTTGAAATGCTAAATCGGAGTTTGAAAAAGCCAATTGGGCGAAAACCAATTTCATTGCGTCCGGCATTGGAGTTCCTTCCGGCACACCCAAGAGGGCGAGCGTTTTTTGCACTCGCGGGTCTTTTGCATCATCGGTTCCGAGTTGAAAGGCTGCGGGTTTCTTTAACAACTGAAGGTGCTTCATTCCAAATGCGACTTCGCCTGCATCATAAAGCCCTGGCTTTAATTTTGCGCGCGGGTC
Source organism: Pyrinomonadaceae bacterium (assembly GCA_047973305.1). Taxonomy (GTDB): domain Bacteria; phylum Acidobacteriota; class Blastocatellia; order Pyrinomonadales; family Pyrinomonadaceae; genus Aridibacter. The sequence goes on from JBKEBT010000078.1 coordinate 54,017, forward strand.
GTTCGTATCCGCCCCTTTCATCCCCGCCGGAAGCTCCGGTGCGGGTTCAAGATTTTGTGCCGGCGTTACATGCACAACCGCAAAAATGGCGGCGCACACAACAAATAAAAGCGTTATATTTCTGAAGCTATTCATTTTTTCCTTTTTCGAAAGCGATTTTTGTTTTTGCGAATTTATTTTACGTTAAAAACAGCCGCGCAAATGCGCGCTATTTTATATTTTTTAACATTTCTTCCATGATGCGAATTTCCGCACGTTGTCCGCTGTCAACATCGGTTGCAAAATTGAACAACTGCGCATCTTGTCCGGCGCCTGCGGAATCGAACAAATCATAAACCATCGTTAGCGCACCACCGTGATGTTGAATCATTCCCGTTAAAAAAAGGCGGTCAAATTCCGCGCCGCGCGCCTCGGCAAGTGCCTTCATTTGTTCAGCGGTAAGCATTCCGGGCATCAGCATTGAATCTGTGTCTTTGTGATTCATATGTTTTGAATGATCCATTCCGTCCATTTTCATCGGCGCGCTTCGCTCGGGCTTTGGCTCGTTCATTTTCATTTCATCCATCTGCATGGTGGTTTTTTCTCCACGAGCTTGCAGCCAGCGTTTCATAAATTCCATTTCCGCCGCTTGTGAATGGCTAATTCGCGCACCAAGCAAAAGCAGCTCTTTGTTTGTGGTTCTACCTTCCATTAGTGCAACCATATCAACCGCTTGTGAGTGATGGTGAATCATTCCCTGCATAAATTCCACATCATTTTTTGAATACTGAGAAAGCTTTGCCGTGGTGTTTGCGGGTAAAACCCTAGTCGGTGTGCCCGGAGCACCCGGCAGCACTATTACCGGCGTTGTACCTTCGTCTACTTGCCCAAACGCCGATGTAGCGGCAACTGCCATAATATAAAATGCGGTAAATACAAGTTGAGCCAAACGTTGATTCATAGATTTTGCTTTAACTTCCTGCCGTTAATTATTGTTAAATGAGTATATGTTACTTCAGTGCAAACAAATTCGTAAAGAAATATAAGGTATACGGGTTGATTTTGGTTACTTAGTTAGATTGAAAACAATGGAATGCTAAAGATTTGGAGTTTTTCGGTCAATTCGCTTGCCACTAAGGAAGCCGGGCTAAAACACTTGCAAAGAAGTAATATAGCGAG
>JBKEBT010000079.1:0-18541 GCA_047973305.1 Pyrinomonadaceae bacterium
ACGAAGCTCAATTTTTTCCCCTTTGTTCAAAGTAGAAACGATACTGTCAAAAATGATTTCAACTAGCTGTTCGACATCTTTTTTTGTCATATCAGCTTCGTTTGCTACGATTTCAACCAAATCAGCTTTTGTCATTTGTTTTCCTCTGACCCTTTTTTAGCAATTTAAACCCTTGAAAACTTAATGATTAAATTACTCAGCCTTTTTGCTTTTTGCCGCTTCTTCCTCCGTTTCGGCACCGGCTTCAGATGAACTTGAAGCATCGGCATCGGTGGCTTCCACCGCTTCCTCAACCTTTATCTCTTCAGACGAAGTTTCTTCCGTTACGGTTTCCTCGACCTTAGCTTCATCGCCTACGGCTTCCTCGACCTTTGCCTCATCGGCTACGGTTTCCTCGACCTTAGCTTCATCGGCTACGGTTTCCTCGACCTTAGCTTCATCGGCTACAGTTTCTTCAGCTACAGGTTCTTCCTCAACGGATTCGCCCGTCTCTTCTGCTACTGCCACAGGCGCAGCCTCAGAATCATCATCCGATCCGGCTTCAACCGTTTCGTCGACAGCTTCCGCTTCAACAACTTCAGGCGAATCATTCGAATCTTCCACTTCTTCAACTTGCGTTGATTCCGTTTTTTCTTCCTTTGCTTCTGCCGGTTTTTCATCGGTTTCAACCGGCTTTGAACCGCCGATTTTCAAGTTGGCAAGTTCGCCAAGAGAAGCCATGCCGCCCTTCGCGTCACTTGAATAGGAGCGTGTATCGACTTCAGGCTCGTCTTCCTTCCCTACTGCGCGAGCGGAAAGACCAATCTTTTCGACATCTTGTTCAATACGCAAGATTTTGAAATCCAACTCTTGCCCGATTTGAAATGTCGCTTCCGGATTTTCAATGCGCTCATCGGAAAGCTCCGAAATATGGCAAAGCCCTTCAAGATCGGGCGCCAATTCAACAAAAACTCCGAATCCGGCAAATCTTGAAATTTTTCCTTTTACAACATCGCCACGTTTGTGTTCCGCAGTAAACGTATCCCAAGCACTTGGGGTTAGTTCTTTTATTGAAAGCGAAAGTCTTTGCGCATCCGTATCGATGTTAGTTATGATTGCTTCAACCTCTTGCCCTTTCTTCAAAACATCTTTCGGATGCTTAACTTTCTTAGACCAAGAAATATCGGAAACGTGCACAAGACCGTCGACTCCATCTTCAATTTCGACAAATGCGCCAAAATCCGTAAGATTTCTAACCTTTCCGTGCACCTTAGTACCCAGTTGGTATCTTTCGCCGATTGAATCCCAAGGATTTTCTTGAAGCTGTTTGATTCCGAGACTAATTCTTCTCTCTTCGGGGTCGATTCCCAACACTTGAACTTCAACTTCATCGCCCTTTGAAACAAAATGTTTCGGGTGCTTCATACGTTTTGCCCAAGACATTTCCGAAACATGAACCAAGCCTTCAACGCCGGATTCTAATTCAACGAAAGCACCATATTCCGTTACGCTTGAGATTTTTCCTTTAACCTTTGAATTTACGGGATAAATTTCCGCAACCGTTGACCACGGATCCGGCAAAAGCTGTTTGAAACCAAGTGAAACTTTTTCTTTTTCGCGGTCAAGCTTCAAAATCTTTACTTGAACGGAATCACCAACCTTAAACATATCACCCGGTTTATTTAGTCTTCCCCACGACATATCGGTTACGTGCAACAAGCCGTCAATTCCGCCAATGTCTATAAACGCACCGTATTCCGTAAGATTTTTTACGACACCATCAACTACATAACCAACATCAACCTTTTTAAGTGTTTCCGCCTTTTGTTCATTAATAACTTCATCGGTAATCGCTTTACGTGAAATTACAATGTTGTTGCGCTTTCTGCTGAATTTAACAATCTTTGCTTCGATTTCCTTACCGTTGAACGAATCAAGATTTCGAACCGGGCGTGAATCAACCTGTGAACCGGGCAAGAATGCTTCTACACCGCCTATATCCACCTTTAGTCCGCCTTTGGTTTTATCGATGACGATACCTTTTACAATCACGTCATTCTTAAACGCATTTTCGATTTCATCCCAAGAGCGTCGGTTCTTCGCATCCGAATATGAAAGTGCAGGAGGACCATCGCCACCCATCGCACGAATCACAACTTCTACTTCATCGCCCTGTTTAACGGTTGTGTTTCCTTCCGAATCAGTAAATTCCTCGGTTGCTACCAGCCCTTCGGATTTATATCCGAAATCTACCAGCACACCACGATCGGAAACACCAACCACGGTTCCGCTTACAACTTCTCCAGGGGTATAATCAACTTGTTCTTGTTCGTATTGCGCTAGAAGCGCACCAAAATCCATCTCACCGCCCGCACTTGCATCGGTTGAAGTTTCGTTAGTTTCAGCCTCAGGTGCCTTTTCAGCACCCACACTTGCTTCCGCAGACGTTTCTGCCGAAGGTTCAGTTTTTTCCGTAACAGAATCTTGATTGTTAATCGTTTCATCTGCCGTATTGGTTACATCATTTGACATTTAAAGTTACGTTAATTTCCTTTTAATAATTTTCAACTCGTTCAATAAAATTGATTAAATTGCCGATTCAAATTTCACCCGTGTGTGATAAATCTATTAGCTAAAACCCAGCTAATTAGCACGTTTTCTTGCCGTTAGAGGATTAGGCTCATGAGCAGCCGCCTCAATCCGCAAGCATTTTGAAAACATTTGTACGGATAAAACAAGAATTTACACGCCGAGACGCGTCAATGTCAAGATAAACATTGAAATAATAAGGTTTTTGGACGAAATGGTTGGTTTATTAAACAAATTTCTGCAAATTGGGCAATCTAGGAAGTAAAAAGTTACAAATACAGTAACCAAAACATTGAAAATCAAATTACGTTTTTGACTAATTCTTGTATGTTACGTGATACGCCTTATTTTGGCAGCAGCACCTCCGAACGCGTTTCCGGCGCCTCGACTGAAATTTCGCGGTCGTCATCTTCCACATCTTTCGGAATGCCGGTTAAACGCACACGGAAGTCGTCCGGATCGCCGGCAATTCGCAAAGCTTCATCCAGCGAAATCAAACCCGATTGATACAAATACAAAAGAGATTGGTCAAATGTTTGCGTACCAAGCGTTGAAGTTGTAGAACTCAAAGCTTCACGCAAATGTATAGTTTTTTCCGGGTAAAGAATGCACTCGCGCACTGCTTCCGAAGTTCGCAAAATTTCTACCGCTGGCGTACGTCTTCCACCCTTCGGGGTTCGAAGCAAACGTTGCGATACAATCGCTTTCAGCAAGCCTGCCAACTGAATTCTGATTGTCCGCTGTTGGTAATCAGGAAAGGAATTGATGATTTTGGCGATTGTTTCTGTGGCATCAAATGTCCCCATTGTTCCGATTATCAACTGACCGGTTTCCGCCGCATGCAACGCGGTTTCAATTGTTTCCGGATCATGAAAATCTCCCACCATGATCACATCCGGGTCTTGGCGAACTGCCCCGCGCAAGGCATCAGAAAAACTTCGTGTATCAACATCCACTTCCCTTTGTGTAACATACGACTTTTTATCTTTATGAAGCACTTCGATGGGATCTTCAATGGTAACTATGTGCTCCGCGCGTGTTGAATTGATGTGATCGATTATTGCCGCAACGGTTGTCGATTTCCCCATTCCGTTTGAGCCTGTCACAAGTACCAACCCACGTTGTTCATCGGCGATTTCGGCAAGCGGAAGCGGTAGCCCGAGTTCGCTAAAAGAACTGATTTTATCTGATATTACGCGCGCTACAATTCCAACGGAACTTCGCTGTTGAAAAATATTTACGCGAAAGCGTCCCAGCCCGGAAACGCCGTAGCCAATATCCACTTCAAAAGTTTCCTTAAACAATATCTTCTGCCTATTTGACATCATTGAAAACGCCATTTCCAGCGTCTCTTCCTGGTTCAAGCGTTCGACACTCGTAACCGGGCGCAAATCACCGTTTACGCGAATAATCGGATAAGAACCGGCACGCAAATGAATATCCGAAGCCCCGAAACTGAGCGCCATTCGCAGAAGATCATCTATTCTTTTTGACATAAAAAACTTTTATTGAAAGTCGCAAAATGTAAACATAATTCTAATAATATGTACAAACTAGGTCAAGAATTTCAAACCAAAATAATATTCTACGAATTTATTGTGAGCGTATTTTGTGCCAAGATTGAATGATACATACTTTAATTGTGTAAAGTTTTATGTTGCTGCCGAGTACAAAAAAACAACGCGACGTACTTGAATACATTCGGCGTTTTATGCTGGAACAAAAATACTGCCCCTCATACCAGCAAATTGCCCGCGAACTTGGTTTGCGTTCAAAAGGCGCAATTGCAAAACACATCGAAGCTTTGGAAAAGCAAGGATTTTTGAAACGCATACGCGAGGGTGGCTCATTTAGAATCAGCCTACGACAAACCACTCACGCGGAATCTTTTGCACAAACAATCGATTTTTTTGATGATCTAGCTGAAGATTCGCAACCGGAAAAATTTTCATTTTCCCACGATGAACTCGGTGTTGAATCGTCACGTGAAATAAAAGCCTACCAAGTGCCTGATGATTCCATGCTGGAATTTCACATTTGTGAAGGTGATATTGCACTTTTTGAAACGCGTGCGTTTGCGCGTGATCGTGATTTGGTGCTTGTTTCGGTAGAAAACAACCGTTTATTGTTTCGCAAATATTTTCGTAGAGGTGCGCGAACAGAGCTTCGCCCCGCAAACGAAAACTTTGAAACTGAATTTTTTGCATCGGATAAGGTTTGCATATTAGGCGTATTCAAAGTGCTTATTCGCCCTTCTAACTAGATTCGCCACAACTTGTGTGAAGCTTTATGTTAAGTTAATCTATCGGTTCGTTATTTTGAAGGAGCTTCAAAACGTGACCGAAAAACATACACCAAGTCCCAGTTTCAGCACAACAATCAGAACAAAAATCAGTAATAAGCCGGGTAAGCTCGGCGTAATTACAACCGCAATCGGCGAAGCAGGCGGCGACCTGGGCGCAATCGATATTGTTAGAATCGGTGACGGCTTTATCGTTCGCGACATAACCGTAAATGCCTATTCCGAAGAACACAGCCGCGAAATAATCAAAACGGTTAACGAAATCGAAGGCGCAAGCGTTATACATCGTTCCGATCGTACGTTTTTGATGCATCTTGGCGGAAAAATTGAGATCAACTCAAAGATTCCGTTAAAAACTCGTGATGATCTTTCGATGGCTTATACACCGGGCGTTGCGCGTGTTTGCGAAGCAATCCATAAAGATCCCGAAAAAGTTTACACCCTGACAATTAAACAAAATACTGTGGCGATTATTACTGATGGCACTGCTGTTTTGGGGCTCGGAAACATCGGCGCCGCGGCGGCACTTCCCGTTATGGAAGGAAAGGCGCAGTTGTTTAAAGAATTTGCCGGCGTAAATGCCTTCCCGATTTGCTTGGACACAACCGATCCGCACGAAATCATACAAACCATCAAGAATCTTTCAGTGGGTTTTGGAGGCATAAACCTTGAAGATATTTCGGCTCCGCGCTGCTTTGAAATTGAAGACAGATTGAAAGAAGAGCTTGATATTCCAATTTTTCACGATGATCAGCACGGAACCGCAGTGGTCGTGCTTGCGGCTCTTATAAATGCGCTTAAAATTGTCGGAAAAAAAATGGAGGATGTAAAAGTTGTTGTAAGTGGAATCGGGGCGGCAGGCGTTGCTTGTTCAAAAATCGTGATGGCGGCAGGTGTAAAGAATGTTGTGGGTTGCGATACAAAAGGGGCGCTCTATAAGGGACGAACCGAAAATATGAATTGGGTTAAGGATTGGTTTGCGCGCAACACCAATCCAAATAAAGAAAAAGGCACGATTCACGATGTAATAAAAGGCGCAGATGTTTTCTTTGGGCTTTCGGTTCCCGGGGTAATAGATCGCGAAGATCTTAAGGGAATGGCAAAAGACCCTGTTATCTTTGCAATGTCCAACCCCGTGCCGGAAATTTACCCCGAAGATGCCGAAGGGTTGGTTGCCGTAATGGCTACCGGGCGTTCAGATTATCCAAACCAAATAAATAACGTTTTGTGTTTTCCGGGTATCTTTAAGGGCGCACTAAATTGCCGTGCTTCGCGCATCAATGAGGAAATGAAACTTGCTGCGGCGTATGCGATTGCAACAATTGTGAAGGACAACGAACTTCACGCAGATTACATTATTCCTTCAGTGTTCGATAAACGCGTGGCAAAAGCGGTTGCCAAAGCCGTAGTAAAGGCAGCCAAACAATCCGGCGTTTCAAGACGCGAAACTTCGGTAACCGAAACCGGACTTTAAGCAACAATCTACGACAATTAAGACAAATCAGCTTTTTTGCGCGGCTTTTTCAAGTCGGGCGGCGATTTGAGGAATTATTGATTTTCCGGCATCAATCGCACCTTTTATATGGCGCTGATGCGTAAAATGCCCGGCGACATAAATACCCGGCACATTTGTTTCAAAAGTTTGGGTGTCATAAATAGGCACAACACCGTATTTGCCTGTTTCGGTTTCAACTCCAAGTCTCTTAAGCATTTCCAAATCGGCATCCGCCCCAATCAAAACGAATACAACGTCGTTTTCCAATTCGACCGTTTCGCCGTTTTCATCGGCAAGCAACACGGATTTTTCTTTAATCTCTAAAACTTTGCCCAAGAAAAATAAATTAAGGCACCGTTTTTCAAGCTGCTTTTCAAGCGGTTCTTTAACCCAATACTTTATGCAACCTTGTTTCGGATCGTTATTTTCCCAGTCATCGCGAAAAATTGCGAGCGTGGTTTCTGCGCCTTCATCAGCCAAAAAAAGCGCGGCTTCACCTGCGGAATTTCCACCGCCAACAATCAAAGCCTTTTTGCGAACCCATGGATACGTCTCTCTGAAATGATCAAAAACTTTCGGTAAATCTTCACCGGGAACCCCCAATTCTCTTGGGTAATCCATCGCGCCTGTTGCAAATAAAACCCGTTTGGTTTTAAAGCTTTCTTTATCCGTAATTACATTAAAACCAAAAACTGCCTTTTCCACGCTTTCAACAGTTTCTTGGGTTTTAACAATCAAGCCGTTATCCAAAACGAACTTTACGTAGTAGCTTAAAAGCTCTTCACGTGTGGGTTTTTCACGGGCAGGCGTTAAATCATTTTTGCGAAATTCCAATTCGTCAACCGTCGAAAATACCGTAAGACCTACCGGATAGTTGTAAATTGTGTTTCCAATTAAACCTTTTTCGATTACAACATAGGAAAATCCCGCCTTTTTTGCTTCATACGCTGATGCGATTCCTGCCGGACCGGCACCGATTATCAAAATATCCAAAGTATTTTCCGATTCTTCTTGTTCTTTCATCTTATTTCTCCGAACGCGCGGATTTAGCCTTCTTCTATCGCGATTTCTATCGAATTTAATTCATTCGTAAATTCTTCTATCTGCACCTGCGCCCGCTCTAGTTCGCGCTTTGCCTCCATATAACTCTCCCACTCTTTCGTAAGCGTCAGAGCCTCAACGGTTTCCTTATCCAAGGTGTGCGCCAAAATTGCAAGCAAATCATTTAGAGATTCGTTTGCTTTTAGCAAAGATTGAATTATGCTGTAAGCCAATTTCAAATTTTGGTAATCTTCCATGATATTTTTGATTATCGAATATCAATGTCCGATAAACAATCACGCCACATCGGTTTCCGTCTGAAAAATGGATTCGATTTCATAGCCGAAAAACCACGGATTTGCAGATTCCACGGCGGCGGTACGCAAGAACCCGAGCGCAACAATTCGATTATTTGGTGTCGAAAACGCTACGGATGTTAAAAACCCAGCATTTTTCCCTTCCAAAGTTTCTAGCGAATTATTTCCTTCTTTAAGTTTTCTATTAACGGATTCAAAATCTGCGCCTTCTGAGAATTGCAGCAGTGAAAAACGTTTTGCCGGTTTCCCGAGAAAGTGAATTCTTGCGATAACTTCTTGCCCGATATAACAGCCCTTGTTATAGCTTATCGCTTCAGAACCCGCGATTTCCGGCACCACTGTTTCTTCGTTCATATCTTTTCCATAAATCGGAATTCCCGCTTCAACACGAAGAAGTTCGTACAATTCATCGGAAATTTCGATGAAATCTTTTGCCAACACCCTAAACTCTTCAAACACTTCCGGAGACATAAAGAAATCATTTGCAAAACTTATTCCGCGCAAATTCAATTTGTTCGCATCACCGAAAAGCCTTATAAAAACGTAATCATCGGAAAAATCGCGCAAGCTAAAATCCCCCGCAAACGTGAAACGAAAAAGATTCTCAAAAACCTTTTCACGCGTCGCGCCTTCAGTTTCCAGCAAAAATGTTTCTCCTTTTTTTGCGATTCGCGCAAATGCAAAAACGCGTCCGTTTACGGTTGGGAATACGGCTTCGATTTGTTCACCTTCCGCGAGTCTTGCAACATCATTTGTTACAAGTCCGTTTAGAAACTGCGTTGCCTCTGTGCCGGAAATTTCAAAAAGTCCGCGTGAAAGCGTTACATATCCCGGTGCGCCGGTCTTTATCGCCTTGTAATCATCAATGTCGCTTTTTTTCATTGTTAAATTTTCTGCCGTTTACAACCGCCCAATTGGCGAAAGGTTGTTACAAACTGAAAGCCCTTCAAAAAACACAAAAAACGGGAAAGACACGCTTTCCCGCTTCATTTCCAACTAAAAACCTAAAATTTAGTTTTTGCCCGCCAATTGTAAACGAGCTTGTGCGCGTCCTAATCGTTCGATTTCAATTTCGAATTCTTCTTCGGTACCTTTCCACTCGCCCAAAACCTTTTGAGCCTCGCCGAGCTCTGCTTTTGCCGCATCAACGTCAACGTCCGAAGCCGTTTCGGCAACATCCGCAAGAATCGAAACCTTATCCGAACTTACTTCCACAAATCCGCCTGAAATAACCAATTGTTCGTTGGTTCCGCCTTTTGTATATGTCAAAATTCCCGGACCCAACGCCGAAATCAAAGGTGCGTGATTCTGAAGCAAGCCTATTTCGCCGTTTGAAGTAGGAACACGAACGGAATCAACTGCCTCATCCACCACTTTTTTTTCAGGTGTAACTATTTCAAGATTTATCACGTTTAAGCTCCTGCCGCCATCTTTTTGGCTTTTTCGCGTGCTTCTTCAATTGTTCCAACCATATAGAAAGCTTGCTCCGGAAGATCATCGCACTTACCTTCGATAATTTCCCTAAAGCCCCTAATGGTTTCATCGATTTTTACATAGCGCCCTTCCATACCCGTAAACTGCTCTGCAACGTGGAACGGCTGCGAGAAAAATCTTTGAACTTTTCTGGCGCGCGCAACTGTCAATTTATCTTCTTCGCTAAGCTCATCAAGCCCAAGAATTGCAATAATATCCTGAAGGTCTTTGTAGCGTTGAAGAATCTGCTTTACGCTTTGTGCCGTGTCATAGTGTTCATCGCCGACAATTTGCGGATCAAGAATTCGGGAATTCGATGCAAGCGGGTCAACCGCGGGATAAATTCCAAGCTCAACAATCTGACGTGAAAGCGCCGTTACTGCGTCTAAATGCGCAAATGTTGTCGCCGGCGCCGGATCAGTGTAATCATCCGCAGGAACATAAACCGCTTGAATTGATGTAATAGCACCGGTTTTTGTCGATGTAATTCGTTCCTGCATTTCGCCCATTTCCGTTGCCAAATTCGGTTGATAACCTACCGCCGAAGGCATACGTCCCAGAAGTGCGGACACTTCCGAACCGGCTTGCGTAAAGCGGAAAATGTTGTCCACAAAGAAGAGTACATCGTTTCCTTGATCGCGGAAATATTCCGCAACCGTAAGCCCGGAAAGCGCAACGCGAAGACGCGCGCCGGGCGGTTCGGTCATTTGCCCGTAAATCAGAGAAACCTTTGATTCTTTAATTGCGTTCTTATCAACCTTTGAGAGATCAAAACTGTGATTTTCGTTGAAATCTTTCATGAAACCATCGCCGTATTTTATAACTTGCGATTCAACCATTTCACGAAGAAGATCGTTCCCTTCACGCGTGCGTTCGCCAACGCCGGCAAAAACCGAAAAACCGTCGCGCCCTTTTGCCACGTTGTTAATCAGTTCCATAATAAGAACGGTTTTTCCAACACCCGCGCCACCAAATAATCCTATTTTCCCACCGCGAAGAAATGGTTGCACCAAATCAATGACCTTAATTCCGGTTTCAAACATTTCGAGTTCGGTGGATTGATCTTCAAAAGCCGGCGCATGTGCGTGAATCGGATACCGCGTTTTTGCATCAAGTTCACCAAGCTCATCAACCGGTTCACCAATTACGTTCATTACGCGCCCAAGCGTTGCATCACCAACAGGAACCGTAATCGGTCCGCCGGTGTCAATCACCTTCATTCCGCGCACCATTCCGTCAGTGGGAAGCATTGAAACCGCGCGAACGCGTCCTTCACCAAGATGTTGCTGCACTTCCGCGACCACATTAATTTCCTCGGTCACGTCAAATCCTTCGGAAGTAACCCGAAGAGCTTGATAAATAGGCGGTAAATAGTTGTTGGAAAATTCTACGTCAACTACCGGTCCAATAACCTGTACGATTGTTCCAGCCTGTTGAGTTTCAGTATTAGACATTTCTTAATCTGCTCCTGTTTAATGCCAAAAACATTGATAAATTGATATTTACAAAAGAGAAAGAGTAGCATATTCGCTTCCGGATTCGCAAAAGCTCAACGGGCGATTTCCGCAGTTAAAACCCTGCCGCATAAAAACTCCCGAAACCAAAGCCATAATTAAGTAATAAATAGCAAAATCCTACTCGGTTACGCCTCGGTAAATAGGGCGGAAACTTGCGTGTTAAAATTCTACGTCGCAAAATCTTGCAGTTTGTATTGCATTTTAGTAGCCTCAAAAATACAGAAAGCAACAAATTTAACAGAGGTGAACCACCGAACAATTGAGCGAAACCGAAAAAGTAAACTTACCGCTACGCGCCCTTGAAACCCTGTTCGGCGTAAATGATGCAAACCTGAACTTCTTGGAATCTTTGTTTGACGTAAGAATTAACGCCCGTGGCAATGACCTTCAAATTAGCGGTGAACCTGCTGATGTTGCGGTTATAAAAACGATCTTTTCCGATTTTTCCGAGCTGTATCAGGAAGGTAATTCTTTTAGCGACAAGGAACTGCGTGATGCTTTCCGACAAATTTCGGAGGATCGCGCGTTTTCGCTGAAAGAACATTTTACGCGTGCCCGATTTAACCCTTCGGGCAAAAAGATTGTTGCGGCAAAATCTGCCAATCAACGCCGATATATTGATGCCATTCACGATTATGATTTAGTATTCGGAATAGGTCCTGCGGGTACAGGTAAAAGTTTTCTCGCGGTCGCACTTGCAGTTCAGGCGCTTTTTCAAAAACAAGTTTCGCGAATTATTCTAACGCGCCCCGCGGTTGAAGCGGGTGAAAGACTCGGGTTTTTGCCCGGCGATCTTCAAGATAAAGTCGATCCATATCTGCGTCCGCTTTACGACGCTCTTTTCGACCTTGTGGATGCAGAACGAGTTACAAAAATGCTGGAAAAACGAATCATCGAAATTGCACCGCTTGCTTTTATGCGCGGGCGCACACTTAGCGATGCTTTTATAATTTTGGATGAAGCTCAAAACACAACCGGAGAGCAAATGAAAATGTTTCTAACACGAATCGGGTTTGGTTCAAAAGCTGTTGTCACAGGCGATCAAACCCAAATCGACCTGCCCCGTGGGCAACACAGCGGTTTGATTGAGGTGCAAAAAATCTTAAAAGGAATTGAAGAAATTAATTTTGTGTATTTTTCCGAAAAAGACGTGGTACGCCATAAACTTGTTAGAATGATTGTGAAAGCCTACGAAACGCACACCAAAAATACTCGTTATTCCGATAATTTTGCCGATTAGTGTTATCGATTAGTCGTTTTGAGTGCCACGGAATCACGCTAAATCTTCCACCAATCATCGGGCAAATCGAAATTTCCACGCCAATCCCCAAAACGGGAACATAATGCGCCGAGATAACGTGTGCTGCAGTTCCACGAGTCGCAATATCGTTTGCATTCCAAGAATAACTGACTCAAATTCTAGTAAAGTTGGAATTAGGCTTGATCAGCTTTTCGGCAAACGAATTCGTACAGCGTAACTTTTCGCGAGTTAAAGTTTGTGCACGCAACGGAAAGAATCTTTTTTTTAATGACGTGTGCTTTTTTGAATGTGCGGGTTATAATCGGCATTCGAAATTCGTCGCTCAATCTGTAACGTTGCAGGTTCTCAAATATCTTTTTACGTTCGTTATGATAAATTTATTAGGTCTCGAACTGCTAGATAAAAAGGACGCGCCGGAATTTGAACAATATTTTTCGGATTTGGAAGCAAATATATCCGAGCTTTGCTCAAGAGTTATCACGGTCGTTTTTGTTAATGACAACCAAATGATTTCGTTAAATTCTTCGTTTCGAAATAAGAATGCAACGACCGATGTGCTTTCATTTCCTTATGAAAATGAAGAATTCGAAGAAAACGAAGAATTTCTTGGCGAAGTGGTGATTTCAGTTGAACAAGCACAAAAACAGGCAACCGAAAACGATTTGGATTTAGGAGTAGAAATAAAGCAATTAATACTGCACGGCATTTTGCATTTGCTGGGCTATGACCACGAAACGGATGACGGCGAAATGAATTCAATTGAACTTTGTCTCCGTGATAAAATCTTTATTAACCAATGACAACACGAAAAATCAAACAAGCCGACCCGTGCGCGATGGTTATTTTTGGTGCTACCGGCGATTTAACAAAACGTAAACTTTTTCCATCACTTTACTATTTGGCAAAAGACGGCTATTTGCCCGAAGAATTTACGATAATCGGCGTAGGCAGACAGGAAATGACAAGCAAAAAATTCCGCGAAGAACTTATTACCGATTTACGTGAATTTGTTGGCGAAAGCATTGATGAAACGCTTGTTAGCTGGTTTAAAGAACGAATCGAATACACCGGTGGCGATTTTGATGACGACAAACTCCTTTTTGGCGATATTAAGAAACTGCTTGATAAACAAACGGACAAATTCAAAATTCCGAAGAACTACTTTTTCTATCTTGCCATTCCGCCATCACTGTTTCTTGATGTAGCCACAAAGATCTGTTCAAACGGCTTAGGCGTCGAAACCGGCACAAATTGGCGAAGATTTATATTTGAAAAACCGTTTGGACGCGATTTAGCATCGGCAAAACAGCTAAATTCCGATCTTTTGAGATTGCTTAAAGAAGATCAAATTTACCGTATCGATCATTATTTGGGAAAGGAAACCGTTCAAAATATTTTAGTGTTTCGCTTTGGGAACAGCATTTTTGAGCCGATTTGGAATCGAAACTATATCGATTACGTCCAAATTACCGTTGCAGAAACTTTGGGTGTTGAACAACGTGGCGGCTATTATGATAAAGCCGGTGCGTTGCGTGATATGGTTCCAAATCATATTTTTCAGCTGATTACGCTTACATCAATGGAGCCGCCTGTTTCATTTGAAGCGAACGCGGTGCGTGACGAACAGGCGAAAATTTTGCAGGCAATACAGCCCTATTCGCCGGAAGACGTGTTAAATCTTTCCGTGCGCGGACAATACGGCGCAGGGGAAATTGACGGCAAACAGGTCGTTGCATATCGCGACGAACAAAATATCGCCCCGGATTCAAACACGGAAACTTATGCGGCAATGCGATTTTCAATCGACAATTGGCGCTGGGCGGGTGTACCTTTTTATATACGAACTGGAAAACGGATGCCGCGAAAGCACACTACGATTGTTATTCAGTTTAAAAAGGCACCGTTTGTTTTGTTTCGCGACACTCCGGTAGAAAAACTTACTACGAACAGAATCGTATTACATATACAACCGGATGAAGGAATCACGCTACACTTCGGTGCGAAAATCCCCGGTCCCATCGTAAACATGGGCGCTGTGGATATGGATTTCGATTATTCTGAGCACTTTGGCGAACGCGTTTCGACCGGCTATGAAAGACTTTTGTATGATTGTATGATTGGCGACGCCACTTTATTTCAGCGCGCCGATATGGTTGAGGCAAGTTGGCAAATTGTTACCCCGGTGCTTGACGTTTGGGAGGCGTTGCCGGCAAGGGGATTCCCCAATTATGAATCGGGTTCTTGGGGACCCGAAGAAGCAGATGAATTGCTCGAAAGATTTGGGCATTCATGGAAAAATGATATTGCATGAGTGAGATAAGGAAATTTTCCGGATTTGAAGATGCGGAAATTAATGCTGCAGAAGAGTTCATCGCAACTGCAAATAAAGCAATTAAGAAAAACGGACGTTTTACGGTCGCGCTTTCCGGTGGCATAACTCCACGCGGCTTATATGCGCTTTTGTCTAGTGACGATTATCGAACGGAAGTTGATTGGATGAAAGTCTTTTTCTTCTTTGGCGATGAACGCGATGTTTCGCCAATGTCGGATCAAAGCAACTACCAAATGGCGCGCCAAGCAATCTTTAAGCCGCTTGAAATTCCAGATGAAAACATCTTTCATTGGCGCACTGAAATTATCAACCCAATGGATGTTGCCCGCACTTATCAAAAAACAATCGTAAGTTTTTTTGAATTGGGCGAGGGCGAATTTCCAAAGTTTGATTTGGTGCTGTTGGGGCTTGGCGAAGATGGTCATACAGCATCTTTGTTTCCGAATTCTTCTGCGTTGGCTGAAGAAAACGCGATATGTACAGCAACCTATGTCGAACGGCTTGACGTAAACCGTTTAACTTTTACATTTCCGACGATAAATTCGGCGGAAAAAGTTATGTTTATAGTTTTCGGCGAAGAAAAGGCTGATGCCGTTAAAGAAGTTTTGGAAGGCGCACAAAATATTGTAAAATTCCCCGCTCAAGGCATTGATGAAGATAAGGCGATTTGGATTCTTGATTCTGACGCAGCCGGAGATTTGTCGTAGCCTATGGTTAATTTGGAATTTGGTAACTTAGGGAAACAAAGAAGTTATTTTGCCAAAACTTATTAAAAACAAACCCACAGAAAAATGGTAATCGAAATTTCAATTGCCGCACTTCTCTTGCTGGCGCTTACCGCGCTTGCTTCGGTGGATATGTCGTTTTCTCAGCTAAGCGATATCAGCTTACGACGCCTATTTGCCGATGCAGAAGAAAATGAAAATGCGCGTTCAATTCCGTTTCTAAAAGAGATTACGGAAAATCGCCCCCGTTTTCGTTTTGCACTTTCTTCCGCAATTCAAATTGTCCTTATCGCTTTTTCTGTGATTGTTGTTTTAATCGTCTATCGCTTCACGCAAAATTCCTTGCGAATGCTTCTTTATTCGCTGCTTATCGGGCTATTTTTATCCGCGCTTTTCAGGCAAATTATTCCGCGCTTGATAACGCTTTCCAACCCCGAAAAAAAATTATTGATTATGCTGCCGTTTGTGCGACCAATTTATAGCATTTTGCCGAGTTTAGCAGACCCGGTTGAACCTTCGTTTCGCGGAAGGCAGGTTTCGACCAGTTCAGAACCTGAAAAATCTGAGCCGGATGAACGCCAACCTGATGACCCCGATGATATTCAGGCATTGATGGATGTTGGCGAGGCGGAAGGAATTATCGAAAAGGACGAACGCGAACTTTTTGAGAATATTTTTGAATTTGGCGATACCGAAGTTGATGAAATTATGACACCGCGCACCGATATTGTGGCAATCACAAGTGATGCAACAATAAAAGAAGCGCGTGATTTAATGATAGAACAAAAATTTTCGCGCCTGCCTGTTTACACAGAAAATATCGACAATATAGATGGCGTTATCTACGTTCGCGATATTCTTAACGTATGGGCTGAGAGCAAGGAATCGCGAACTGTTAAGGGAATAATTCGTCCTATTTATTTTGTTCCCGAAACGAAATTAGTATCGCGGCTTTTACGTTCCATGCAGTTGAATCACGCGCAAATAGCCGTCGTTATTGATGAATATGGCGGAGTAGCTGGGCTTGTCACGGTTGAAGATATCTTGGAAGTTATAGTTGGCGAAATAGAAGACGAAGATTCGAACGAACCGACAAGTGAAATTGTTGATTGCGGCGGTGGCTATTTCGATGTTTTGGCATCAACGGAAATCGGAAAAATCGAACGACTTTTTGATTTAGAGATTGAAGATGACGATTTCGCAACAATCGCGGGGTTAATAACACGCGATGTGGGTTACATTCCAAAAGCAAAACAAATGTTGCACCTTCGCGGGCTTGAAATTCAAATTGTAAAAGCTGATTCAAAACGAATTCAATTGCTGAGAGTTCGCAAAGACCCCGATGTCGATTCAGAAATTCGAGATTAAGGGAATGCGCAAAAACATCGAACTTAAGGCAAAAGCTTACGACTTTAAACTGCAACTAAAAGCTGCAAATGAATTAGCGGACAAAATCGGCGGTGTTTTGATTCAAAAAGATACGATTTATAATTCTTCAAACGGCAGATTAAAGCTTCGTGAATTTTCCGGTAATACCGCCGAACTTATCTTTTATAAGCGCGTCGACAAAACCGATTCAAAGCTTTGCGAATACCTTATTACTTCGATAACGGATGCCGCTTCGACAAATGAAATATTAAGCGCGGCTCTAGGCACAATTGGCGAGGTCGAAAAACACCGAACGCTTCTGTTTTGCGGGCAGACGCGAATTCATTTTGACCGCGTAAAATCGCTTGGAGAATTTATTGAATTTGAATATGTCTTGGAAACGGACGAACCCGAAGAAAATGGCAGAGTTGCGCTCGAGACGCTAAAAAACAAGCTTAATATTGAACCATCAATGCTTATAAACTGCGCTTACATCGATCTGATAACGGCGCGGTGAGTTCAAGGTTCAAAGCATCTAAGCTAATCTTACGCTTTCAAATAAGCTTGTTTTGGGTCGCTGCCAAACACTTTGAGAATTCGCAATGCAGATAATGAAAAGCTCTTGGCGATTTATTTAGGTGCCACAAAAATAATTTGTTAACAATCCGTTACCAAACTTTTGTTTGGTTTTGTAAATTGCTAAGTTTGTAACTAATGGCTGAAATTAAAATTCTTCCGGACAATCTAATCAACCAGATTGCGGCTGGCGAGGTAGTAGAACGCCCGGCTTCAGTAATCAAGGAGTTGGTTGAAAATTCGCTTGATGCCGGTTCAAAACGAATTAAAGTTGAAATTGAACTTGGCGGAAGGCGTTTGATGCGCGTAACTGATGACGGCAAAGGAATGTCTCGCGATGATGCGGTTCTGGCGTTTGAAAGACACGCGACCTCAAAAATTGCAACACAAGAAGACCTTGGTAAGATTGAAACGCTCGGTTTTCGTGGCGAAGCACTTGCCTCCATCGCTTCGGTCGCACGGGTTGAACTAACAACGAAACAGTTTGATTCCGGCGCGGCGACGCGCGTAAAAATCGAAGGCGGAAGATTGATTGATGTAAATGAAGCGGCACGTCCGAAGGGAACAACCATAGACGTTAGAGACCTATTTTTCAACACGCCTGCGCGTAGAAAATTTATGCGGTCACAAGCAACTGAGAATTTTCACATCACAAACGCAGTTACGCATTTTGCACTCGCAAACCCGGAAGTAGCATTTTCATTAACAAACAACGGACGCGAAACCATTGCCGTTTCGCCCGCAAAAGGTCTTCGTGAACGTGCTTATCAATTGTTTGGTAACAAGTTGGTAGAATCGCTGCTGCCGGTTGAAGGCGGACGCGAATTTGTTGCAAATCTAACGGGTTTTGTTTCCGCGCCAAAAGAGCGGCGCACAAATCTTGATTCACAATACTTTTTTATCAACGGCAGACACGTAAAAGATAAGATTATTTCGCGTGGCGTTTCGGAAGGATTTCGTTCTGTTTTGCCACACGGGGTTTATCCTGTTGCATTTCTGTTTTTGAAGATTCCGTTGGAAGAAATTGATGTAAATGTGCACCCCGCAAAAACCGAAGTTCGCTTTAGGCGCACTGAGGCTGTTAAAGAAGTGATTGCGGAAGCAATTCGAAACGCGCTGAAGAATTCCGGTGTGGTTAACGAGCGACAAAATGCGGTTTCGCCGATTGATGAAAAAAGTGAACCGCCGGAAAACAAACGTTCTGACACAGCTGTAAACACTGACAATAATGTGCCAGTTACGCAGTCGTTTGAGTTTGAAATTCCGGCAGAATCATACGATTTTGAATCACAAGCGTTTGCTCGCGCAAAATCATACGAACAGGAAGCGCCGGTTTCTGCTGTAAGCGCCACACGTTTAAGTGATGTGCGCGAACAAATAGATTCGCTTACGCCAACTACTACGACAAAATCTAAACCAAACGAATATGCGGTTCTGCCACCTGTGGATTCAGCGGAAAGTATTCCGAAATCGATTGAACTCAAAGATGTTTCCGCATCAAAAATCACGCCAATCGGGCAACTTCACAATAGTTTTATCGTCGCAGCCGATGATGACGGTCTATTG